>JABDFS010000018.1 GCA_013286425.1 Bacteroidota bacterium
CAGATAAAGTGTTGGATGTTGTTGCTGCAGATACAGAAGATTGTGCAGCAAGGCCTGTGCCTTGCAGGCTGCTTAATTTGGCTTCTATAGTATTCAGCCTTGATTCCAATGCATCAAATGCTTTTTGCAGGCTATCGTTTTTTGCACTTAACTCCTGAACCGATTTTACCAGCGGCACTACGAACTCGCTATAACGCAAGCCCATAATCTTGCCGAGATTATCTACACCGCTAAAATCATAACCTATTTTTTTAGCCGCTTTATCCACTTCCTGCGCCAGGAAACCGGTGAACTGGATGCTCTCCATTTTGCTTTCGCCTGCTTCGTTTAATGAATCTTTTTTGCCCATCAATTCTTCTTCTTTCTTTGTATTGAAATGATAGGTAACAGGCCTCAACTGGTTAATGAAAGCCAGTCCCGGCACATTCTCTTTTATATCCTGTTTAATTCGTTCATCAGAATAATTGGTCCAGCCTACTGCGCCGCCGATACTTTTTACAAATGCATTGCCTACTACAACTTTGAAACTGGCATCAACTTTTGAATCGAAACCGATGGCTGTGCTATTCTTAAAATTAGGCTCACTTACATCGGCATAAGCACCCACTGCCGTGTTACGCATACCTGTTTGATTTGTTATCAGCGCCTGCATGCCAAAAGCAGTATTATAATAGCCGGTGGTGTTATTAAATAAAGCAGTTGCACCGGTAGCGGTATTATCACTGCCTATTGTATTATTGTATGAAGAAAGATAACCATTGGTTACATTGTATGTGCCTGATGTGTTGTTATACATGGCGGAATGACCCGTGGCAGTGTTGGAGGAAGACATACTATTTTGCAATGCACCCAACCCAATGGCCACGTTATCGCTGCCGTATTGATTGTTCAGGAGTGCGTTAAAACCTATACTAACATTCTCTCCCCCGCCGATGTTTGAACTGAGTGCACTTGATCCGATCGCTATATTGTAGTTGCCATCGTTTGTAGATAAAGCTCTAACACCCATTGCAACATTGTCGTGACCAAATGTATTGTGATCAAGCGCCTGGTAACCAAATGCTGCATTATTGATAGCATACTGACTTGGTGAAACAAGGGTCTGGTAACCAAAAGCCGTGTTGGATTGAAGCGAGTCGAAATCGATAAAGCCCGACTTGCTGTTGTTAACCTTGAAGATAAGGCGATGCTGATCTGTAGTTCCTAAAAAATTTACGGAGTCATTAAGGCTACCGTTACCGATCAGCGACCAGGAATTTGAACGCGGTGCGACCGCATTGCTTTTGATAGCTGGTTTTGTTTGTGCAATTCCAAAAAGCGGAAGAGCAAGAAGCATTGCTGCGTAAAGATGTTTTTTCACATTACAAGATTTAAATGATTTAAAATTTTTGTTTGCTTATATATGACATGTATTGGTATAAGCTAAAGCAAACAATGTAATCGTTACCATTTATTTCTTAATAAAATGATTGGACTTGCTTTATCTCTGTAGAACTGATTTTTCAAGTAAATTAATGTTGCAGCGCAAATGGGTTAAAATCTTCTTTGCTTTAGCTTATTTCAAATACTGTTCAATGTCTCTTCTTAAAGGACCGGCATATTTAATAGCTGTTTTAATCTGCTCGTGTGTTTTATTGGGAAATTGTTGATGAAAATATTCCACTTCTGAAGGATCATTTAAATCTACCCGCACGCGATCCCGGCCATCTTGCTTATTCTTGTTATCTGACATATACTTCGTTTACATATTCAAACAAGTATTAAGCCACCTGTTTATAAAACAAATAAGAAATAAGTGCACTAATGTTTTACACTTACTTTCCATATAGTATTGCTTGCATCATCCGTTACAAGCATAGAACCATCATTAAGAAAAGCCACACAAACAGGCCTGCCGCAGACTTTGCTTTTTGAAGCATTAGCAATAAACCCGGTTAAAAAATCTTCCGCTTCACCTGATGGGTTACCATTATTAAACGGAATAAAAATAACCTTGTATCCTGCTAATGCAGAGCGGTTCCAGGATCCATGTTGTGCTATGAAAGCACCACCATGATATTTAAGCGGGAAGGATTGTTTGTTATAAAAAGCTAAGCCAAGTGATGCTGTATGTGAACCCAAAGAAACATCAGGTACAATTGCTTTGTCTACCAGATCACGGCGTTGATCTTTAACGCGGGGGTCAATGTTTTTACCGAAATAGGAGTAAGGCCATCCATAAAAACCGCCTCCTTTTACACTGGTAAAATAGTCAGGAACAAGATCGTCTCCAAGATTATCTCTTTCATTTACAATAGTCCACAAGTTGTTTGTGCCGGAAGCCCAATCCATGCCGACAGGATTGCGTAAACCACTTGCATATATTTTTTTACCGCTTCCATCAGGGTTTACTTCAAGAATATTTGCTCTACCAGTTTCTTCATCCATACCATGCTCTGCTGCATTACTGCCCGAGCCAACCGAGATATAAATTTTATCGCCTGTTTTATTAGTAATTATATTTCTTGTCCAATGATTATTATAACCTTCACCAGGCAGCACAACGATTGGTTTCCCTTCACCTCTTAATATTGTATCACCTGTTTTATAATTGAATTGAAGTAACGCATCAGTATTAGCAACATAAAAATGGTTATTCAATATCAGCATTCCAAAAGGTTGATTTAATCCTTGTGCAAATACATACCGGCTTTCATATACACCATCTTTATCGCTATCTCTAAACATGGTAATGCGGTTAGCGCTTTTGCCATAATGCTGTGTTTTTATTTTGCGGGAGATGCCGGCTCCAAATCTTACAATTCCGGTTAAGGTTGTGTTTGCTTCAGATACAAAGACATCACCATTGCCTGCAACATAAATCCAGCGCGGATTATTTAGTTTATCAGCAAATTTTGTAACTATAAACCCTTCCGGTGCAACTGGCGTTTTTCCATTATGCCAGCCGATAACTTCACTATAATTGCGTGATGATTTTGTGGCATATGGCGGAGGGAGCGTATCAATTATAGAAACTTCTGAATCTTTACTAATGCTAACAGTATCTTCAGACGGGATTGTATTTTCTAAAACCAATATTGAAATAACTAAAAGAACTAAACCATTTTTTATCATTATTAAACTTTGCTTTAAATCCGGACTATTATGTCAATGCAAGAATGATGCTTTTTATAACTAATATTTTCGAAATCAACTTACTCAATTACATTTCCCTGTTAACTATTGTATCATTGTGTATAGACTCTATTGTTGTTGCCTATAATTTGTCCCTTTAATTTCTATTTGATTACAAACCCAAATTAGTAATCGATTTAGTGATCAATAAATGACTAACAAAGGCAACTAAATGCGAAGAAAGGCGAAAATAATTCGTAGTGTGAGAAAGTACCCGCAGTGAAACGTGTTATTTATGTCTGATGTTTACTTCCCGATACAAAACTTACTGAAGATGTAATCTAATTGGTCTTCATTTGTTATCTGGCCTGTAATCTCTCCCAAATAATGCAGGCACCGGCGTATATCAAGCGCAATAAGGTCGCCGGGAATTTTATCATCCATGCCTTGTCTTATATCAATCAACGCATCATTTACTTTTTGCAAAGCTTCAAAATGCCTTGCGTTTGTAATGATTATATTTTCATGTTCAAGCTGGCCACTTATTACTTTATCAACCAATTCTTTTTTTAAAAGGTTTACATGTGTATGTTCTTTCGCAGAAATAAAAAGCACATCAAGGCCTTCAAATTTTTTAATGATGTCATCAGCATTCATAAGATCAAGCTTGTTGCCTGTAAGAATGTAATTTTTATTTTCTGATATTAATTGTTGCTGCTGATGTGTGAGTTGTTCTGTTGTTTCCTGCGCGCAATCAAATATGTACAGTACTATATCAGCGATGCGCATTTTTTCAAAACTTTTTTCAATGCCTATGCTTTCAATTTCATTACTGCTTGCTCTGATTCCCGCTGTATCAATCAGCCTGAATAAAATGCCTTCAATATTTATTACTTCTTCAATAGTATCTCTTGTAGTGCCGGCAGTCTCACTTACTATCGCACGGTTTTCATTCAACAATGTATTGAGTAAAGTAGATTTTCCTGCATTCGGTTTCCCAATAATAGCAACCTGCACACCATTGCGGATTACGTTACCAAGTTTAAACGATTGCAATAGATCGCCGGTTGTTTTTTCTGCAGAAGTTATCAGTTCATATAACTGTGTGCGATCAGCAAACTCAACATCTTCCTGCGAAAAATCAAGTTCTAATTCTATCAATGCAGAAAATTTCAGCAACTGTTCGCGCAATTGTTGCAACACATTTGAAAAACCGCCGCGCATATTCTGCAATGCTGTTTTGCGGCTTGCTTCTGTATTACTTGCTATAAGATCTGCTACGGCTTCTGCCTGTGTCAGATCAAGCTTGCCATTTAAAAAAGCACGTTGCGTAAACTCGCCTGGTTTTGCAATACGTGCTCCGTGTTTAATACATGCATCAATAATTTTTTGTTGAATGAATGCAGAGCCATGACAGGATATCTCCACAACATTTTCTCCTGTATAGGAGCGAGGCGTTTTAAATAGTGAAACCACTACTTCATCAATAACTTCATCATTATCTTTTAAAATTCCTACATGCAGTGTATGTGATAATTGTTCGGATAAATTTTTACCTGCAAAAAGTAAATCTATAATGTCAATTGCTTTATCGCCGCTTATTCTTATCACACCAATAGCGCCAATGCCCGGTGGCGTAGCAATAGCAACAATGGTATCGTTCCAGTTATTCAATATAAAATGTTTGTTTCAAAAGTATGTTGAATATTATTCAGGCAACAAAAAAGCCGTTAATCAATAACGGCTTTACATAAAAATGCTATGAATTAATTAAACTCTTTTCCAATGCCCGGCAACCCAATAATCACCTCTTCCTTCTGTTACCCAATGCCCGGGAACCCATACATAACCGGCACGTGGTTCAGCCCAATATCCCGGAACCTGCACATAGGCGCCATTCTTTACAGTCCATTCATCGGCTACCCAAACATAATTAGGATGTGGTGTAGCAGGCCTTACTGCAACAACAGCCGTTGGTCTAACTTTTACATATACCCGTGTTTGCGCCTGGCTTGATACGGCGGCAGAAATTAAAATAAGTGTTGCCAGCAGATATTTGAACAATTTTTTTTTCATAATTAATTTTTATTGTTTGTTGTAATAAAACAAATGGTATGCTAAAAGGATATATTGTTTGTGAAAATTATTTGCACACACAAAATTTATTTCAAAGGGAAAAATAAACCTGCATGAAAATTAACGTTGTTGAAATTGCTGAAACCACTACGATTATAATTGATCATATTATAATTAGCGCCTAATCTTACGCCTGCATGACTGAATTTACTGAATGGTATTTCAACACCCGCGCCTCCCTGGAACATAAAGCTTCCTGAATTATCACTACTTCCAAATTCTCCGAGATATTGTGTAAAGGTTGCAATACCAAGGCCTGCACCTGCAGTTATATATGGTTGAATCATTCCTTTTTTATCACCTAAAGGATAAAATTCTGCTTTGGCTAACAGCGGTATAATTTGCACAGAATTACTCAATACTGCAGAAGTAACTTCTTTATCACCTGTATTATATAATGCTCTCGGGTATTTCTGATAAAAATCCTGGAAACCTAAACCTAATCCAACAGAAAATTTATTATTAATGTTATATAACAAATCACCAATTGCGCCGCGTGGTGAGCCATTACTTATGACATCATTTTTAAAACTTCCGGTTGGCAATGCATAACTGTATTCAATATTTAATTTCACTTCGCCTTTTTGTGCGTTTACATGCGATACAAAAAGTACACACATAGTAAAGGCAAATATTTTTATTGCTTTCATAAAAAACTTTTTAGTTAGAATGTAAATAAGTTGACTGATCGAATAAGGCCTTTACACTTGAATCTGCAGTGGCTGCATCAAAAATTCCTTCGCCGCGTATCAGGCCGTTCCATACAATATCTATTTTGCCTTTGCTGTTTGCATTTTTAAGATCAAGCATGTCTATGCTTACTGCTCCTTCTGTTACCTGGTAAATGCCATACGAAGCAGGAACATAATAGCCATAACCACTATAACCCCAATAGTACGGATCCCAATAACCGCCATATTCATCCCAGTAATCATCGTAACTGTAATAACCTGTTGATGTGCTGTAAATACGATTAACATCAATACCTATATCAGGGTTACTGTTCTTATCAGTCAATACATATCCACGCTGCTGCATGTATGTATTTACTGCATTAATATAAGCCTGGTCAACAGGGGTGAGGTCTTTATATGATTGATTATCGTTTAAAACTGAAACTGAATCTGCAATACTGTAAGTTTTATACGCTCCGAAATTTACAGTAGTGTCGCTGTTGGTAACATAAATTCTTGTTTCTTCCTGTGTAAGATTGTTTAACGGCTCTTTTGTACAACTGAAAATTGCTACAGTAAAAACAATTAAAACTGCAAGCAATGCTTGTTTGTTTCGCATTATTGAAAATTTAGAGTAGCCGTTACATCATGCGATAATATTTAGAGCGTAATTTTTTATAGGATTGATTTTTTTGCAGAGCGTTTAAAAACATTTTTCATAAAATTATTTAAAAATCAAAACCGGCTTAGCCGGTTTGATTTCAATTATTACTAATTACTATCACACAATAACTACTATGGTGTTCCTCTTCCGCCAATAAGCGCGAGCAATAAAGATATAATTGCGAGCACTAATAAAATATGTATCAGTCCTGCAGCGCTATAGACGAAAACTCCCAATAACCATCCTATTATTAGTATAACAGCGATGATGTATAAAATGCTTCTCATACTTAAAAATTTTAAGGTGAATTTTTTAAGTAATACTTGTAAAAAATATGCCAGTTTGATTTTGCAACAGTGACAATAAACTTTAATCTGATTATACTTTTTTATCGGGAAGTATATTCCCCATGTAGCCAAAATATTACATGGTTTTAAATGGCAATGTAACTATAAAGGTTGTTGATTTTTTTACTTCAGATGAAACCTCTATACTGCCACCATGCGCCTGTATAATATTTAAAGTTGATGCAAGGCCAAGGCCAATACCATTTCTTTTTGAAGTATAATATGGTTCAAATAATCTTGGTATTTTATCTTCTTCAATTCCTGATCCGTTGTCTGTTATTTCGATGATTGCATGCTCACTATCTTTTTTTATCCTGATGGAAATCCGGCCTTCATCATGATCAATTGCTTCAACTGCATTAATTAAAATATTTTGCAGTGCTATCACCAGTTTTTCATAATCACAATAAATATTTATAAGCTCGGAAGGTTGCTCAACCTGCAGCACAATATTTTTAAGATTAATCCTGTCTTTGGCAATGGATACGATCTCTTCAATAACAGATTGCAATATATTCTCCTTTAACTGCATTTCAGAAGGCCTTGAACTGTTCAGCAGTTCTTTAATCAATATATTTATGCGGCTGCTGTTGCGGTCAATAATATCGTAATACAACGCATTATCTTCTGATTTGTCTATGTTGTGTAAATGCTCGCACGCAAGGTTTATATTGTTGATAGGATTTCTTACTTCATGTGCAAGCGTGCGTACAAGCCTTCCCGTAGCAGCTAATTTTTCTGCCCGCAACGTAGCGCGCTCTGCTTTTTTTATCAATGTTATATCATGAATGATACCCTGGAAATATGTTTTGCCTTCTACGGTTTTTTCTTTGGTTGCTGAAAGAATGCATTGCTTCGATTGATTTTTTTTATAGCGTATTTCAGCCTGCCATCCTTCAATATAACCTTTGTGCTTAAGTTCTTCCGTAAGCTTTCTTGATAAATAATTATCTGTAAGAAGCTCTGAGAGTTTTATTTTATAAAGAAAATTTTCTTCGCATGAAAGTAAAGTGCTGAAAGCTGTATTTACTTCAATAAGACAAAGCTTTTCATCTGCAACAAATAAAGCATCGCTTGACTTATTGAAAATATTGCGATACTTTTTTTCCTGTGCTCTTATTTCATTTAAGGTTTTTGCACGATCAATAGAATAACGAACAGAACGTTCTAATTTTTCGCTGCTTAATTCACCTTTTATAAGGTAATCAAACGCACCGAGTTTCATTGCTTCTTCATCAATATGTTTATCTCCTTTACCGGTAAGCAAAATGAATGGTGCATTGGCATCAAGCTTTACTGCTTCTTTAATAAGATCAATACCGGTTTTTACACCAAGCCTGTAATCAACAAGATAAACGTCGTGTTTCTGTCGTTTGATTTCATCTAATGCATTGCTATAATTAAAACACCAGTCTATAATAAAACTTTTGCCTGTAATATTTTTAAGATAATCGCTTGTAATAAAATAATCATCTTCATCATCATCTATTATAAGCACATTTATGTTTGTGTTAGTAGTCATTCATTATTTATTTTAAGCACTTAATCCGCTTCACTTGTTATTCATTAACTGGTATTCTTTTATTTTATTGTATAAAGTTTTCCGGTGGATCTTCATAAGTTTTGCTGCTTTGCTTTTGTTGAAATTGGCCTGCTTTAATGCTGCGAGAATGGTTTCATATTCCGCATCTATGCTTGCAGATTTCAGATCAAGTGTAACCGGGCGATGTAGTTGAGGTTGTTGAATTACTTCAGGTTCTTTTACTTCAATGTGCCTTACAGACTGCGTTGGTATAAATTCATTTATTTTTTCATAATTGGTTATTTCAAACGGAAGGCTTTTTAATTCCACAACATCATCATCACTTAACAACACCGCACGTTTTACAACATTTCTAAGTTCTCTCAGATTGCCATACCAAACATAATTATTGAAGGCATTAACTACTTCCGGTGAAAAACCTGTTACCGTTTTTTCAAGCTCCTTATTTGTTACGCGAAGGAAATGATTTGCAAAATGCATTATGTCTTCTCTTCTTTCGCGTAATGGTGGGATGTCAATACTAAACTCATTAAAGCGATGGTAAAGATCTTCTCTGAATTTACCTGCCTGTGTTGCGTTCCAGAGCTTCTCATTACTTGCCACAAGAATTCTTACATCAAGCTCAATATCTTTTGTGCCACCCACGCGGCGCATTTTTCTTTCCTGGACAACCCTTAATAAGGAAACCTGCACTTCATAAGAAAGATTAGCAACTTCATCAAGAAAAATAGTTCCTCCATTTGCCAATTCAAAACTTCCTGTTTTCTGATTTAAAGCACCGGTAAACGAACCTTTTTCATGGCCAAATAATTCGCTCGCTGCAAGATCTTTACTCAGAGCGCCGCAGTCTATTGCTACGAACGGTTCTTTTGCACGTTTGCTGTGCCTGTGTATTTCGTTGGCAATTGCTTCTTTACCACTACCCGTTTCGCCATAAATAATTACACTGTAATTGGTGGGGGCAACCAGTTTAACCTGTTTCAATATTTGCTGAAATGCCGCACTGGGGCCTATTACATAATTTTCATGCATTTCAAAACCTGCATCCGTAGTATAACTTTCAGTCATCATTTCCTTCTTTCTTGAAGGCTGAGCTGTCGGCTGACTTCTAACAATATCTCCATTGGCTAATGCCTGCTTTATGGTAACCAGTATCTCATCGGGGAAAAGTGGTTTTGTTATATAATCATAAGCGCCGTGACGCATAATTTCAACTGCACTGCGCACATCGCTGTAACCCGTGATGATTAAAAAAGGCAATGACGGATTAGTTGCTTTCATCTTCTGCAATATTTCCATACCACTTACATCTTCAAGCCTCAGATCGCATAATACTATATCGGGCATATTTTCCTCATACCAGGCAAGCGCTTTTTTGCCACTTGTAAAATCAATTACTTCGTAGTTGTTACGTTCAAGAAATTTCTTCAACAGCAAGCACATATCTCTATCATCATCAATTACCAAAACTTTAGTCATGTAATAAGTTGTTTATAATGGTTATAAATTGCACCTCGGATTTATGTTAGCGTATTATGCAAGTAAAAGACCAAACTGAATTCAGTATCATCTGAATGCTTCTTCGAACACAAAGTATTTAATTAATCTTAAAACGGGGAATATCATCCACGAATGACTCTATCTTTATCTTTAAAAAGAACAATTCTGCTTGTAACGGTGAATTTTGTGATTTGTATTCTACTATTATTTTCTTTGGGATTGATTGTTTACCGGCACCTTAATTCACTGGAGTCTTATAATCAGAAAGCCGTACACGCTTACGTTGTTATTAATCAAATTAATTATGCAGAGTCTTTACTGAAAGATGCCGAAAGCGGGACCCGCGCATTTCTCATCACCCATGATTCTGTTTTTCTGCAGCCATGTTTAAGTACCAACAGGCTATTAAAGCCGGCGCTTGATTCATTAAAAAAACTTATTACTGAGAATCCTTTGCAATCAAAATATTATGAGCAGGCAGCAATACTTGCAGATGAACAATTACAACTTGATGATTCTTTGATCGCACTTTCACCCTTAGTAAACCTAAAGAATGACAGCCTGATGAATGTAATGGCTTTAAAAGGCAAAAGCCTGATGAGTAAATATGAGGCTGCTTCAACACACCTGGCGAATATTGAAACAGACAAGTTAACATACAGGAATAAACAAATAGATTATTACCAGGATAAACTGGTTAACAATTTTACGTTGTTATTCGTAGGAGTATTGATCATTATTACTGTTCTTGGCATCTGGATATTTATTGAGTTTAAGAAAAGAATGCTTTATCAAACTTCGCTTGAAGAAAATGTTATAAGGCTGAATCAAAACAATACAGAGCTGGAACAAATTGCTTTTGCAGCTTCGCACGATCTTCAGGAACCTATCAGGAAAATAAGAATATTTTCAGACAGGCTACGCATAATAACACGAAATAAACTTGATGAACAACCCATGCAGATAATTGAAAGAATAAACAATTCTGCAATACAGCTTAGCGGACTCATTTTTGACCTTTCCGATCTTACGCATATTGTTCAGGCTGAAAAGTCAACTGGCAGTGTCAATTTAAAAGATATTATTGAATCTGTTGAAACAAGCTTTCACAAAGAAATACAGGCGTGCAATTGTAAAATTATTAAAAGCGAACTGCCGGTTGTTCAGGGCAGTGAAGAACAATTGCAACGATTGTTTACCAACCTGTTTTCTAATTCATTGGCATTTCAATCGCAAAAGAGAAGTTTGGTAATTATTATCTCATCGCAAAAAGTCAGAGACAACACAATAAAGAACCTGCCTAAGCAATCTTCTTACAAAGAATATTATTATGTAAAATTCCAGGATAATGGCGTTGGGTTTAATATTTCTTTCAAAGAGAAATTATTTATGCCTTTTCAGCGGCTTCATAATTATGGCAGCGATGAGATCAGGCGCAAAGGAATGGGGCTCGCCATTTGCAAACGCATTATGGTGAATCATGGCGGATGGATTGATGCTGACGGTACAGAAGATAATGGCGCAACTATTCATTTATATTTTCCTGTCATCAATTCGTAATACAATCCGGTTATTGTTTAGATACATATATTTTTACACAAATTTCAAAAGATGACCATTTTGATTGCTGAGGATGACGCAGATGACAGGTTCCTGATTCAAACCGCTTTTGAAGAAAAAGGCTTTACAGACAAACTTGAATTTGTAGAAAATGGAATTGAATTAATGTCGCACCTGAACGCTGCAGCCGAAAAAAATCCGCCCCATATTATTTTGCTTGATCTGAATATGCCCAAAAAGGATGGCCGTGAGGTATTGCATGAGCTGAAGCAGCATCATTTGTTCAAAAGAATACCCATTATTATTTTTACGACTACTAAAAATGAAAAGGAGATCAGGAACTGTTACGATCTTGGCGCAAATACTTATATCATAAAACCAACTGGTTTTGATGAACTGCTTTTTATTGTAGAGCAGATACATTTTTATTGGGAACGTGCCGCAGCCATACAATAATTACATGATATTTTTTAATTGTATTTTAATAACCAACTCTTTAAAAAGAAGTTAGGCATATTTTTTATTGTATAAATACCCATGAGTTTAAGAAAAGTTTTGATAATTGACGACGAGATGGATTTGTGCATCCTGCTTAAGAACTTTTTTACCAAACAAAATTTTGAAGTAGTAATGTCACATAAGCTCTCTGACGGCATCAGGGAAGCACTTGATTTTTTCCCTGATATTGTTTTTCTTGATAATAACCTGCCCGATTCGCAGGGATGGTCAAAAGCGAAGTACCTGCTGGAGGCGCTTCCGCAGGCAAATATTTTTTTAATCAGCGCTTATAAATCTATCCCCTCGCTTCCCGAAGATCCAAGGCTTACCATAATTGAAAAACCACTTTCTCTTAAAGCTATAGAAAGCCTTATACATTAATTGTGCTATACTAAATAAATACCGCGTGGTATGGAAGGAGTAAACATATCGCATAATGAGTTTGTAGACATCATCAAAGATTATTCGCGTGCCGCTGAGGTTGCAAAACTTATTTATGTAACCGATAAGGAACAAGGCATTTTACGCATTAAAAAAGGCAGCGGTTTTTCTTATCAGTTTAAAAATGGTGCGCTTAAAGATGAAAAGCAATTAGAGCGTATAAAAAAACTTGTATTACCACCTGCATGGACTAATGTATGGATCTGTTATTACCAGAACGGGCATATACAGGCAACAGGTTATGATGTCAAAAACCGCAAGCAATACCGTTATCATGCTTTATGGAATACACTGCGAAATGAAACCAAATTTCATCGCATGTTTGAATTTGGCAAAGCCTTTCCCAAACTGCGTTTACAGGTAGAAGAAGACCTGCAGCTAAAAGAACTCTCAGAAAGAAAAGTGCTGGCAACCGTTATAAGTTTAATGGAAAGAACTTACATACGTGTGGGCAATGCAGAGTATGAAAAAGCAAATGGTTCTTTTGGATTAACAACTTTAAAAGATAAGCACGTAAAGATCAACGGCAGTAAAATAACGTTTGCCTTTAAAGGCAAACGAGGTGTTTTGCACAATATTTCGCTTCATAATAAAAGGCTGGCAAAAGCAGTTAAAGATTGCAGGGATATTCCCGGTAAAGAACTCTTTCAATACTATACTGAAAGCGGCGAACACAAAAGCATTGATTCAAGCATGCTGAATAATTATATGCATGAAATAACAGGGTCTGATTTCTCTGCAAAAGATTTTAGAACATGGGCAGGCTCTTTACAAATGCTGCGCAGTTTAAAGGTTTTGGAAAAAGCAGATAATGCTTCTCAAAAAAAATCAAACATTGTTACTGCATTGAATGAGGTAAGTATAAAATTGGGTAACACAAGAACTGTTTGCAAGAAATATTATGTACACCCGGGTATAATAAATATGTATGAGAATGATGAGATAGAAAGCTATCTGAAAGAATTGGATGGCATTGAAGAACCAGATAATAAAAGCGGCTTAACCAAAGATGAAAAAGTGCTTATGAAAGTGCTGAAGAAACTGGTATCGTGATAAATTTCTGATTGCTGTCAGCCAGTTTTTTGCCAAACAGCTATTACCAGCAGTAGCTCTACGGTCGCACATTAACAAAACCGTCAAGTGCGACACCATTTCCAAACTCATTTACAGTCTTGCTTAACTTCAAAGAGTTAAACTGTTTTTCTATTTTGTCGGCGTTTGCTTGTCTAAGTACCTTTAAGTTTGGCACTTTATATTTAAAGTCTTCAAACTGATCGCCAAATTGTTCAATTATTGCTTCATAAGAAATAAGGCCGCTCTCTTCAACTTTTTTAAAAAGCTTTTTGTATTCTTTCTTAACAATCAAATAGTCAACTGGTGGAAGGACTATAGGAATGTGTTGTGGCCAAACGCAAGCAGTGTACAGCTTCCCATCATCTTTGTTTTTTAAAATAAAATATCCTGGAACAAAAATGTCCTCGGTTAAATTATTTTGCAATTCCTCTCGATGCGTTTGAAACCACCACAAGTAGTTTGATTTGTCGACAGGCAAATACTCAAAGTTTAATTCTTTGAATTGATCTAAGGTCATCCCGTCGTTGTGTCGAATCCATTGTTCTTGAAAATATTCAACGGGAAATTTCCGTGGATTGTTTGGGTCGGTTTCGTCCTGGGAATCTAAAACATATAGGTCAAGGTCATTTATGAACTTTTCAATAATAGGAAATATTTCAAGCCCGAAAAATCTGGGTCTGAAAAAGTTAATGCTAAAACTGAAATTTAGATATTTGAAGTCTTGGAAATTGTCGAAAATTTCAATTCGCTCCCTTTCATCTTCTGGTTCATTCCAATCAATGAGAAAATAAACACCAGTCGCAGGATTCTCATAGTTCCATTGCCTTGGATGGTCACTAATATTATGAGGAAGGTTGTTTGTCAGGTATTCTGCTAATTGTTCTTCCGTCTGCTGACTGCCTTTTCGCTTGTAGAAGTATAGGTCGAAGCTCATGTTGCTATTGCTGGTAACGTGAACGCATTTGTGAAGGCATGGAATTTCGTATTCCATCAGCTTGGTACAAATGTTTAATTGAAAAACTGAAGTTGAAGATAATTACAAATGTTGAATAGCGAATTGTCGGCTTGAACAAAAGATGATAAGACATTATGCTGCACAAGTGTTGGCTGATTAAGCCATGTTTTTACAAATGCCTATGTTAGCTGCACACCCAACGGTAAGCACATTGATTGATTTATTTTAAATGAAAAGACGTACCTAAATTATTTTCTTCTTTGGCTACAAGGTCATCTTTGAATTTACTGAAAGTATAAATCCATTCTGATAGTTCGTCATGCAAGTCATCTAAGTCGGATGAAATTTTTATTTCAGTTTTGTCAACCGATTTAGGTTTAAGAGATAAAATAAGTTCACCAAAATCAAATTGGTCGAAGTTTGTCAACATGCTAAACACGACGCCAGTAACAGTCGAATGAATAAGCTTTAAAACAGCTTCTTTTGTTTCATTATCAAGCTTAGAAAATGTGTCTCTGAAAAATTTGTCTTTGCGACTGAGTTCATTGTCCCTGAGAAATGGTTTTTTAGGCTTGTCATTGTCAATATAATCTTTTGCATAGTCAAGCCAATAGTCAAGTCTGTTAACAATTGAAAGTCCGACTAAAGCTCTTGCCAATTTTATTTTTTCTTCTTCGTCGTTAGGAATTTCAATGTCGCCAAATTCACTCGTCAAATATTTTGCTATGAGATTTTGCATGTGTCAAAATGGGTTGCAGCTAACGCATAAATTTATGATACATTTTACGATCCCTGGTGAAAAATTTCCTATTGAAAAACAACAGGTTGATGTTATCAGAATTTGATTGTCGTTAGTACAATCCACCACTACCATTCTATCCAACCTTTTTCCCATAACCTATAAATTAAAAAAACGAAGCAAAACAACCTTTTCCTTCAACCAGAACAACATTTTATGCATAAAAACAGGGTAACTGACAAGTACCATGTTCGTTATTTCTACGAAAAAACTACGATATTTCTTCGATGTTTCTTCGATCCAATTAATCGAAGTTATATCGAAGTTATATCGAAGAAATATCGAAGTTATATCGAAGAAATGAGCTTCCAGATATGAAGAATGTATGAAGACTATATAGCTAAAAAATGACCGGATCCCGAAAAAACTAAATTCATAACAGCACTATACAACCGGGTAAAAAATTAGTTGCAATCCTCACAAATACCCAAAGCCAGTAAATTTGAATTTGAACTACCTCATTAATTAAATGAAATGGATAACGCGTGAACATCCTAAAATAGACCGCATTGCCTGCCCGTGGCTGATAAAAAACTTCGTTGATAAGCATGCCGAATTTATTTACACGCATCCTGATAAAGTAAAAGAACAGGCAAAAAAATTAAATGCAATTCCTTTTGACATTCCTGATGTTGAGTTCTCGCACTATGAAGACAAATGCACGTTTGATTACATCATTGAAAAGTATAAACTCACAGACCCTGCATTAAAAACTTTGGCAATTATTGTCCGCGGCGCAGATACAGACAGGCATGATATTGCAGGCCAGGCATCAGGTTTATGGGCAATCTCGGCAGGTTTATCCTTCAATATAAAAGATGATCATGAATTACTCAATAAAGGAATGATGCTGTATGATGCATTATACAGTTGGGCAAAGCATTTGCAAAAAGAAAAGCATACACAAAACCCTGTCGACCATATTTTCATGGATGTTTACAATAAATTCATCAGGCAAAAATCTTCGCAAAAGAAAACACCGGATTGGGTGAAAGAATTAAAACAAATAATCCAGGACCAGGTTGACGCTAATTTAAACCTTACAGAAATCTCAAAAACCCTTGACATAAATCCATCTTATTTATCGCGCGAATTTTCCAAACATTTCAACAACCTTTCCTTTGGTGAATACATAAGAAAACGTAGAATTGAAAAAGCAATTGAACTCATCAACGGCAATAGTTATTCACTCACAGAAATTGCTTACCTCACCGGCTTCTCAGACCAAAGCCATTTTACAAGAATATTTAAGCAGCATGCCGGGAAAAGCCCTTCAGCTTATAAAAAAGATATAAAAAGTAAAGCAAATACAAATAGTTAATTGCGTTCTATTTCGTGCAGCTTCACCAAATCATATTTGCATACAATTATGTCAGATGAAAGTATAGAAGTAAAAACAGTTATGCCGGTGTATACATTAAAGCAACTGGTATTATATTTTTTTAAACTTGGCTATGCAGGCTTCGGCGGCCCCGTTGCGCTGGTGGGTTACATGCATCGTGACCTTGTTGAAAACCGTAAATGGATCACAGAGGAAGACTACCGTGAAGGCCTTGCATTGGCGCAGCTTGCCCCGGGCCCGCTTGCCGCACAGCTTGGAATTTATATTGGCTTCGTTCATTACAGGGTAATAGGTGCAACATTTTGCGGGCTTGCATTTGTTATTCCTTCTTTCATAATGGTAGTGCTTATCGGTATCGCTTATAAAGTTTTTGGTGGCCTTCCGTGGATGCAGGCTGTATTTTACGGCGTGGGCGCTGCAGTAATCGGTATCATCGCCATGAGTGCTTATAAGCTCACTACAAAATCTGTAAGCAGGTTCAATACAACAGCTATGCGACAAAACTGGTTGCTGTGGGTGTTTTATGTTGTTGGCGCAGCCATCACTATCATTACTCAAAAAGAAGAAGTGCTGCTGTTTATGACTGCAGGTATTTTATATATGATGATAAAAGCGCCGCCACAATGGATGCGCAAATCAACTGCTGCAAATTCTGTTTTGCTTGCAGGTATTGGCTTCTGGGATTTTGAAACAGGCACCCTGGCAAAGATCGCTTTATTCTTTACCAAAGCCGGTGCATTTGTTTTTGGAAGCGGGCTTGCGATCGTTCCGTTTTTACATGGCGGCGTGGTAACAGAAAATCACTGGCTAACAGAAGCCCAGTTTGTAGATGCCGTAGCGGTAGCAATGATCACGCCGGGGCCAGTTGTAATTACGGTAGGTTTTATTGGTTATCTCGTGGCAGGTTTTCCCGGCGCCTGCGTAGCATCGCTGGCAACATTTCTTCCCTGTTATTTGTTTACCGTTATTCCTGCACCCTACTTTAAAAAAATTGCAAAGAACAAAAGCATCAAGGCATTTGTTGATGGTATTACAGCGGCGGTTATCGGCGCATTGGTTGGCGCAGTTGTAGTAATAGCCATAAACACATTTACACAAAACCACGCAGTAATAATTGATGCTCCCTCTGTACTAATTGCCATAGCAACAGTACTTGCATTATTGTACATTAAAAAAATACAGGAGCCATATATTATTTTAGTTGCTGCGGTTGTTGGATTAATTCTTAAAACAATAATTTAAGTAGCGCAGGATATGAGAATTTTTTGGGTTACCAGCTACTGTTCTTCGTGGCATCGTTCCTTGCGTCGCAACACTTGTACTGCAGGAATGTACAGGAGCTATTTCATTGCAACAATTCTATTTAGAACTTTTGATAATAAGATGCCGGAGCAAGTACGATATAACAGTAAGTTACTTTTAGTAAGAGCTATTGATGAAAAACACCAACTACGGCGAAATTTATGGACGTTACTCTTTTTGAAAGGCTTTATAATCTCCGAATTCATTTAACCATTGCTCAAAACTATCCGCAATTTTTCTCACACTTGGCGGCCTGTCTTCATGTGCATAATAATACACCGGATATTCACCGATTTTATTTTTCTGTGTTATGTCAAATAAAACTTGATCGCCATCTGCTTCCATAAAAAATTCAGCAAAACAGAGCATCCCATTACTTGGCGGCGGCCAAACCTCTTTCCTCTGTTTGATAATTTTTTGCTGTTCTATGGAAAGCTCATTCAGTGCTTCAAACTCATGAAAAAAAGGATGTTGAAATCCTAATTGTACGCTCCTACCCAGCGCAGTGAAGCCTCTTGTAAATTTTAAAAAACGTTTATAAGAAGGGGGAAGCTCTATGTTTAAAATTTTCTCCAGATTTTGAATTTCTGTATCAGTTAAAGGTTCAGCTAAATCTTCGACATCAAGTTTGTGCATTTGTCTTGCAAAACCAGGAAACAGTTGTTGTAGTGAAGTAGTCATGATAAAGCAGTTATAAAGGTTAATGCGACTTATTGCCTGACATCCAAAAATATATCTTGAAAATTATAGCTAACTCAAATATAATCGCAATAAGTGCAAGTATGCTGAAGATTGAAACAAATGGTGAAACAGTACAAAGCAGTTTGTGAAGAATAAAGTTTTGCTTTGCATGACGTCTTACATCTCACTTTTCACATCTCACCTCTCACTTAGAACGGATACCCGATCGCCAGGTTCCATACAATATTATTTCTCCGCCATTCCGAATCCCCAAAATCGATAGGGTTCCATTTCTGGCCATCAGGAAGATAGGGCAGGCGTAAGGGGAAAGCCACATCAAGCCTTATAACAAGAATACTTATATCTACACGTAAACCTGTCCCAACATCTATAGCTACATCATTTAAAAACTTATTTGTAAACTGCGAGCCCGGCCTTGAAGAATCATATTTCAGCGTCCAGATATTTCCTGCATCTGCAAAAAAAGCGTACCGGATAATAGAAAATAATTTAGCCCGGTATTCAGTTGAGAGCAGGAGCTTTATATCGCCCGGCTGATCGTAAATAAATGAATCCTGCGGATTGCCTGCATAAAAGCTGCCCGGCCCCAAAGTTCGCGCCCTGAAACCCCGCAGATCGCTTACGCCACCGGCAAAAAATTCTTTAATAAACGGCATATTATAATTGTTGCCATAAGCAAAGCCGGCACCAATATCCAATCTTGTATTCAGCGACCGGTATTGATTGCCTAATCGCAGGTAATGTCTTATATCAGTTTCTAATTTTACATACTGCGTAAAAGGCTGGCCGAAAATTTTTGATGTATCACCTTTTTTAATATCGGGATTAGTTATTAATCCTAATAAATTTCCAGATACATCTACATTTCCATTAAAGTAAAAATTATTGCGGCGTGTGTTCGGCCTTGCCTGTGAATTATAATTATAGTTATAAATGGTGCCGATGATAAATTGTTTTTCCACACTGCGTGCAAGTGTAAGGTTGGTATCAATTCTTCTCTGAAAACTATCGGTAATATTGGTAGGCCTTACAAAGTTTACATTAAAGAGCGTAAGATCATGCTGGTCGGTTATTTTATCTTTCCATACATAACCGTAACCGCCGCTGATTGAGTTAAGGATGTATTCAGTTGTACGATTATAATATTGATAGCTCGCGCTGAATTTTGTTTGCGGTACAAAAGCGCTGCTTGTATTTATTCTGATAGGTGCGATAATACGGGGTACATACAAGTTTGCATCAAGCCCATAGGTAAGCGTATTCACGTGTATGCCTGCTGACACCTGTTTTTGAAATCCTGCATTGGCAGATATGGTTAACAGTTCTGCGCCTCTGAGCAAATTACGGTTACGCCAGTTTATAGAAAACTCACCACCTGTTGCATTGTTTGTTTTGGTAAGCGCCGATACCTGGAACTGTAAAGATTTTTTAGTGGTTGGCGTTAAATAATAAAACGCGTTCAGTTTCTGCACACTGTCTGCGGGTTCAAAGCGAACCTTTACAAATTTGTAAACGCCTAATGTTACCAGGCGGTTTAAAGAAAGATTATGATCGGTGCGGTTGTATATATCACCCGGCTTAAATACCAGTGTTCTGCTGAATATTTGTGGCTTAAATTTATTATATGGGTCAACAATAGTATAGCCCTGGTAGTTTTGCGCACCGATAAGGCTGGTATCGCTGTTGATATCAAAATCAGCAAACACATACACATCGTTAATGTAATAAGGCTGGCGTGCATAGTAAGGTGTTGTCTGCTTCACCCGCATGTCAATATCAACCTTATGATTTCCCACTGTAGAATCAACATCGGCTATTAAATAATCAGGGCCGAAATAAAAGAAACCGTTTTCTTTCAGGCGCGTATCAATCCTTGTGCGCTCTGCTTTAATTACATCTAAATCATAGGGGTCTCCCGGTTTCAGCAAAACATATTTTTGTTTGGTAGCTTTCTGCTGAATCTTCTGCGAGAGCAGGCTTGAATCGTTGGTATAAGAAGTTTGCCGTATCCTGTATTGTGTATCAAGCAAAGCTGTGTAAACAACTTTTAATTTTTTGTCTTTTGCAATCGTATCCATCACAACAGAATCCCTGAAATAACCTTTGTTGTCAAAATGATTTTCTATTACCTCGCGGTTTTTTTCAAGCGCAGTATAAGATGCAATCACCGGAGGTTCACCTACTTTATATTTCAGCCAATAGATTAAACCTTTTTTCTTTTTTGGTTCCTTAAACATGTTATACACTGTAAGCTTAAATCTTACGCCAAGCACTGTTGTATTAGGTTGTGGGCGAACAAGCCCGTGCATTTCGCTTTCAAGTTGCTTACGGTTTGAAGACGAAATTTTTTCAGTTGATTTTATTTTTTCAGTTGAACCGATGAACAGGTTTTGATGAGCGCCAAGGTTTTTGGTATTACTGCACGAAGCACTCAATATTGCAATACATAAAAATAATATCAGTTGTTTCAAATTCATTTGTTCTTCTTTTTCAGGATGAAGATTTCAACTCAGGGAGCTTTTACCGGCTGTACCTGCTGGCTTGAATTCTGTTGCTCCTGTGATGCTTTTTGCTGTTCATCCTGTTTTGTTACCTGCTTGTTGTGTTCTTTTACTTCTTTTGCTTCTTTCCTGTGGCCAAATATGTCTTTCAACTCATTATAATCAAACGCCATTATAAAGCTCATACCTGTTTCAATTACCTGCCCTTCAATGTCGGCTTCATACTCATTTACCTGGTAAACGCGCACCCGGTAACGCCCGTCTTGTGTAAGCTGGTATTCCACAGAAATATCACCGGCAGGCGTGGCAGTACTTTGATTGGTATTGCTCGGGCCTTCCAGTTGAAAATCGCTGCCCACATCTACACGCAACCTGTCATTCAATAATTTTTTTGATACGGTTACATTCAGATCTGTTTTGTTGGCAGCCGTGCCTGTTACATAATCTTCGCCGGATTCAAGGCCAAAATTGATATCAACACCTTTAATTAAACTTCCTGCAAGGTTATTCAACTGGTCAGTTAAAATACGGCTGGCACTTTCTCTCACCTGGTTTTCAATGCTACTGCCTCCGGAACTTGCAAAAGGGTTTTCCTGCACAAACCTTCCAAGTAAAAGCAATGCAAATACCTGTTTGTTCAGCTCAGCATCATCAGCTCGTATTTGTTGCAGCTTATCATT
Organism: Bacteroidota bacterium; assembly: GCA_013286425.1. GTDB lineage: Bacteria > Bacteroidota > Bacteroidia > Chitinophagales > Chitinophagaceae > Parafilimonas. Next base: position 21,833 of record JABDFS010000018.1, read on the forward strand.
TACATCAGTCCATTCAGAAGCTTCGCGATCGGGAAGTGTTATATCAAAAGTTATAACCGGCTTCAGCAATTCCCCTGTCATGTGCAACACAACCTGGAAAGGAAGCTTTTCTTTGTACTTTGTCATATCTGTGCTTGATGCCGCAGAAGTAGCTTCCATCAAATCAATAGAGGCTGTGTTGGCAACATATACAGCAGTTACATCAATATTGGCAGCAGTTGGGTCGCCTGTCCATGTAACAACGCTTCCTTTCTGAATAAGAAATTGCCTTTTCAGTATGCTTAGCGTTAAGTTATAAGAGCCGCTTTGCAGTTCGTAAGTCCCGGTAAGCGACATCTTCCCGCTTTTATCAATACCGCCGTTTAAATCAGCCCTTCCTTTAATAGTTAATGCATCACCATTTCTTTGATCAACAATAATGGTAAATTTTGCAGCGCTGTCTGTTTCAATATTCGCATTCAGATCCATGCCGGCAAGGTTTGCCATATTGAGTGAATCAAGCACAACTTTTGTTACAAGCGTATCTTCAGGATGATCTTTATCAACAAACTTTACTACGCCTTCGCGGGTAACCACCTCAGGATCTGATTGTGGCAATACGAAAACAAAATCCGTCTGTTTGTTCACTTTCAAATCGCCGGTAACGGTGGGAGATGCCATATCTCCCTTTACCTGTGCCTTGGCATCTATATTCAGCTTGCCATAAAAAATACGGTCAGTTGATTGAGGCGCATTCACCAATTGGAAATTGTTGGCATTTAATGAAAGGTCAAAACCATAGTCCTTAAAATCTGTTGTAAGCACCGAACCATTCAGCACTGCTTTATTGCCTGCTGAATCAAGCAGGGTAAAATTGTTGAAATGTATGCCTGTTGAATTTATGTTTACAGCATCGTTTGGAAGCGTAAAGCGTTCGCCCGAAATTGTTGGAATAATGTAAGCGCTGTCAAAATTAAAATTGCCATCAATCTGCGGGTTTGCGGTAGTGCCATTGATTTTTACATTGCCTTTTAAAAACCCTTTTATATCATCTATCTGCCCCGCAGCAAAAGGTTTAATAATAGCAAGGTTTAACTGGTTCAATGCAAGATTAAGATCCATCTTTCCTTCGCCGGTATAATACATACCTGTTAAATGCACATCATTATTATTGCCTGTTATAGCAACATCAGCATTATAGGTATTGGCTGTTTTGTTATCTACTTTTATGGCTATGTTGCCGATAGTGTCTAATTTATAAGTAAGATTATTAACGGTGATGTCAGAAGTAAAAACCATGTTCTTTGTTGGATTGGTTACTTCTGCTGTTCCGTTTATTACGCCTGATGCAAGCAAAGAATCCTGGTGCGCTAATTTGGTGATAGTTGCTATTTCAAAGTTTTTAAGATCAACTTTTATTGGTGCTGTTACAGATGGAGATTCACTATTAATATTTATGGATTGATTGCCCTGGCTTATACCAAAGTTATTTACGATAATGCCTGTTGAATCATATTGAATTGAATTGCCTTCACCAACACTCCATTTATCGCCATCTAAAAGAAGATCAGGTGGTTTAAGGCTTATTTTAAAACCACTGCCAACCTGTTCAAGCAAAGCGCCCAAAGTATAATCTGCTTTTCCTTTTGCATCAGCCGAACTAACATCAGCATCCAGCTTGTTGTTTGCAAGGGATGCTTTTACGGCAGTTTTATATAATTGTGTTGATCCTGCTTTAATGCCATTAACTGATGCATTTATATTTAAACTATCGCCTGCGGTTTGTGCATTAATATTTAAGCTGTCAATTGTATTTGTTGTATATAAAATGCGGCCGCTTTTTGCGATCAAACCAAGATCGTTGTGCGCAGTATTCATATGTGCATTTACAATAACAGAATCACTGCCCTGTAATTGCGGCGCTAATTGAAGCACTAATCCATGTGGTTTTATAACTGCATTGAATTGCCAGTTTTCTGCTTCAATAGGTTTTTGCTGATAACCCGGCAGTTTATAATATTCATTAATGATTTGCTGCAGTGCCTGTGCAAATTCAGTGAGTTTATATTGGCCGACAAGCGATGCATTCAATGCATCATCAGAATTAATTGTAATGGTTTTGTTGGTTGAATCACCTGATGCAACAATTGAAAGACTGTCTGTATACAATTTTTGTCCTGCTCTTGTAACTGAAAGATTATTCACGTAAATACTTCCAACCAAATCATCAGGATTGGTTGAAGGAAGATCAGCAATAATATGCCCGCTTAAACTTAATGTATCTGTCATTAAATTCAGCTTATGTGCATTCAATGTATCAACTAACAAATCAAGTTTTAATGCAGGATATTTTGTATGAAGGTCTGCTGTTGCATCAAGGTTGAGCGAAATGTTTTCATCTTTAATTGTTGCGGTTGTATGATCAACACCATTATTCATTTCACCGTTAACATTCAACCCCTGGTAAGTGTAACCTTTTACCTGTGCACTCACAACATCAAGATTATATTTTGCATTGGCCTTTTTTACATCAAAGCCTGAACCGCTTGCTGTAAGGTTTGCAGTTATCAATCCAACGTTTTGCGGTTGCTTCATCAAATAACCTGCATCAACATTCTGAAGGCTTGCTTTAACATTGTACACTTCCTTCTGCTTCATACTTCCGTCAACATTAATATTGCCTTTATTGGTTTTTAAAGCAAGTTGTGTTGCAAATGCATTCATACCTCCTTTAAAAAATCCGGTTAATGCAAACCTGTCGGGCAGATCAAAATTGTCAGGTAATGTTTTTGGAGGAACTAAACTGAGTATATCTTTTTTTGTTGAAGTGAATTGATTGATCTTAACGTTATAATAAGCGCGCTTTGCATCGGGCAAACCTTTTAAGTTGCCGGATAATTTTATGTAGGTATCACCAAAGCCGCTTAATTCAAAAACAGGGATTGTAATATCTTTTACATAGCCTTTTGCAGATGCATTTAATTTAATAACTGAAATTTTATATGCCTGTAAATTTCTTTTATAAGAAGGCATGAACGCAAGCACATCTTTCATTGCAATTCTTGAATTAGGAAGATTTGCATCGATATATAAGTTGCCGATGTTTTTTGATACTGCTGCAATGGAAGGATATTTTACAATCAATTTGTTTTGAATGATTGTACCATCTGTTTGCAGCAACAGATCAGTAAGCGATGCAGTTGTATCGCTGTAATAGAACTTTGTATGAAATTTCTGAAGCGTTAAGCCACTCTTTTCGTTTAATGCAAGCTGGTTGATGTTGCCTTTGAAAACATCCGGCGTAAAATTCATGCTGTCGCCATTCAATATAAAGTTTGTTATATGTAAATGGCTTGCATCAAAACCTTCTTTCAATGGCTTGCTGTTGTTATCATCATAGATCAGTTCATTATTATTAAAGCTTGCTTTCGATAATAAAAATTTCCATGGGTTATTCAATTGACTATCTGTTTTTGCAACCACTACATCTTTTGTTTCTTTTGCTTCCTGCGATTTACCCAAACCAATTTTTATAACTGAATTATTAAACGTAAAATCTTTCAAACCAACATTAAGGTTTTGTAGATTGATATTTTCCGGATGTGTAGTTAACTCCCCAATCTTCAAAAATGCCCCAAGTGCTGAAGCATCATTTTTATAATTGAAGAGAATGTTGCTGAAATCAACGCCTTTAATTTCAATAACAGGATTGGATGAAGCATTAGCCGCAGGCGGCGCAACGGAACTTGTACTGTCTTTTACTTTAATGAGTGGTTTGTATTGGTAAACTTTTGTGTTTACATCAGAAAGATTTATGTCGTTTATTTTGAAGATGAGTTTATCAGGGTCGAACGTTTTAATGCTTGTGTTGAAATTGCCGATATAACAATAAGCGTTGTTGCCTGTTTCATCATCATGAAATCTTAGCGTAATATTTTTAAGAATGATCTTACCGATATTAAACTTCATTGACGCAGAAGTATCTGCAGGTGTTGGTTGTTTGGGTTCTCCGGCAAAAGCTTTTACAATGTAATCGTAATTAAAAACAGTATCAGGATTAAGCCTGTAAACATTTGCTTTTATGTTACTAAGTTCAAGATAAGAAAGGTCTACTTCACCTTTTAATAATTTAAACAAAGCAATATCGACACGTATTTTTCCGCCGTATAACAGCGTATCTTTTTTCTGGTCTTCGAAATAAATATTCTCCAATACAAGTCGCTTGGGAAAATCAAGACTTAACCTGCCTATTTCAACTTTTGTTTTAATTTTTCCCTGTACGTAAGCAACTACTTTATCTTTTGCAAAATTCTGTACTGCCGGTACCTGGATTAAAATGTAAACGAGCAGGATTAAAAAAATAATAATGCCTATAATCCATGCAACTACTTTTACAACCTTACCAATTATTTTTTTAGCGCTCAAATAGGTTCGTTTTATTCTTAATAATACTTAGCCGGCTTGTTTAAAGCTGAAATTACTTATAAGCAGGATTTCTTTTAAATCTTTTGAGAAATAGGCAGATACAATGCCAATTATTTTTTGGCAATATAAATAATCGAACTGCAGTTTGCAGGTTTGCCTAAGGTTTTTAGATTAGAAACGGCACCGTTGGTAAATGCTTTTAAAAAATTGCTTTTTCCGGAAATATATTTTTCGCTCAGCAGGCTAACATAAAAACTATCGAACCACATTGGTTTTTGTTGCATCGATTTAAAGTGATGAGCGTTTAAAAGCAGTTGCATGCTTTCCGGAGAAAAATGATATAAATGTCTCGGCACATCATAAGCAGCCCAGTTATAAGCATAAGTTTTTGCATCATAGCTTGTATAATTGGGAACAGCAATAATTAATGTGCCGCCATCAACTAACAAAGAAAAAAATGTATCAAGATATTTATGCAGATGGTGCACATGTTCCAGCACATGCCATAATGTAATTACATCAAATGTTTTTGGCTGAAGGCTGAATAAATTTTCTGTTGGTTGTAATTCAATACCAAAATCTTTCAATGCATTTGCTCTTGCAGTTTCATCAGGTTCAAGCGCGGTAACATTCCATCCCCTGTTCTTCAAAGTTGATGCAAACGCGCCGGTGCCTGCGCCAATGTCTAATAAATTACCTTTCTTTTTGCTGCTGCTTTTTTCAATCAGCTTTCTTTTTGATTGCAACGTGAAAGAACGAACAGTATGATATAATTTATTTACTAAACCCTTTGAAGTATTGGAATGAGAAATGTATGCTGAAGACTGATAATAACTGCCGATACTTTTTTCATCGGGAACATCCTGTGTAAAGCGAAGTTTGCAGTTGTTGCATTGCCATATTTCAAAATATTCTTTGCTTACTGTTTCATCTTTTGCTTTTAATGCAAAAGTTATATCAGCACTTTTGCAAACAGGGCAATGGTTGTAATGAATTAAATCGGTCATTAAATAAGTTCTTTCAGTTTTTCAACTACTGTATCAATTTCTTCTTTTGTATTATGCCTGCTGAAAGAAAAACGAACGGTAATAAAATCAGATTGCGGATTTATTGCGCTTATAACATGACTGCTTACGCTGGCACCGCTGGTGCACGCGCTGCCGCCACTGGCACAAATATTATTGATGTCGAGATTGAATAAGATCAATTCACTCTTTTCTGTTTTAGGAAAATTCGCGCTTAGCACTGTATATAAACTGCAGCCTTTTACATCGCCGTTAAAGCTTACATCTTTAATTGAATTACATAATTGCTGCATCATGTATTGTTTCAGTTCATTAATATATGCTTTATCAGCTTCATGATTTTTTGTAGCGAGTTCCAAAGCTTTGGCAAAGCCAACAATGCCATAAATATTTTCTGTGCCTGCACGCATGTTTCTTTCCTGCGCGCCGCCTTGTATAAACGGTTTTATTTTATTTTTCTCGCTGATGTAAATAATGCCAACACCTTTTGGGCCGTGAAATTTATGTGCAGCGCCATTTATAAAATCAACCGGCATTGCATGAAGGTTAAACGGAAAGTGACCGACCGTTTGCACTGTATCGCTATGAAATAATGCGTTGTGTTTTTTGCATAATTCTCCAACAGCATTGATATCTGTTATGTTGCCGATCTCATTATTGGCATGCATTAGTGTCACCAACGTTTTTTTATTTGATGATGCAAGCAATCGTTCCAAATCATTCAAATCAATATGCCCGTTCGGTAAAACATTTACAAATTCAAGCTCAATATTTTTTTGTTTGTACAAATTTTCAATCGTGTGCAATGTTGCATGGTGTTCTAATGGTGAAGAAATAATTCTTTCACAGCCCAGATCATTAACAGCAGCATTAACAGCCATGTTCGTGCTTTCGGTTCCACCGCTTGTAAAAAATATTTCACCGGGATTTGCGCCTAATATCTTTGCCACTGTTTTACGCGCATTTTCAACAGCAAGCCTTGTTTCCCTTCCATAACTGTAAATAGAGGAAGGGTTGCCAAAATGCGTGGTTAAATAAGGCATCATTACTTCTAAAACTTCTGCATCAAGTGGTGTAGTTGCAGCGTTATCAAAATAAATTCTTGTTTGCATACATCAAATCAAAACTTAACAAAGCTGCGAAGGTAAAAGCTATCGGCTTTAAAAATTAAAATTAAATTTGTGAAAACTATTTTTATCAGCGTATCGGAACTTAAAGAAAAGTTACATCAGTATATAGAAAATTCTGATGAATTGCTGTTGACGGAGATGTACAAAATGATTTCAGATGAAGATGCGCCTTATAATTATTCTGTGGATGATATTGAAGCATTTTATAAAAGACGCCAGGATTTTTTAAATGGAAAAGGAAAGAATTATACTATTTCGGATTCAATAAACAGCATTAAACGTTAATGCCCTACCTTGTTATAATTTGGGAAGAAGCCCACCTGGAAATTTTAGAAGCTTATAATTATTATCAATCCAGATCTTTTAATCTTTGAGAACGTTTTCTAAATGAATTATTAAAACGTTATGAAGAAATTTCTATTCATCCGGAACATTATAGATATATAGATGATAAGAAAATTCTCCGTGATGTAAAGCTTCATCATTTTCCATACTTAATTGTATGATGATACTGTAATTATTTATTCTGTTTTTAACGGCTATAAAAAACCAAAGCGTTATTAATTTCTCCCGCCGGAAACAAGCCAACACAAATCTTACATTTGCGCAAATATTTTATTTATGTGGAAGAATAATATACTTGAAACGATTGGAAATACACCGTTAATCAAACTGAATAAAATAACAAAAGACCTGCCTTGCACTGTGTTGGCAAAAGTGGATTATTTTAATCCCGGTAATTCTATTAAAGACCGCATGGCTTTAAAGATGGTTGAAGTGGCTGAACAGGAAGGTAAATTAAAACCAGGCGGAACTATCATTGAGTGTACATCAGGTAATACAGGAATGGGTTTGGCGCTGGCTGCGTGCGTAAAAGGTTATCGTTGCATCTTCACCACAACAGATAAACAATCAAAAGAGAAGATGGATATTTTAAAAGCTGTTGGTGCAGAAGTTATTGTTTGTCCAACCAACGTTGAGCCTGAAGATCCACGCAGTTATTATTCCGTTGCAAGAAGATTAGCGAAAGAAATTCCCAACTCTTATTTCTTCAATCAATATGATAATCTCGCTAACAGATTAGCTCACTATGAAACAACCGGACCTGAAATATGGGAACAAACAGAAGGTAAGATCACGCATCTTGTTTGCACTGCAGGAACAGGCGGAACCGTTACCGGAACAGCACAGTTTTTAAAAGAGAAAAATCCGGGCATACAGGTGTGGGCAATTGATGTATACGGTTCATTGCTTACAAAATATTTTAAGACTGGTGAAGTTGATATGAATGAAGTGCATCCTTACATTAGTGAAGGTTTTGGTGAAGACTTTGTGCCACAGAATTATGATATGAGCGTGATAGATGCTTTTGAACAGGTGACAGATAAAGATGGTGCGATCATGGCACGCCGCATTGCAAAAGAAGAAGGCATTTTTATTGGTTACAGTGCCGGCAGTTGCATACAGGGCCTGATGCAGTTAAAAGATAAATTGAAAAAAGATGACCTCGTGGTTTGTATATTTCATGACCATGGAAGCCGTTATGTTGCAAAAATTTATAATGACCAATGGATGATGGAACGGGGCTTTTTAGATGTAAAAACATTTAAAGATATTGTGAATGCGAGAGCAGGAAAGAAGTTGGTTACTGTTCAGCCAACACAAACTGTTGCTGAAGCTGTTGAACTGATGAAGAAATATGATATTGAAAATATTCCTGTAATGAACGGCAACACCGATGGCATTATTGGCGCAATAAGTGAAACCGGTTTATTCCAAAAAGTCTTTGATCATCCTGAATTGAAAGAAGCAACTGTTGAAAGCATAATGGAGCATGCATATCCTTTGGTTGATTTTGATACACCGGTTGAACGTTTGGGCAGCCTGATCAATAAAGGAAATGGTGCTGTGCTGGCGAAAGATGAGACTGGCAATTACCACATCGTTACAAAATATGATGTGATACAAAGTTTGGCGAAATAGTAAGAGGCGAAGGGTTAGAAGTGAGATGTGGGAAGTGAACTCGTCTCACATTTTACCTCTCACTTCTCACTAAAACATAACCAATGATTAATAACGTAAAGATTCTTAAGACTGACATTCTCTCCGATAACTGGTATGTTCTTAAAAAAGTAACATACGAATACACCAAAAAGGATGGAACCAAACTAACCCAATCAAGAGAAGCTTACGACAGAGGCAATGGCGCAACCATTCTTTTATATAACCTTCAGCAAAGAACTGTAATACTTACAAAGCAATTCAGGTTACCAACTTTTATCAATGGAAATAAAGATGGAATGTTGATTGAAACTTGTGCAGGTCTGTTAGATAAAGAAAATCCTGAAGATTGCATTAAACGTGAAACGGAAGAGGAAACAGGTTATAAAATATCTGAAATAAAGAAAGTCTTTGAAGCATACATGTCGCCGGGTTCGGTAACAGAAATATTATACTTCTTTATTGCAGAATATTCAAAAGATATGAAGGTAAATGAAGGTGGCGGTGTTGAACATGAAGAAGAAAATATTGAAGTGCTTGAATTAAATATTGATACTGCAATGAACATGATTGAAGCCAGCGATATAAAAGATGCAAAAACAATAATGCTGCTTCAATACATTCGCTTAAATAAAATTTTATGACAGATGATTTGAAATACCCGGTAGGAAAGTACCAGGTACAGCCATTCTCCCAAAAGCAAAAAGAAGAATGGCTGCTTGATATAAAATTCCTTCCTGCAGAACTGGAACTGGCTGTACAAAATTTAGATGAATACCAGTTGCAAACACCTTACCGGGAAGGAGGCTGGACAGTGCACCAACTCGTGCATCATATTGCAGACAGCCACATGAATGCATACATGCGTTTCAAACTTGGCCTTACTGAAGATAACCCCAACATAAAACCTTACGAACAGGATGAATGGGCAAAGCTCAATGATACAAAAACATTACCCATCAATGTGTCTCTTACATTATTGCATGCATTGCATCAAAGATTGTATGCAACTATAAAGGACCTGCGCGATAACGAATGGGAACGTACTGTTTTTCACCCTGAACATAAAAAGAAAATAAGCCTGTGGGAATTGCTGGGCATGTATGCATGGCATGGCCGGCATCATGTAACACACATAAAAAATTTAAAAGAAAGAAATAACTGGTAATAATTAACAGCAAATAATGAGTAATGAACAATTGAATAGCAACGATGATCATTTAAGATGGAAAACATTATCATCAGAATATCTTTCGCATGAAACATGGTTTACCGTAAGAAAAGATACCTGTGAAAAAAGTGATGGCTCTGTCGTAAACAATTATTACGTATTTGAATTTCCAGATTGGGCAACTGCATTTCCTATAACTGCTGAAGGAAAGATCATCATGACAAAACAATATCGCCATGCATTGAATGAAGTTGGATTTGAATTACCCGGCGGCGTTGTTGAAAAAGGAGAGTCTTTTGAAGCGGGCATACAAAGAGAACTGCTTGAAGAAACAGGTTATGTATTTGATGAAATAAAACTGCTTGGGAAAATTTCTGCCAACCCATCAACCAACAGCAACCTGATGCACATGTTCCTGGCAACCGGCGGAAAAAAAGTTAGCGAACAATCACTCGATGCCAACGAAGAGATAGAAATACTTGAATTAAGCTTTGATGAATTAATGCAACTGGTTGATGAAAACAAGATCATGCAAAGCATGCACATCACCGCTATTTACTATGCATTAAAAGCGTTGGGCAAACTCAGTTATACCAAATAACTCTAAACAGTCTTTGAGATAAGCACTTGTGATGGAACCGGCGAAGTAATTCCATTGGCTGCACACGCTTTCTGCACTTTTTCCAATGTACCAAAATAAACATCCCAATAATTAGCAACAGTTGCGTAGGGCCTTATTGAAAGCTCAGTAAAATATCCGCCAAGCTTTGAAACATATACTCCAGGTGCGGGATCTTTTAATATTTTAGGATCACTGTTCAATACTTTCATAATAACTGATCTTACTTTTTCCATGTCATTATCTGCAGCAACTGCGGCAGTAAGATCAACACGTAAATTACCGTGGTGACTAAGGTTTACAATTATTCCGTTTGATACCATTGCATTGGCAATGATAGTTGTTTTATTTTCAGGAGTGAGCAAAATAGTATTGAAGATTTGTATGCCTTGCACAACACCAACCTGGCCATTACTTTCAATAAGGTCGCCTGCTTTAAATGGCTTGAACAATAATATCAAAACACCACCTGCAAAGTTGGCAAGTGAACCTTGCAGTGCGAGGCCAACCGCTAAACCTAAAGCACCTATTACTGCTACAAAACTGGTAGTTTCAATGCCCATCATTCCCGCAACACTTACAAGCAGCAATACTTTAAGGCCTATACTTATCATGCTGGCCAGGAAAGACTGAAGCGAAGCGTCAATTTTGCGGCGCACCATTAGTTTGCCCAACAATTTTGTAATTGCATTAATGATCCATAAGCCGATAATAAAAAAAATAATTGCGCCTAAGATTTTTAAACCATAAGTAGCGAAAATAATTTTTATGCTGTCGAAGATTTTGGAGAAGTCATCCATAGTGTTAGTTTTTTTAGTGCGCTAAAAATAATTCATTGCACTTTTATTTTTAATATTATTTTTTGGCGCATTACATGAATTGAAAAAGTAGCAATTATTTGAGTGGTTTATTTTGGTTGCCGGCAAATGAACTGATGGCATTTTCGTTGTGTCACTCCCTTCTGCTGAATAGTTTCATGGCAGCTATGATTTCCTGTTTAAACCTTCTTGTATAATAACTAATGGGTCATTCTTTTCAGATTGAACTATTCCTTGTAGCGAAGTTTATTCTATATAAACTTTTCCGGAATACTTATTAAACAAGATTCTTTTTTATGTAAGCAATACTTTTTGTAATGCTGTCAAAAGGATCGCCCGGCGTTACATCCTGTTCAACAAAGAAATATTTTAAGCCCGCTTTATCTGCTGATTTGAATATCTTTTTAAAGTCAATAGTGCCGTTTCCAACTTCAGTGAACATGTGTTTATCTGTGTTATCCATATCTTTTACATGCCATAAAGGAAAACGCCCCGGATGCGCATTGAATATTGCAACAGGATCCTGCCCGGCTTTTGTCATCCAATACAGATCAGATTCAAACTTCACATTGTCTTTATCAGTATTGTTTAATAAAATGTCATAAGGCAGTTGATTATTATCTTTTATAAATTCAAAATCGTGGTTGTGATAACATAATTGTATGCCTGCTTTTTTACAGGTTTCACCTGCTTTATTCAAACGTTCTGCCAGCAATTTAAAATGATCGATGTTACCGCGTTCCGTTGGTGAAAGCCACGCACACACCATGTATTTTGCACCAACAGCTTTGGCATCATCAACCGCTTGATCCCAGCCATGTAATATTGTGCCCATAACATCTTTGCCATTATCCTGGTCTTCTCCCAAACGGTAATGACAGCTCAGCATTATCAAGCCATTTTGTTTTAATGAAGCAGCAAAAGTTTTGGCGTCCATCCCATAAAATTTTGCCGTACCTGTGTAGGTGCCTTCAACAGAATTGTATCCAACTTTTGCAACCTTAGCCAATGTAGCTGCAGGATCTTTTGCCATCGCATCTCTTACTGTGTACAATTGCAAACCAATGTAAGAATGATTGAAGTTTAAATTTCCCGGCGTTATAAATAATGCAGCAGAAGCGAGTGATGTAGTTTTAATAAATGATCTTCTTGTTGTCATATAATTGATGTTATCGTTAGAATTTTTAAAGATAAATGAATATACATCTAAAGCTGAATAAAGGCTGAAAATATTGGCTGGAAAATTAAATAAGCTAACAATGCAGTGTAATTTAAAAATAAATCAGGCACTTCATTGCCAGTTAAAAGCAATTGGATGAATCTAAACAAGTTTGTAGCACGCTAAAATTTAAGATCAAATTATTTGGCAGAAATGACTAAGAATAATTGTATCTTAATTTGCTTTTTAAACAATCCATCCTATAACGTTAAAGCCAGGTTTTATGAAAACACGATTACTACTTTTCTTTTCTGTTTTTATTATTTGCATAACTGTAGCAATTAATGCAAAAGCGCAGGTTAATATAAATGATTCCCTTGCGCTTGTTGATCTATACAACAGCACTGGTGGCCCTTCATGGATAGACAACCAAAACTGGCTGACGCAACAACCGGTAGAAACCTGGTATGGAATAATAGTAATTAAAAGTAGAGTTAGCGTTATTGCGCTAAACAACAATGGTTTAGCCGGCCCTATTCCATCTTCATTTGGCAATCTTGCGAATCTTTCCAATGTATTGCTATATAACAATAAGTTAAGTGGTAGTATTCCACCAGAACTGGGTAATCTTGCTAATCTTTCCTCTTTATATCTGGATAACAATGAGTTAAGCGGAGGTATTCCGGCTGAGCTTGGTAATCTTTCTAAACTTACCAGCTTAACTTCATCTGAAAACCAATTAAGTGGAAGTATTCCTGCCGAACTTGGCAGTCTTTCTAAGCTCATCTACTTGAATTTAGGCGTCAATCAATTGAGTGGAAGTATTCCGCCTGAACTTGGCAATCTTTCTAAGCTTACTAATTTAGAGCTGAATAACAATTATTTAAGTGGAAGTATTCCGCCTGAACTTAGTAATCTTTCTAAACTTCTCCAATTAGATTTATCTGCCAATGAGTTAATTGGCGGTATTCCGCCCGGGCTTGGTAGTCTTTCTAAGCTAACGTACTTAAATTTATCTGTAAATCACTTAAGTGGAAATATCCCGCCTGAACTTGGTAACCTTTCTAAGCTTTTCGATTTAGAACTGCATAATAATAAGTTAAGCGGAAGTATTCCGCCTGAACTTGGCGATCTTTATAATCTTTATTATTTAAATTTATCTGACAATCAGTTAAGCGGCACTATTCCATCTGAATTTGGTAATCTTTACAGTCTTTACGACTTAGATTTAGGATTCAATCAATTAAGTGGAAGTATTCCCCCCGAACTTAATGGTAACGTTTTCAGGCTTTCCCAAATAAAGCTAAACAACAATCACTTAACGGGTAACATTCCACCTCAACTTGGTGACGTTTCTTATCTTTCCTACATAGATCTAAGCAACAACCAGTTAACCGGTAATATCCCACCTGAACTTGGTAACATTTTTTATCTTTCCTTCTTAAATCTAAGCAACAACCAGTTAACCGGTAACATCCCATATGAACTTAGCAATTTTTTATTTTTCGAGTTGGAGCTAAACAACAATAAACTTAGTGGTGATATTCCAATCCTTACTAATGCTGATTATTTAGATTCATTAAACCTTTCGCACAACCAATTTACGTTTGATGGTTTGGAGCAACTTGCACAAACATTTCCTTTCGCCAAATACAATAACCAGGCAATACTAAGGCCACATATAAACGGCAATGCTATATCTGTTTCTGCAGGTGGAACTTTATCTAACAATACCTATTCGTGGTATAAAAAAGGTGAAGCAGGTAAAACAAAGATTACAGGAGATTCTGTTTTTCATCCTTCAGAAAGCGGAGTTTATATTGTAAGGGTGCAAAATAAAATAGCTAACCATCTAAATTTATTCAGCGATACAATTTCTTATACTGCACCTGTTGCATTGAATGCTATTGTAGCAGGTGATGAACAAAAAGCATCAAACAGCGGCTTTACTGTTTATCCCAACCCGGCAAACAACATATTGAATATACATACAGGCAACAGCGCTTCATTTTCATTGCTGGATCAATCCGGAAAAGTATTGCTAGCAAAATACATTACAACAAGCGCAAGTATGAATGTTTCTCAGATTGCAGCAGGGCTTTATTATTTAAAAAATAACAGCACGAATGCAGTTGTAAAAATTATTATAGAAAGATAATTGTTGCTTAAACAAATGTTGTTAACCGCTAACAACATTTTTTTGTTTCATGATCAGCTCAATCTTCACCACGCGATAAGCGCTCAATTTTTTTATCGGGCACTATCCATATAATTGCTACAATTATAAACAGTACACCGGATATCGTTGTGCTTACATAAGCCAGCGGAATAGCAGCAGTATACAAAAACAATGAACCGATGCCTTTGCCTTTTTGCCTCAACATAATGTTTTTTAGATCTTCATCATCTTTATGGCAGCGTTCAATGGTTACCTGCAAAATGGTATAAGCTATGCCGCACAGGTCAAACAAAATTGCATACAACGCTACCGGGAATGGTTCAAAGTGGTTTTCTCCTACCCATGCAGTAGCAAAAGGCACGAGCGAAAGCCAGAACAATAAATTAAGATTGGCCCACATAATACCGGCACTTATACGTTTTACCAGGTGCATTAAATGATGATGATTGTTCCAGTAAATACCTATAAAAATAAAACTGAGTACATAGCTTAAAAAAACAGGGATCAATGGCTGCAATGCCTGCCACGTTGCACCTTCGGGCACTTTTAATTCAAGCACCATTATCGTTATGATAATAGCAATAACGCCATCACTAAATGCTTCGAGTCTTGTTTTTCTCATATTATTTTGTGAGAGGTGAAAAGTAAGATGTAAGAAATGCTCTTGATAATGAATGATTTCCCACTCACCATTCACCACTCACCATTCACCTGGTTATTTCAAACTTGCATATACCAGCTGTTCAAATTGCTGCGATAACTGGTAATGGGAATTTGATGTTTGCTGTGTCATGATCAAACATATCAGGTGTTCTTTCGGATCACCCCAATACGTAGTACCAAAATATCCGCCCCATGCAAAACTGCCTTCATTGCGTGAACTTGTTGCACTACCCTTATCTGAAGTTATCTGGAAACCTAAACCGAAATTGTCATCACCCAACGGAAACTGCGGATGTAACATCATTTCAACAGTGCGTTTGCTAAGAATTGTTTTGCCGCCATAACTTCCGCCATTCATTATCATCTGTAAAAAAACAGCATAATCATAAGCTGTGGATGATAAGCCTGCACCACCTGAAAAATAATGCTTGCTCATTTTCGGATAATCAGGGTCAATACCAAAATGATCTTTGCTCCATGGAATGATATTATGCACTGAATCTTCTGTATAAACTGTTGTAAGGCGATTGGCTTTATCGGCGGGCAGATTAAACCAGGTGTCATTCATTTGTAACGGATCGAAAATATTTTTACGAAGAAAATCTTCAAGATTCATTCCGCTTATTATTTCAATAATATCACCTAATATATCTACATTCAAACCATAACGCCATTGTGTTCCCGGCTGAAAAGCCAGCGGTAGTTTACCCAGCGTTTTCATTGCCTCCTGTAAATTCTGATCTATTGCGCCCAGGCCTGATGGAATATTATATTTCGCATAAATGGCTTTCATCTTTTCGCTGCCAATACCGGCATAATCTATCCCCGAACTATGTGTAAGCAGGTCTTTAATGGTGATGTCCCGCTTTGCGGGAACAGTAGTGTATGTTGTGTCTGATGTATTCAGAGAGTCAAGAACAGTTTCATGTGCAAACTCAGGAATATATTTTGAAACGGGATCGCTGAGTGAAAGTTTACCCTGGTCATATAAAATAAGAATGCCCGTACTTACAATTGCCTTTGTTTGTGATGCAATGCGGAAAATGCTGTTATTATCCATCGGCTTTTTTGTAGCTGCGTCTGCATATCCATAACCTTTATATTGAATAACCTGCCCGTCTTTTACAACAATGGTTACCACACCTTTTACCCAATCGCGGTTAACATAACCATTAACAAGTGTATCAATGTTAGCGATCTTTTTATAATCAACAGATGCATTTTGTGAACCACCTGTTTTGATAGTTGTTTGTGCATTGCATGCAATTACACATAGCAGCAATACAACTGTTATTATTTTTTTTGTTTTGAAAATGATTGGCATACAGCAATTTTAGTTTTGTTAAAAATAATGAGTAATAAATAATGAACGTGGAATAATCAGGAAAAGATATTGTTTGATAATCTGCCACGAATGCACGAATAATATCCATTGCCCCCATTCGTGTATTCGTGGCTAATACTCTTTTGAGGTATAAAATTTTTTGAAGAAATTTTTATTTCCTGTTAAACCATCATTACAAACACCAGTCTGCCGTTTGGTTCTTCCCCGCTGAATTTTTCCTGCGCTGCCTTTAAAAACGAAACCTCTGTCACATGGCGTAACTATACGTTTCTCTCATTAAATAAAAATTAACATGAAACTGAAAATGAAAGGGTTTATTCCTATTGCTGCCCTGTTATGCACCGGTATTGTATCCTGTAAAAAAAATGAAGTTCCTGCTTCATCCCCAACAGCTCAAACCACCACCCAAACCTTGTTGATGCGCGCTAATAACACTATTACAAGCGCTTCTGATCAGCAAAGCCAGGAGGTTTCTGATGTATTGGGCAGCGATGTGGTTATGTCAACAGATTCTTCACCTTGCAGGATGGTTAGTTTTACGCCTTCCCGTACTGTTTACCCTCATTTAAGAACAGTTGATTTTGGCAGCGGCTGCACCGGCCCTGACGGAATTACCCGCAGCGGTAAAAAATTAGTTACTGTGTATGCCAACTGGAAAACAGCTTCGGCTGGTACACTTATCAGCGAAACAACTTTCAGCGATTTTTGGGTAGATAGCGTAAGTGTTTCAGGTAATGTAAAAACTTATGTTGATACAGCCGCCACACCCGGGCCACTGGCACTAAAAATTGTTACCAATAAAACTTTTACCGATACAAAAGGCAATACTTCAACATTTATTGCCACCAGTTATTGGTTACAAACAGCCGGCGATACAACTACAACCACGGCTGATAATGTTTACCAGATAACAAGTTCGGCAACGGGTACAGAAGTGCTTGATGGCGCAACATCTCTTACCTGGACTTCCAATACCGATCCGCAACACCCGGTAATTAAAATGGGTGATTGTGCTTTCCGTTCTTCAGGCGCATTACAAATTCAATTAACGCTTTCAGAAGGTACCGTATTCAATGAATATCTTGATTATGGCAATGGAACCTGTGATAATAATGCCACTATAGCTATTAATGGTGGAACACCACAGGCAGTCACTTTGCCTCTGTTCTTTTGGCCGTTAAGCCTATAAACTACACTAAGTAAAAGCCGGTAAATTCTACCGGCTTTTTTATGGCTATACAAAACCTGGCTGTAAACTCATTTCTTCGATACAACTTCGATATTTCTTCGATATAACTTCGATATAACTTCGATCAATTGAATCGAAGAAATATCGAAATTATATCGTAATTTTTTCGAAGAAAACACGAACCTGGTATCTTTTAGCTCCCTGGTTGTATGCCTTATGTACGTTGATGGTGAAGTTGCCGCTAAGGTCCCTGGAGTGCATTGAGGTAAACCAGGTTTAAAATTCCGGTATACCAGCAACACCAGGGACTTTGTACATCCTATGCCCCCCAGCCCTGAAGAGGAGCAATAATGCAGTATTAAACGGGGAATTTTAAAAGTCGTCAGAGAATATGCTTGCTTGTCACTAAAGTCCCTGGAGTTCCTTGAGGTAAAGCAGTTTAATGTGTAAATACCGAACGACGCTTTTATTGTTGACTTCCTTGGTTTCAAAAAAATTACAAAAATCAGATCCTGTTAATTAAACATATAAAGAAAAAATATTACTTTAATGCCTTGTTTCAACCCTGGTACTTTTGGTGTAAGTAAGGGCGGCAAAGCATTTAATCTTAATCGTTAGATGATCTTTGGCGACGGGGAGAGATAAAATGGTGATTTTGATTGACGAAGAAACAATTTAAAAAACGCAATAAGCACGCATTGAAAATCAGTGACTAATTTTTTTGGAGCTGCATATAATTACATAAATCTTTGCGTTGTGTGCAACCCGTTCGAGCCCTCTATGAATTCAAATGACTAATAGAAAACAAATAGCAATATTGAATACAATCATAGCGGGGTTTTTAATTCCACTTACTTCTTACGGACAACATATCGCTAATCTCGAAGTCGTTAATAATTTACCTACAAAGATTTCTCAGTTTATACCTATTGGTTATTCTGTTATTGATACAGCAAGTGGCAATCTCAATCTTGACAGTTTAAATGACATGATATTAGTGCTGCGAAAAGATGGCGAGGATTCGACTTCAAACTTTGCAAATGATAAGCCTGACAAACGACCTTTACTAATTCTACTTGGACAACCTAATAATGTTTATAAAGTTGCTGACAGAAATGACAATGCAGTTTATTGCATTGATTGCGGCGGTGTATTTGGCGACCCATTTACTGGAATAACAATTAAAAACGGATATTTTTCAATCGAACACGCAATTGCTGGTGGCGAACATTGGGAACAAGTGATAACCTTTAAGTTTGACAAATTAAAGGCTGACTGGTTTTTATACAAAGACCATTACATAAGTTATAAGCTCAATGATAGTAATGACGACAATGCAGACGCATTATTAAAAGACGTTGATAAATTGGAAACAGTAAAAGATTTTGGCATTATATCGTTTGACAAATTCAATATTTATAATGACAGCGGACATTAAGGCT
>JABDFS010000019.1:0-3172 GCA_013286425.1 Bacteroidota bacterium
AATTCCAGCAACACTGTTCACTTACCTGAAACAGCATTTTGATTATGTAGTAATAGATACGCCTCCGCTTGGTGTGGTAAGCGATGCAAAAGTGCTGAGCGAATTTGCAGATCTGAGCATTTATATCATCCGCCAGCGCTTTACACAACGCAAGCAATTGCGTATGCTGAATGATATTTATCATGAGAAGAAACTGCCTAATCTTGCGCTCGTTGTGAATGATGTAAAGCTCAAAGGTATTAACAGTTATTACGGTTACGGTTACAGCCACGGAGGTAGTTATGGATATGATTATAGTGTTGGGTATGGATATGAGGGCGGGCGAAGGAAAACAGGCTGGCGCAGGTTATTCAAAAAGTAGGGTTTAAAGTAGCTTTGCTTTTAACCGATTCAAAACGCTATCAGATCTGCGCTTTTGCGTCAAGCTGACTTTCTTTCTACATTACTCATTTACAATTACTGTATGCTCAATATTCTTTGGATTTTTTTCAATCCCGACAAGCCGGGACCGAACCGAAAGAGGCGCCTTATGTAACAACTGGTGACAACCTGAAATTGCCAGCACTAATTACCCGACGCGTATGCAACTTCGCTGGAATAAAGAAGAACATTGTTGATAGTATACCGCTTTAATATCTTGAATAAATTTTAGACATTCCTTAACCCATTACAAGTATCTTATTCCTTGACAGATTATACACATCATCATTGGGAAATAACAGCAGAACATTCCCTTTTTGATCTTAAACTGAAAGATACCTGGGAATACCGCGACCTGCTCTGGCTGCTGGTACGCCGCGATTTTGTATCTGCCTATAAGCAAACCATATTAGGCCCGCTTTGGTTTTTTATCCAGCCGCTTTTTGTTACCCTCATTTACACGCTGGTATTTGGCAAAATTGCCGGTATTTCCACGGATCATTTACCCGGGCCCCTGTTCTATATGGCGGGTGTTACATTGTGGAATTATTTTTCGGACTGCATTACCAAAACGTCTACTGTTTTCCGTGATAATGCAGGGATCTTCGGTAAGGTATATTTCCCCCGGCTTATCATGCCTTTAAGCATCATCATCAGCAACCTGGTAAGGTTTGCTGTACAGCTGTTGCTCTTTTTTGGCTTTATGCTATATTTTTCCTTTTCTGTAACCACCATACACCCGAACATTTACCTGCTGTTGTTCCCGGTTTTAATAGTGCTGATCGCAGCCATCGGGCTTGGTTCCGGAATGATCATTTCCTCGCTTACCACAAAATACCGCGACCTGGCTTTTTTGGTCACTTTCGGTATGCAGTTGCTTATGTATGCCACTACTGTTATTTATCCTTTATCATCTGCTCCTTCAACATACAAATGGCTGATCGCGGCCAACCCGATGACTGCCATTATAGAAACTTTCCGTTACGGGTTTCTTGGCCACGGGAGTTTTAGCTGGGGCATGTTGGGTTATTCAACAGCCTTTGCCATAGTTGTGATGACAGCAGGCACGGTAATATTTACCAGGGTAGAGCGGAATTTTGTGGATACGGTGTAGAGGGTAATACTTTTAAAATGGATGTTGTATTCAGCATAAACAGGATAGGTTTAGAAGGCCTTGGAGCTACATTAACATCACTGATAAGAAATTGCTCTGACTCGGCTTCATTAAATTTATCATTCCTCTGTTCAGGGCTTTTTTCATCGGATAAGAATAATATTTATGCATTACTTAAACAGGAAAATTTTAAAGGGGGAGCAGAATTTATAAATTTTAATGCCAGGCAAAAGTTTGGGCACCTGAGACCTTTGCATGGAGACTGGACTACATATGGCCGGTTATTAATACCAGCGATTTTTAATAAAAAAAATGTGCTCTACCTTGATTCAGACCTGATAATAACAAAAGACATTTTGCTGTTAAAAGACTTTTATTCAGATATGGCATTGTCTGCTGTGTGCAGTTGCGATGTACAATGGTCTTTGGAAAAATCCTTTTTTATAAACAAGCTTCAATGGAAGCCAACAACCAATTATTTTAATGCAGGCGTTTTGCTTTATAACATTATAACATGGAAAGAAAAAAACATCAACAAAAAAATGGAGGAAATATCTCTTAAATACCCTGATGAATTTCTTTCCGCTGACCAGACATTATTAAATGCCGTTTTTGAAGGTAATTTTGGTTTTTTACCACAAACATTCAACTCATCCTGGAATCCTGCACAAATAAAATTTTTAGTTGATGATATAGCAATCATTCATTTTGTGGGATCACCAAAACCGTGGGATTTGTTTGGCAAAAAAGTACATTACGGTTATAACACATGGAACGCATATAATACCAGCTTTTGGAAAAGTAAATATGGAAGAATAAATGCAAATAAAATCAGGAGGACCTGGAGAATAAGAAGAAGCATTTTGAAAAGCCTTAAGCTTAGGTTTTTGCGATCAAAAGCCAAACATCAGGATGGTAAATAACCTGCTGTTATTTTAAAGCAAGCAATAAAATAATTAACGAGGCGTGTACTTACCAGGTTATACTACAAAAGTCAAGAACTTTATAAAGACAAAGTTTAGAAGCGAAAATAAAGCCTATAGGTTGATGCAAACTGTTTACCGGCATTTTATCTTTCCTGTTGAGCACTACACATGGAAAAACAAAAATGATTTGGGTTTTGAATCTGAATCAGCCTTACACATGTGTTCACTTTTACCCAAAAAAACGCTTGATATAGTTATAAAAAATTATCAACCAAAAACATGGTTAGACGTTGGTTGTGGCACGGGTAGCAGCCTGAAATATGTAAAAAAACAAGGAATTAAGGTTACCGGTTTGGAAAATTCTGAGCTTGCTATTAAGGCATCCAAGCTGGGAAGCATCATAAAAAAGCATGATCTGACAAAGCCTGTAAATCTTGAAAATTGCTTCGACCTGGTTTGGTGCTACGAGGTTGCTGAACATTTACCCGAAAAATCTGCAGATATACTTGTAAATACACTTACGCGTCATAGCGATCGTGTTGTTCTTTCTGCAGCTACACCGGGCCAGGGTGGTGAAGGGCATATAAATGAACAGCCTTCTGAATATTGGATCTTGAAGATGAAAAACCGGGGTTTTGTTGTTGATGAAGCAATAACATCAGCGATCCATTTGCTTAATGAACTTTATTCAGCAAATGTTTTTTGTTTTAAA
>JABDFS010000019.1:3208-40930 GCA_013286425.1 Bacteroidota bacterium
GGAGTTTCTAAATGTAATTCCTGCGTCACTCATATTATGTTGAATGCCTGTTATGCCCATTGCCATTAAAGCAGAAAACCTTTCCAAAGCTTACCGCCTTGGCGAAATAGGCACCGGCACATTGCAAAGCGACTTTAAGCGCTGGTATGCCAAAACGCGTGGCAGGGAAGACCCTTTTTTAAAGATCGGTGAAACCAATGACCGCAGCGTTAAGGGCGAAAGTGATGTGGTATGGAGCTTAAAAGATATCAGTTTTGAAATTGAACAGGGTGATGCAGTGGGCATTATTGGTAAAAACGGTGCAGGCAAAAGCACTTTATTAAAAATACTCAGCAGGGTTACCAGCCCTACAACAGGAAAGATAACCGGTAACGGCCGTGTAGCCAGTTTGCTTGAAGTAGGTACCGGTTTTCATCCTGACCTTACCGGCAGGGAAAATGTTTACCTGAACGGTGCTATTCTTGGTATGCGCAAGAAAGAAATAACCCGCAAGTTTGATGAGATCGTTGCCTTTGCAGGTGTGGAGCGTTACATAGACACACCAGTTAAAAGGTATTCTTCAGGTATGTATGTGCGCCTTGCTTTTGCGGTGGCCGCACATTTGGAAAGCGAGATATTAATTGTGGATGAAGTGCTGGCTGTGGGTGATGCAGAGTTTCAGAAAAAATGTTTGGGTAAGATGAACGAGGTGAGCAAAGGAGAAGGTAGAACAGTATTGTTTGTGAGCCATAATATGGCTGCTGTAAAAACCTTGTGCGATAAAGGAATGGTACTGGAATATGGAAACCTTAAGTTTAATGGAAATGCAATCAATGCTGTAACGGTATATTTAAAAGGCGACGCAGAAACACGCAACCGCAAACTGTTCGGCAGTGAGTATGATACTGACATTTTTAATTTACATGAAATAACACTGAATGCAAAAGATGAATCACCGGATACTGCATTAGATGAATACCATGAAATAGATGTGAACATCAAGATCGATATCAAAAAAGATGCAGAGCGGTTGCATGTAACACTGGTGTTGAATAATGAACAGGGTGAGCCGATCTTTACATTCAGCCATATATCTGCTGACCTGAAATTAATGAACGGTTATAACCATTTGCTTTGTCAATTGCCAAAAGGGTTTTTAAATATTGGCAGTTATTATCTTTCTTTTTACCTGATACAGGATGCAAGAAAAGCTGTGTTTTCAGAAAAAGATATTATGTCTTTTGATGTACAGGAAGGGCAAAGAAATGTGGGTTCATGGATGGGAAGAGAGCCAGGATTGATCAAACCTATTTTTGACTGGCAACTAATTAATAAAAAAATTGAAATCCCTCGTTCGTAAAATAACAGATCGAATAGCGTATGCATTTGGCTATGTGAGAAAAAGCTCAGTGAACAAGCAACCGGTTATTGATGTATACAACAAGAATAACCTGCTCTTTATATTTTACAACGTATTAAAATCCGCAGGCTTTATTCCCAGACATATCGTTGATGTAGGTGCGAATCATGGTTCGTGGACGCGTGAGGCTTTGCAATATTTTCCTAACTGCAGGTTTACTTTACTTGAACCACAGGCAAACATGCGTGCATCGGTTGAAGATCTTTTACAGCATAATTCTCTGATAACATTTCATGCAGTGGGTGCGGGCAAAACAAAAGGAACTTTCAATTTTACAATTGTTGACAGAGACGACAGTTGCAGCTTTGCTTATACAATTGAAGAAGCGGCAAAGAATAACTTTCAACAAATACAAGTGCCTGTTGTAACCTTAAATGAATTTATAGTTGAACAACAACTTCCAATCCCCGATGTTATTAAAATTGATGCGGAAGGATTAGACCTTGATGTGTTGCAAGGCGCTAACAATTTCTTTGGTAAAACAGAAATATTTATGGTGGAAGCTGGCATAGTGAATAAACAATTCTCCAACAGCTTTCTAAATGTAATAAACTTCATGGATGAAAATGGTTACAGGCTGTTTGATATTACTGATCTCAACAGGCCATTTAATCCTGCAGTATTGTGGTTAACAGAACTGGCGTTTGTAAAAAAGAATGGAATGCTTGATTCTTTTAAATGGATATGATGATCAACGTAACCAAAACATTTCTTCCTCCTTTTGATGAATATGCTGCTGTATTAAAGCGCGCGTGGGATAAAGGCTGGATCACCAATAACGGTGAACTGGTGAGAGAGCTGGAAGAAAAACTGGAGCAATATCTCGGCGTAAAACATTTACTGTTTTGCAACAACGGAACCATTGCATTGCAAATAGCCTTAAAAGCATTGAATATAAAAGGCGAAGTAATAACAACGCCTTTTTCTTATGTGGCTACTACCGGCGCTATTCTCTGGGAGAACTGCAGACCTGTTTTTGTTGATATTGATGAAAAGAATTTTTGTATTGATGCCGCCAAGATCGAAGCTTCCATCACAGAAAATACAACAGCTATTCTTGCCACGCATGTGTATGGTTATGCCTGCAATGTTGAAGCCATTGAAAAGATCGCGCATAAGTATAAACTGAAAGTTATTTACGATGGCGCGCATGCTTTTGGTACAAATTACAAAGGCCGTTCGGTGTTGAGTTATGGTGACATCAGCACCTGCAGTTTTCATGCTACCAAATTATTTCATACGGCAGAAGGCGGATGTATCATCACCAATGATGACAAGCTTGCTGAAACAATCAGGTTGTATCACCAGTTTGGCCATATCGGCGATGAACATTTCTGTGTGGGTATTAACGGTAAAAGTTCTGAGTTACATGCTGCACTAGGGCTTTGCAACCTGAATTACATTGATGCAATATTGGCAAGCCGTAAACAGCAATGGTTGTATTATAAAACATTCTTGCAGCATACTTCATTGCAATTGCTTGAGGTAACAGAAAATAGTCCTTTTAATTATTCTTATTTTCCTGTTGTATTTGAAACCGAAACGCTATTACTGGAAATCATTGCAGCACTGAAAGAAAAAGAGATTTTGCCAAGGAGGTATTTTTATCCTTCATTGAATACATTGCCCTACATACAATACCAGCCTGTACCGGTATCTGAATCAATTGCCAAAAGAGTGTTGTGCCTGCCTTTATTTTATGAATTGGGGTCGGTAATCCAACACAACATAGTACAGGCTATTTTGAAAGTACACAGGCAACAGAGTTTATAAATAGCAATAAAAACTTATGGTGCATCCAGCTAGTATTGAAAAATTAAAAATTGCTTTTCTCGGGGGTGCTATAAATTCTGCTGTTGGCAGCGCCCATTATTCAGCAATAAGATTAGTAAACCAATTTGAGCTTGTTGCAGGTTGCTTTAGCCTGGATAAAGAATTTAATCAAAGAACAGCAGAACAATATCACGTTGGTTTAAATCGTATTTATAACAACATAGACGAACTGATAGAAAAAGAAAAGAACAATTTAAATGCAATAGTTGTATTAACGCCAACTGATCAACATGCCGAACATGTAATTAAATTTATCCGGAATAACATACCGGTTATCTGCGAAAAAGCATTGGCTTGCACTATTTCAGAAGCGGAAAACATTAAAAGAGAGTTAGAAAAAAATAAGGGGTATTTATCTGTTATTTATAATTATTTAGGCTACCCCGTTTTTCGGGAATTAAGATATTTAATACTGAATGGCAACCTGGGCAAAATTCACCATATTCAGATTGAGATGCCGCAAGAAGGGTTTGACCGCGTAGATACAGATGGTAACCCGATAGTACCGCAAACATGGAGATTGCATGATGGAATAATACCAACTATCTCACTGGATTTAGGCGTTCATTTACACATAATGATAAAATATTTAACTGGTGAAAAACCTTTAGGTGTAACAGCATTAAGCAAGTCGTTTGGTAATTTTCAAACAGTTAAAGACGATATTTCCTGCATCATAGAGTATTCAAATGATATTGTCTGCAACATGTGGTATAGCAAAATTGCTATTGGCAACCGAAATGGTTTAAAACTCAGAATTTATGGCGAACAAGGATCTGCAGAATGGCTACAGGAAGACCCCGAGCATTTAAAGCTTGCAGATAACCGCGGCAAGCGGTGGACGTTAGATAGGGGAAGCAATGACGCTAAGGTTTGTAATCAACCACGTTATTCAAGGTTCAAGGCTGGTCATCCGGCAGGTTTTATAGAAGCCTTTGCAAATTATTATACAGATATTGCCGGGTCGCTGCAATCTTATAATCAAAACAAAACTGCTTATCTTAATGATGATTGTTTTGGCATAACAGAAGCGCTGGAAGGTTTGCATTTATTGGATACAATAACAAGAGCAAGCTCGTCAAAAACGTGGGAAGAAATTTAAACCATGATTAATTCAACTAATCAAGCCCACTCTGTTAATGGATAAAGTTCTTTTAATAGATACAAATATTTCTTCTTTCCCTATATATGATTTTCTTATAAAATCAGGCCACGAGGTTTTTGTTACAGGTAGCAATCCTTCAGATTTTTTAGCCAAATCAGTTGCCAATTACATAAACATTGACTATTCAGATGTTGATAAGATGCAGCAATTAGTTAAGCGCCTCAATATTGATTTTATTGTTCCGGGCTGTAATGATCTTTCATATAAAATTGCTTCTCGACTAAACAGCAAACAACAGTTTTACGGAATAGACAACGTTGAAACAACGGAAATCATTAATAATAAACAGAAATTCAGATTATTCGCAAAGCAAGCAAACTTGCCGGTTCCTAAGATTATAAACGAAAATGAACCAATAGATATTTGGCCAGTTATTATTAAACCAGCAGATGCTTATAGCGGAAGAGGTATAACCATAATAAAAAAAGATGAAAAAGAATTATTACATGAAGCAATTGAGCGTGCAAAAACATTTTCAGCTTCGGGCAAGTATCTCATAGAGCAATATATTGAAGGCCAGTTATTCAGTCATTCAGCACTTATAAAAGACAGGAAGATATTAATTGATTTTATTGTGGAAGAACATTGCACTGCGAACCCCTTTGCCGTGGACACCAGTTATGTAGTGGATGATTTTCCTTCTGAAATGCTAAGTAATATCAGGGCTTCTATTTGTGCAACGGCAAGGTATCTGAATTTATCTGATGGCCTTATACACACTCAGTTTATTAAACATAACAACTCGTTTTGGCTTATTGAAATAACAAGGCGTTGTCCTGGCGATCTATACAGTCTGTTGATAGAAACATCAACTGGTTTTCCTTATGCAAGTATATATGCAATGCCCTTCTTAAATAGAAAAATTGATCTGTCAAATTATTCATCTTCTCATAAGCATATAATACGTCATACGATATCTCAAAAAGATGAACACGTATATATATCGCTTGACTTTAGTGTTCCGGTTATGATTGAAAAATTTTTTCCATTAAGTCTTGCCGGTGATAAAGTAAAAGCAAGCCCTTTCGGAAGAATTGGCCTTTTGTTTATCAGTTGTAGATCTAAAAATGAATTATCTGAGATTTTTAATAAAACGATAAATCGTGATTTGTATTTAATCAAATAACAATATTTGAAATGAATATCGAAGATAAAAGAGTAGAAAATAAAGAAGCTGCTACCTATTTTCTAAACAACTTGCAAAATAACATTTACATACTTGGCTCTAACAAGTATGGAATATCTATGGGAAACTGGTTAACCTCAATAGGTAAAAATGTAATTGGTTATGTTGATGACTTTACTGATAAAAAGGAATTTAACGGATTGCCTGTTGTAAGATCGCTTGCAGACTTTAACAGTGCTGTAATAATAAACTGTGTTATAGAAGGACAGTCGGTGAATGTAAAGAAGCTAATTGATAAAACAAATGCTGAAAAAAGTATAGATTATTTTTCGCTTCAATTTGCCTTTCCTGAAAGCTTGCTTGCCATTGATTATACAAAAGGCACTGATGACATTTTAAAGTTATTTGCGAGATATAATGCTATTTATCATAAACTAAGCGATGATATTTCAAAAAAAGAATTTGAGGCTGTCTTAAATTTCCGGTTGAACAGGGATATATCTTTCATGAAGGGCTTTTCTTTCAAATTGCAGGATCAATATTTCGAAGATTTTATCTTAATGCCGGCAAAGAGCATTTTTGTAGATGGGGGAGGTTTCGATGGTTCAACCTCGCTGGCTTTTGCAAGGCATTACCCAGATTACTCAAGTATATTTTATTTTGAGCCGACAACAAAATCAATGGAAATTTCAACAGAAACACTAAAAAACACAAGGGATGTAAGTTTTTATCAGAAAGGTTTGTGGAAATCATCCGAAACTTTAAGGTTTAATAGCGAGCTGGGCAATTCAAGCCACATTACAGAAATCGGTGGTGATGTTATAGAAGTTGTTGCTATTGATGATGTGGTAGATAAAAAAGTCGATTTTATTAAATTAGATATTGAAGGCGCCGAAAAAGAAGCGCTTGAAGGAAGCAAAAAAATTATAAGCAAATACAGGCCTGTTATTGCGGTATGTGTGTATCACAATCAAAATGACTTTATTCAAATACCGGAATACCTGTTAACCCTTGTTCCGGACTATAAAATATATTTCAGGCATTATACACAAGGCACATGTGAAAGTGTGATGTACTTTATTTAAGATGAATTTACCATTAGTATCAATTAACTGTCCTACGTTTAAACACGACGATTACATTGAAGATTGTATTAAAGGTTTTCTAATGCAGGAAACAAACTTCGAGTTTGAGATTAATATTTGTGATGATTGCTCTCCTGATACAACACCTGAGATTGTAAATAAATACGTACATGATCATCCTAAAGGATATAGGATCAAGTACTGGAGGCATGAGCAAAACATCGGCATGATGAAAAATGGTTTGTTCAGCCTAAGTAAATGTACTTCCAAATATACTGCTTTATGTGAAGGTGATGATTATTGGACCGACCCACACAAACTGCAAAAGCAAGTTGATTTTTTAGAAGCTAACCCTGAGTACGTGCTGTGTTTTACTGGTTATAAAATACGAAATGAATTTACCGGTCAGGAAGCTGAGCACATTCCAAATCCTCAATCAATTGATGTGGAGGCAATGATTAAGCAAAATATTTATTCAACTGCAACTGCAGTTTTTCTTTCTGAATATATGAATCCTATTCCTGAATGGTTTTCAAAAATGGTCTTTGGAGATTGGTCTCTTTATATTAATGTTTTATTCACCAGCAAAAAGAAGGCATGGTGTTTAGAAGATATTACTTCGGTTTACAGGATACATCCTGGTGGTGTACATGGCAATCTGCATGCTTCAAATAAAAAACTAATCAAGGCATATAAACAGCACATAGATTTTTATAAAGCGATACAGGCTAATCTTTTAAAAGAAAAATATTCAGAAATTGTTGATCAATGTATCGTGGAAAGAAAAAAAATAATTACTTCTTTACTATACAAAGAAAGAGATTTTGTAGGTGTTGTGCTAAACAAATTCTTTTAACTCAGTTTTGGCGTTATTTACCTAAATGTTATTTCTCCCCAAAAAAATATTATTCGTTTCCCATAATGCTTCCAGAGCAGGAGCACCTATATTATTATTAAACCTTGCAAAAGCTATTATAGCAGCCGGTAATTATAAATTAGATTTTTTACTTAGGGCAGGAGGTGAGCTTGAAGAAGAGTTTGCAAATGCAGGAAATGTAATACTTCCTTATACTAAAAAAAAGTCTGCGTATGAAAAGATAAATACAAGATTATTTCATAAACATTACGATCCTTTAAAAAAAATAAATTTCAGCCAATATGATATAGTTGTTTTAAATACAATAACTCACAGTGATCTCCTCATTACAATAAAAAAAAAATACCGAGGGAAAATCATTTGTTATATACATGAACTGAACGCTGTAATAAATTATTTAACCTCATCTGAGTCTTTAGCTGTTTTGTTTTCAAATACTGATATTTTGCTTACACCATGTATGTCTGTAAAAAATCTTTTAACCGAAAGCTATAAAGTTGATGCTGCAAAGATCAGGATGCTTCCTTATTATATTCCTTCAAATAAAAACGAATTTTTGAGAGAAGAGAAACAAGGAAAAAAAACTTTTCTTGTAGGTGGTTGCGGCACTATAGAATTAAGGAAAGGAACCGATCTTTTTATTCAGTTATCTCAATTATTTAAAATAAAATATCCTGGTCTTAGTATAAAGTTTGTATGGAAGGGCGGTAACAAGAATTGCCTTGAGTTTGAATTACTACAGCAGGATATTAACAACTTGGATCTTGATAATATTGTATTCGAGGAGAGTTCTTCTGATACAAGTGCCTTTTATGCTCAGTTAGATGTGTTTGTTTTAACATCAAGAGAAGACCCTTATCCTTTGGTAATGCTTGAAGCAGCTAATCATAGCATTCCTGTAATTTGTTTTGAAAACAGCGGTGGTGCAGTTGAATTCGTTGAAGGGAATGGTAAGATTGTGCCTTATTTAAATCTTGAGAAAATGAGCGAAGCAATTCACGAATATTATAATAATCCAGGCGAAAAATATGATGATGGCTATAAAGCGAAAAACAAGCTTAGCCGTATTCATCAGAACGCGAATGAAATTGCAAGACAATTCTTTGCTGCAATACAATGATATCGGTTATTACATCGTCTGTGAATAAAAAAAATTTAGAGTGCTTTGTAACCTCATTAAAACAAACCATTGGTGTTCCTTACGAACTTATTATAATAAATAATCCGGGCCTGATGGGCATTTGTGCAGCCTATAATGAAGGGGCTACGCAAGCCAAATACGATATAGTTTGTTTTGTACATGAAGACGTTGAATTTTTGACAATGAATTGGGGTTTGAACATAATCAGGCATTTTGAATTAAACGAAAATGCAGGGGTTATTGGTGTTGCCGGTGCAATTTGTAAAAGTAAAATGCCTTATGGATGGATTCAACCAGGGTTAAAATCCATGAATCCAAACAGGGTAAATATTATACAGGAATATAAGCATACAGCAACAAAGAGTGATAGATTTTATATTAACCCGTTTAATGAAACCAGGTCGCTTGTTGTTGCGCTTGATGGTGTTTTTCTTGCAACAAAAAAGGAAATATGGCAACGCTACCCATTTGAAGAAAAGCTATTGAAAGGCTTTCATGGATATGACATAGAATTTTCGCTGCATATTGGTACTGTAAAAGAGAATTATGTAGTTTATGATATACTTCTTAAACACAAAAGCGAAGGAGTGTTTGATCTGAAATGGTTTGAGGGCGTTTTAAAAGTATATAAGAAGTGGAACAAGCTACTGCCTGTTAGCAAGTCTGATATGATAGGAAAAGACGAGTTTGCGTATATTGATAACTATTGTTTTAATGAACTTCTTTTAATTAAGGTAAGTAATAAAAAAGAAAAATATCGTAAGCTCTTAATGTGTTTTCAGCTTATCCCGATTATTGGAATAAAAAACTTTATGAGTAATCATTTTATGAATTTTCTCAAGCTCTTACTCAACAGGCATCCACTGGGGAAGTATCAGCATTAATTATTTACATATTATGCCATTGTTAAAAAAAGAAGTAATAATTGTAATCCCGGTATATAAAGATGTTATTTCAGACAATGAGAAAAGATCATTGCTGCAATGTTTTAGCGTACTTAAAGAATTTACAGTTTGTTTTGTTTGCGGTACTACGTTTAACATGACAGCTTATGAAACAATGATACCGCAAAAAACCAGTTACAAAATTGAACGGTTTAAAGATGGCTATTTTAAATCTATTGCTACTTATAACAGGCTTTGCCTTTCTTTAGGTTTTTATAAAAGGTTCAAAAACTACAGATACATTTTACTGTACCAACTTGATGCCTGGGTATTTAAGAATGAACTGCTGCATTGGTGTTCATTAAACTATGACTTTATAGGAGCGCCCTGGTTTGAAGGTTGGGGCAATGCCACACCTGATTCGGCTTACTTAGGTGTTGGCAACGGTGGATTTTGTCTTCGTAAAGTAAATAGCTTTATAAAGGTATTGCACTCATTCGCCTATGTAACTCCATTTTTTAGTGTATTGAGGCATTTTAAACATAACCCTTCCTTCAATAATTTTTTCCTGGTATTTAAAAATCTCACAATAGGTAATAATACTTTTTTTCTTTTCAATGATTACGATTTCCAGGAAGATTATTTCTGGAGTAAAATAGCTGGAAAAAAATTTTCATGGTTTAAGATTGCCGATAAAGAAGCAGCATCGCTCTTTTCGCTAGAAGGAAATGCACCTATGTTGTATAACTTAAATAATAATCATTTGCCGTTTGGTTGCCACGCATGGGAGAAATATAATAAAGAATTCTGGCTACAGTTTATTAATGTTAATAGTTCAACTAACCCGCAGCGGATATAATTAATTGATAAACGAAACTCTAAATAAAGGTTTTTCCATAGTGCTTTGTACGCATAACGGTGCAGGCAAACTTAAACCCACCCTTCAGCACCTTGCCGCACTTGTAAGACCTGCAGGTCTTCCGGTTGAACTGGTATTAGTAAACAACGCCTCTACCGATGATACAGCAGCATTGACTACAAGGGTTTGGGATGAACTGAAAACACCTTTTATTTTAAGCATAATAAATGAACCGCGCACTGGTAAAGGATACGCTATAGAAACGGGTTATGATGCGGCACAATATGCATATATTGTCACAGTTGATGATGATAACTGGCTGCGTGAAGATTATTTAATAAATGCATTGACATTGATAAATACGTATCCTGATGTTGGCATTTTCCAGGCAGGCAATGAAGCCATATTTGAAATAAACCCGCCTGCATGGGTACAGCAGGTTGCAGGTAATATAGCAATTGGAAGCCCTGTAAAAGAAACGGGGTATTTTCCAAAAAATAATTATGGGGTATGGGGAGCGGGAATGATTGTTTTTAAAAACGACTGGATGTATTTGCGAAGCCTGGGTTTTGCAGTATTAACCAGCAAAGTACCTGGTAAAGCAGCAGGAGAAGACGCGGAGTTGGCAATTGCTTTATTGTTGCTTGGCAGGAAAATATATTATTCAGATTGCCTGCATTATAAACATTATATGCCGGCCGCAAGGCTCAACTGGAAAAGCATAGAAAAAGCCTTTCAGACTTTTGGTTATACATCTTACTATATCTTTTTGTATGCTATGGTGTTTGAGGCCTTTGAAAAAAAATATATTCTTGCACCGTTTAAGCTAAGAGCAGCCTTTTATAAACAATTTCTCAGGCAATTAAAAAGCCGGGGTGTAAAGAATAATATTAATTACATAGTAAAACAGGATGTGTCGCTGAACAGGTTAATACTGAAGCAGTATTACAGCACGCTATATTGGTTTAATAAACTTTCCGGTAAGGCAATGAAGGATATTCATTTTATTCAAAGCTGGATGTTACCGTTACTGGAGCGTAACCCTAATGGATTTAGGATGTGATGACAATTACAAAACACCTGATGTTATGCAAATAGGCAACCTGCACAAAAAAAGGTACGAGACAATTTGTTTAAATGGCGGGCAAGTCATGCATCTAAAATACTTATAAAGGTGAATAAAACCACAATACCGGATATCTCTGTTGTCATTCCCTGTTATAACGCAGGTGCTTACCTGCAAGAGGCTGTTGACAGTGTACAACAGTATTGCAGGCAACATAGTTATGAGATCATTGTTACAAATGATGGTTCAACTGATGAGGCTACTTTGTTAGTGTTGAAGGATCTTGCGGCAAAAGATTGCAGCATACTTCACCAGGAAAATAAAGGGGCGGCTGCGGCAAGAAATGCAGGGGTAAGAGCTTCATCGGGCAAATACATTTTTTTTCTTGATAGTGATGACAGGGTTAGAGAAGGGTGTATCGATAAAGGCATAGCCGTGCTTGAAGCAAACAATGAAACAGGTGTGGTATATGGCAAACCTCATTTTTTTGGAGAAACTGCAAAGCCCCGGTATATTACAAAGGCCTTTGATTTTAATAGTCTTTTGTTTGATAATTATATTGGCTGCTGCGCGGTGATCCGAAGAAAGGTTTGGGATGATGTTGATGGCTTTGACGAGGCATTCGTATTAACACATGAAGATTGGGAATTCTGGATCCGCGTTGCGGTGGCAGGTTGGAAATTTCATTTTATTGATGAATATCTTTTTGATTACAGGATAGTTAACGGTTCGCGGGTTAGTTGGTCCGTTGAAGAAGAAAGGCATAGGGCAATGAGAGAATATGTTTTTAAAAAACATTTGCCTTTGTTTATAAAACAGTACAGGTTTTTTGCAGTGCAGTATTTTATTTATAAAGAGGATAAGCAAAAACCTTTTCGCTCTTTTGTAAAGTATGTATATAATAAATATTTTAAGAAGGGGCAATAAATATAGCACAGGATGTAGATGAAAGTTTCCGTTATCATACCCAATTATAATCACGCATCTTACCTTGAACAAAGGATTGAATCTGTATTAAATCAATCTTATCAGCATTTTGAAGTCATTATACTTGATGATTGTTCAACCGATAATAGCATGACCGTTATTAACCAATATAAAGATCATCCTAAGGTTGCAATAATTATGCGTAATGAAACCAACAGTGGCAGTACATTTAAACAATGGGAGAAAGGTGTTGCCCTGACAAAAGGAGAATATGTATGGATAGCTGAAAGCGATGATTATGCAGATGAAAGTTTTCTGTTCGCTGCTATTAAACGGTTACAGGGTCACACATCCACTGGTTTGTACTTTTGTAATTATCATTCCATTAATGAAAGGGGGGTCGTTATACCATCAAACCATAAATACGCACCTGAGTTTATAAATTATTTTGACGATCATGAAAGCATGAATGGAAAATATTTTTGCGAGCATTATTTGTTTTTTAGTAGCCTGATCTTAAACGCCAGCGGGGTTGTTTTTAAAAAAGAATTATTCGCTGCTGCTGATAAAACGTATATGCAACTGAAAATAGCCGGGGACTGGCGGATGTGGGTAAACATTTGTTACGCTACAAACATTTTTTTTGATAATCATAAACTTGATTATTTCAGGATGCATGAACAAAATGTGCGTTCAAAAAAAGCGGAATTAATGGGCGCAGAGGCAGTACAAAACATGGTGTATTTTATTAAAAAAACGCCGGATAAGTTGGTGCAACAAAAGCTAAAACACATGATTTGCAAAACATGGGTATATAGTTTTTACCTGAATAAAAGTCTGCGATTAAATGCAAAGCTTTTAAAAAAGGTACTAAGTGTGGATGCTTTATTTCCGCTTCGTTTATTAAAAAGAGTTGGAAACAGATTGGGTAAACAAAAAGCATGACACAGCCTGATTCAGTTATCTGTACTTTGTTTGAAGGCAATTATCATTATGGTGTTGCTGCATTGGTAAATTCCGTATACCACAACGGATATCGGGGTGATATTTTTGCAGGATATAAAGGAACGCTTCCGTTTTGGGCAATTAACACCGATAGCAGCTTAAGCGAAATTTGGAAAGGTGCAACGACAATACATCCGGCAAATGGTCTAAGAATACATTTTTTACCAGTAGAAACAGACTGGCACCTAAACAATTATAAGCCGGATTTTATGCTTTCGCTAAAGGCAAAATTTCCAGAATTGGTACGCAACTTATTCTATTTTGATCCGGACATCATTATAAAATATGAATGGCTTTTTTTTGAAAAATGGGTAGGTTACGGAGTGACACTTGTGCACGAGCTGGTTGCTGTTGCATTGCCTCCAACACATCCTGTACGCAGAGAATGGGAAGAAATGCTTGTGAGGAGTAAAAGAACGGTTCATCGAGATCTTTATTCAGGCATTAATGGTGGATTTTGTGGTGTAAATAAAAATGATTTTGATTTTTTGCAAACATGGTCTGATATTATTCATGAGTCTATAAAATGTTATAATCTTAATCCCCGGGAATTTAAGCAACCACATCAAAAATATATTTTTCAGTTTGCAGACCAGGATGCTTTGAATATAACGGCCATGTGTTATAACTATGCCATCAGTGAAATGGGCCCGGATGCAATGGATTTTGTTCAAACCGGATGGAGGGCAATGTCTCATGCAACAGGTTCGCCCAAACCATGGAATAAAAATTTTTTTCTGTCTTGTATAAGAGGATTTCCGCCAAGGCTTGCAGAAAAGGCATATTGGGCAAATACAAGCGGACCCATTAAGATGCACAGTTATGCGTATATAAAATTTAAACAATTCTGGATTCTGTGTACAGCTTTTATAGGACGCTTTTATAGCAGATATTAATGCAAATGCAATTCATCAAAAATTAAAGTTAACAGGGTACAAATACTGCTTTGAGAGGCAGGGGTTCTGCATAAAACAATGGACAGGTAATATTTTTTGGGGAATAAATGGCAGGGCAAATGGTTAAGGCTACCTGCTGTAGTAAGATTATAAAAAATAAACAGAAATGGCCGTCAACCTTTTAAAAAAAGCGAAGAGACTTCTGAAAAGAAGGCATAACGCAAAGAAAATAGGGTTGTATTACCAAAGAGGTTCAACGTGGAAAATTCCTTCACATATTACGATAGCAGGAAAAAAGATAAAACTTGATTTAAATAATGATTTAGCTACAGGCGTATCATTAATTGACATTTTTTTAGATGATGATTATGGATTAAACTTCTTTAGTTCATCATTAAAAAACGTAAAAACCATTGTTGATATTGGTGCAAATCAAGGATTATTTACTTTAGCCGCATATAATACATTCGGCGCCAAAATCTATGCTTACGAACCAAATTATGAAGTGTTTGCGAAGCTAAAATATCATTGTAGTTTTTGTGATGCAGATGCTTATAACCAGGCAGTTGGTTTAGAGAATAGTAAGGTTGAACTGCAACCGGGAGCAGATAGCCTTCATGGCAAAACGATCTATTCAGAAACTGGTGAAATTGAGCAGGTATCGTTTAGCTCAATAATTAAAAAAGCAGGGTCTAATATAGATCTGTTGAAGCTGGATTGTGAAGGTGCAGAATGGCAAATATTACAGGATGATGAGTCTTTGAAAGGAGTGCGTGCAATAACATTGGAATATCATACAAATGATAAGAACGGCCACAATAGAATTAAACATATTTTGGAAAATGCCAATTTCAAATTGATTCGCCATGAACCTACGGGCCCAACCTGGGGAATGGCCTGGGGCATAAAATGCTAATTCATAAGAGCATTTTGAAAATCTTGTGTTTAAAATAACCTGTTCCATACTTTGTTATAATTATGGCCATTACCTGCCAATGGCTATTGATAGCTGCCTCAACCAGGACAAAGGCGACTATGAACTTGAAGTAATTGTTATCGATGACGGATCAACTGATAATACACCGGAAGTATGCAAAGGCTATGGAGACAGTATCAGATATTTCCGTTCAGCAAACGAAGGCTTTGAAGCAAGCCTTACCAAAGCGGTGCAGTATGCAGATGGCGATATCATTTGCCTGCTGGATGCGGATGACTATTTCTTAAGCAATAAGATAAATGAGGTGCTGAAGGAGTTTGTGAAGAATAAAAAACTCCTTTTTTTATTTCACGATAAGGCCCTGATTGATAAAGAAGGGAAAGTGTTTAAAGCGTATGACAAAGGCGGGAATACCAGCACGCAGTCATTTAAAAGAGCTGCTGCCCTTGATCTATTGCCTGCTTATAATGAGCAGTTCTTTTACACACTATACCTGGCCGGGCATGGATATCATCTTAAAAAAAAACTTACTTATTACAGGATACATGCTAACAGTATGAGCAAGCCTGGAAACATGTATAACTGGAAGCGGGAACTTGTAAAGGTTAACGTGAAGCACATGCGTAAGCTTAAAACGCTGATGCAGCATGTTCCCGTATGGGCCGATACAAAACTGTTGAACAAAATATATGCAGCCATTGCAGGCAGTCATAATTATCTAAAAATGGAAATGGCCTTAAACCGAAATAAAACAGCACCGGCATTCAAATATTATTTACGCATTTTATATTGGGATGCACAGCGCAGAAAAATTAATTTTTACAACATAAAGTTCATCATTACCTATTTCATTCTGAAGCGGTATGTAAAGTATTAACGGTTATATCAGAACTCTGCAATCAATACCTGTTAAATGAAAACACGCCATGAATCTTATAAAAAAAATTTACACCCACTTAGTTTGGAGGGCCGGGTATATTTTGAAGTTTACACTACCGCAATTCTTTCTTTCCTGTTTTTTAAAGAAGCGGGTAAAGACAGGCCCTTTTGCAGGTATGCGATACATACGCAGGAGCGTTGGCAGTGTTGTACTTCCTAAACTGATAGGTACTTACGAAAATGAACTGAGTGAAATATTTCAGAAAATCAGCCATAGTAACTATACATGCTTTATTGATATAGGTGCAGCAGAAGGGTTTTACGCAGTAGGTATAAAGAAATATATTTTAACCGGTACAGATAGAGTGATAGCATTTGAGGCATCAAAAAAAGGGAGGAAGCTCATCAGAAAAATTGCACGCTTAAATAATGTTCATGGAATAGTAGTAAAAGGATTCTGTGATACTGCTGCACTGAACTCAGTACTGGGCAATGGGTGCACATTTATCCTTTCCGATATTGAAGGGGGTGAATACAATTTATTGGACCCTGATGTATCAAACTTCTGTAATTGTGATTTGCTGGTAGAGATGCATCACAATAAAGGAAGAAATAAAGAAGAAATATTCATTAAAAAATTTTCCGGTACACATAATATTATACCCATTGCACAACAGGTAAAAAATTTACCTGTAAATATTAGCTGGCATCCTTTAATAAAAAAGTACGGCAATTATGCGGTTAATGAATTTCGTGAGTCTACGTCGTGGCTATTTCTACAAAGAAAAACACAATAAAACCGCCTGAGATAACTGTATCATATTTTTCCAATGCAAACCAGGTATATAACCACAGAGGATATCCTATTTAAATTTGGATCGCACCAAAGTGAAAATACTCTTCTTATGCAGTTCGCTTGAACAAGGTAAAGACGGCGTAGGCGATTACACCCGTAAACTTGCCGGTGCACTTATACGTGCCGGTAGCAAGGCCACCATTATTGCGTTAAACGACAAATATCTTAAAGCAGAACACGTAAAAGAATTGCAGGAGGATAATGGTAATAGCATAGAAGTGTTGCGTTTTTCAAATAATAGTTTGCATAGGTCGCGCGTATCAATGGTTAAAACATATATACGGGATTTTAAGCCTGACTGGATAAGCCTGCAGTATGTGCCCTACGGATTTGATAAAAAGGGTTTGCCCTTTTATTTGCCTAAAATGTTGCAACAACTGCGGGGCGATTTCAAATGGCATTTAATGTTTCATGAAACATGGGCGGGCATTAGCCATGGAGTGCTTTTAAGACATAAAGTGTATGGCTATTTTCAGAAAAGAATTGCATCAAACCTTATCCAATCGCTGCAACCGCAAAAAATAACTACCACCAATCTACTGTATCAATTGGTGTTGAAAGAAAAGAATATTTGCGCTTCCATCCTTCCGCTTTTCAGTAACATTTCTATGCATGCGCAGGAGGAAGAGTATCTTTCTTCCATAGAAAAAAAATACTCTATCAATTTGGAGGATAATGAATATTATAAGCTGGGAATTTTTGGTACATCTTACCCTGAAGCAATGCTGTCTTCAGTAATACCAAAATATATAAATGAGCAATTGAAAGACAGAAAAATTGTGTTGCTGATCTTTGGAAAGAATAACCTTCCCCAAGAGATTGAAAAATTAAAAATGAACCTTAAACCAACGGTAACTTTTGCTGAGCCGGGTGAATTAAGCGAATCAAAAGTATCCAACATAATGAGCATTCTTGATGCTGCAGTGCTTTGCACGCCTTTTGAATACATAGGAAAAAGCGGCGCTTATGCGGCTTTTAAATTGCATAACGTACAGGTAGAAACGCTTTCGTTTTCGCCTATACCTAAATACGAAAAGGAAATACAATTGTATAACGAATATCTCTCCAAAAGGCCTGCAGAAAAATGGAGTGTTGAATACGTAAGCAATAAATTTATTTCCTTACTCAATTCATAAACCCTGATTAAAGCATTGATGTTTTTTGATAGAGCATAAGCAAAAGATATTATTATTAACGCATTATTTTCATCCGCATTTGGGGGGCATTGAAACTGTTTCAAAACTGCTTGCAGAAAAATTTTCAACCACAGGCAATGAAGTAATAGTAGTTACGTGGACGAAAAATAATGCTGAAGAAAATTTGCCGTATACAGTTGCAAGGAAACCATCTTTATCATCATTAATAAAACATTTTCTGTGGGCAGATGTAATTGTTGAAAATAATCCTTGTTTAAGATTATCATGGCCCGGATTCATTATCCGGAAACACAATATTGTAATACTGCAAACCTGGCTGAATCATAACTCAAAAAAAGCAACCATTCAGCAAAGGCTTAAACTAAAAAAGCTTGCTCTTGCTAATCAGGTTGTAGCCATAAGTGATGCAATAAGAAAAACAATATGGCCGCCGGCAATGGTAATTCATAACCCGTTCGATGAGGCTGTGTTTAATACTGCTGATACTTCTGCAGATCGCAACTGTAGTTTTGTTTTTGTCGGCAGGCTGGTTTCCGATAAAGGAACTGAAATTGCAATAAAGGCAATAGAAAAATTGATCAGTTCTTTGCCCCAACAATTTGCGCATCAAAAGCCTTTGCTTACAATTATCGGTGACGGCCCTGAACGGAAAAAACTGCATGAATTTGTATTGAAACTACACCTGGAAGAATACGTAAATTTTACAGGCGCGTTAAACAGTGTACAGGTAGCACAGGAGTTAAAACGCCATAAATACCTGCTCGTTCCATCTGTATGGGAAGAACCGTTTGGTATTGTTGTTTTGGAAGGAATTGCCTGTGGTTGCATCCCAATCGTATCTGACAGCGGCGGGTTGCCCGAAGCAACAGGAGATGCCGGGATTGTTTTTGAAAAGAATAATGCCGCTTCGCTTTTCAATACAATTTGTACAATTGAAAATGATCTATCGTTACAGCAAAAAATTAAGCAGGCTGCTATGGCACATTTACAATTACATGCAACCGGAAAAATAGCCAATGATTATTTACAACTGATCCAAAAAATTAAAACGGCCTCTTGAAAATTGTTATATCTCATCCCACCGGTAATGCCAATGTAAGAGCCCTGGTTATGGGTTTGATGCAGGCAGGGATGCTTGAAAAATTTGTAACTACCATTGCTTATTTCGACGACCCGAAATGGCTCAAAGCAATCGCCAGGGATATAAACAGGCGCAAATTTGATGAAAGCCTGAAACCATATATTCAAACACATCCTTTCAGGGAAACGGCCAGGCAGATTTTCTATAAACTTGGAATGGCTGATTTAACCGACCTGGAATCAAACCCATTTGGTATAACTGCTGTGTATACAGAACTGGATCATTATGTTTCAAAAAAGATCACATCCTATCCCGGCATCAGTGGGTTTTATGGTTATGAAGATGGAAGCTATCATACATTCGGCGCAGCAAAAAAAGCAGGCCTGCGATGTATATACGAATTACCCATTGCTTACTGGCAAACCATGCGTTCGCTTTTGATGGAAGAAGCAGAAAGATTGCCTGCATGGAAGCCAACGCTTAAAGGAGGCATTTCAGATTCTGCAGGTAAGCTGGAAAGAAAAACTACCGAACTGAAATTGGCTGACCTGGTTATTGCGCCGAGCAAATTTGTTGCAGGTTCATTGCCTGCCTGGGCCAATGATAAGAAAGTGATCGTATCTGCTTTTGGCACCCCTGCAAATGCGAAGTATGTAAAAAGGTCATCACGTGTTGCTGATAAGAACAGGCCTTTGCGTATATTATTTGTGGGAAGCATGAGCCAGCGAAAAGGGCTTGCCGACCTGTTTGAAGCTATAAGGCTTTTGAATACAAAACATGTGCAGTTAATTGTATTGGGAAGCTTACAAAGCCCATTATCGTTCTATAAGAAAATACTACCTGCATTTTCCTATGAAGCGCCAAGGGCACATAACGAAGTTTTAACGCTGATGGAAAGCTGTGATGTGCTTTGCCTGCCTTCTATTGTTGAAGGCAGGGCATTGGTATTGCAGGAAGCTATGAGCCGCGGGTTGCCGTTGATCATAACGCCCAATACCGGTGGCGAGGATCTTATCATAGAAAAACAAACCGGTTTCCTGGTGCCGATACGCTCACCGCAGTCCATCGCAGAAAAAATAAACTGGTTCCTCGAAAACCGATCCTGTATTGGTGAAATGGGAAATGCTGCGTTCAATCATGCGGCAAAATACACCTGGGAAGTGTACAGCAAAAAAATCACTGATGCTATTCAACAGGGCTAACCCTGCAACTGCATATAAATGAAGTACAGGTCGAAAACAGAACGTCAATTAAAGTGGGGTGTATGGGCATACATCCTGCTGGTGGTATTTGAAGGCGCTCTACGTAAATGGTTGTTGCCCGGGCTGTCCGATGCTTTACTGGTGATACGTGATCCTATTGCCATTATGGTATTGTTGTTTGCCAGGGCTAAAGGATACCTGTCATTCAACCCTTATACTTTCTGGATGATCCTTATTGGTGGTATCGGCATCATTACGGCCGTTACATTGGGTCATGGCAATTTTTTGGTGGCCTTATATGGTGCCAGGATTTTTATCATTCACTTTCCGTTTATGTTCGCCATGGCCAAGATATTCACCATTGAAGATGTGATTGATGTGGGCAAGGCGCTGTTATGGATATCCCTGCCCATGACTTTGCTGATTATCGTACAATTCTATAGCCCGCAATCTGCTTTTGTTAACCGCGGTGTGGGCGGTGATGTTGCCGGAGCAGGATTCAGCGGTGCGCTGGGCTATTTTCGGCCGCCCGGCACTTTTTCTTTTACCAATGGCACATCAATGTTTTATGGTTTGGTTGCTGCTTATGTTTTTTATTTCTGGTTCAATACTTTTTTGATAAAGAGATTTCTATTGATCGCCTCAACAGTGTGCATAATGTTAGCAATTCCCTTTTCCATAAGCAGGACGCTCACTTTCGAGGTGGCACTTTCATTGGCTTTTATGGTGGTGGCTTTATGGCATAAGCCCAAATATTTATGGAAAGTTTTGTTTGCTGGAGTTATAGTTGGCATTGCATTTTATTTCCTGAGCAATCAAAGCTTTTTTTCAACGGGCACGGATGTTTTAGGGGCGCGATTTGACGAAGCAAGCAACAGTGAGGGCGATGTAAATGATGTTTTGATGAACAGGATCCTGGCAGGTATGGTTTACGCCGTTCAAAACGCACCCAATCTTCCTTTTTTTGGATATGGACTTGGGATGGGAACGAATGCAGGCGCAGTGCTGCTTACAGGAAATGCCACATTTTTAATATCAGAAGAAGAATGGGGAAGAGTGATAGGCGAAATGGGGTTATTGATGGGCTTTATTGTTATCCTTATCCGTGTAGTATTTAGTTTTTCTACTTTGAAAAAAAGTATACAATACCTGCGCAGCAAT
The DNA here is from genome assembly GCA_013286425.1 of Bacteroidota bacterium. GTDB lineage: Bacteria > Bacteroidota > Bacteroidia > Chitinophagales > Chitinophagaceae > Parafilimonas. Next base: position 24,745 of record JABDFS010000019.1, read on the forward strand.
AATCCTTTACCCTGGATGCTGATAAGTTTTGGATTTATGCAGATTTTACAGGGGCAATGGGGGCAACCAACCAACCTCGGCTTTTCTGTCATTGCAGGAGGGCTGGTACTTGCAGCTATGAACAGGACTTATTAAAGTGGTTGCCTTATTTCTATTTAACTAATGCAATCCCCGGGTAAAATAAAAGTAATACACTTTCAGCGCAAGCCAAGGCCTGGATTCAATTTCAGCATAGAAAGCATTTTTAAAGACCTGCGCTGCAGGCTGAAAGACAAAGTGGATTTTTCCGTTAAGCTATGCAGCTATTACAACGATGGCTACCTTTCGAAGATCGCAAACATAAACGAAGCGGCTTTCCGCCAGAAGAAAAAAGCTATTGCACATATTACGGGCGAAGTATATTTTTTAGCAATATTGATGCGGCACAAAAATGTTTTACTCACCATTCACGACTGCAGATTTATGGAACGCAAAACAGGCATTGCAAAAAAAATGATCGGCTGGATTTATCTTAAAGCACCGGTAAAAAAGGCCAGGCATATCACTGTTGTTTCGGAAGCAACAAAAGCAGCAGTTATCCAATATACAGGTTGTGATGAAAGCAAAATAACTGTGGTACCGGTTAGTGTTAATGAGATCTTTAAACCCCTGCCAAAAACTTTTAATAAAGAATGCCCTGTTATATTACAGGTAGGCACGGCATCCAACAAAAACTTCAGCCGTTTAATTGAAGCTGTACAAAATATTCACTGCCGGCTTGTTATTACAGGCGATGTTGAACCAGCGGATATAAAAAGACTGGAGACATATAAAATTCAGTATTCCGTTAGAACAAACCTTACTGTTGAGGCATTATACCATGAGTATGTTCAATGTGATGTGGTTGCTTTTGCATCCACTTATGAAGGTTTTGGAATGCCGATAGTAGAAGCGAACCAGGTTGAACGCCCTGTGCTCACTTCGAATATTTCTTCCATGCCTGAAATAGCGGGCAATGCAGCTTGTCTTATTGACCCTTTTAATGTTGATGACATTCGAAAAGGTTTATTGAAGATCATACAGGATGATGCATACAGGGAGCAGCTTATTGTAAACGGCAGGCAAAACTGCCTGAGGTTTCAACCGGCGAAGATTGCGGATGCTTACTATACTATTTATAAAAAAATGGCTGAAGATCTATGAGTGGTGTTATTCCGTCTAAAATATTAACTGCACTTATACTTACTTGGAATGAAGAAGAGAATATTGCAAGAACCTTATCGCATCTTGGATGGCTGGAAAAAGTTATTATCATTGACAGCGGGAGCACAGATAAAACCATTGAATTAATACAACCATTTCCAAACACAGTAATTTATACACGCAAATTTGATACACATGCACAGCAATGGAATTATGGTTTAAGTATGTGCGAAAGTGAATGGGTACTAAGTTTGGATGCAGATTATATTCTAACCGATGCATTTATTGAAGAAACAAAAAAGAACCTTCAATCGAATAACATAAGCGCTTTTAATGCACGGTTCGAATTTTTGGTTTTCGGAAAAGCCTTAACCGGTAATAACACTACACCGAGGCCGGTATTGTTCAAAAAAGCAGGTTGTATTTATTATGATGACGGCCACACGCAGCGGCTCAGAATAAACGGCAACGAAGAGAATTACACTGCTAAAATTCTGCATGATGACCGCAAGCCTTTAAGCCGGTGGCTGGGTAACCAGGCTGCTTATTCTCAAAAAGAGGCCGATATGTTGCTGGAAACAACATCAAAACTTTCATTTACTTCAAGGCTAAGGAAAACAAAAGTGCTGGCGCCCGCATTTATTTTTTTTTATTGTTTTTTTATAAAGGGAATGATATTTAACGGCTGGCGTGGCTGGCATTATACCATGCAACGCACCATAGCAGAAATACTCGTTTCCATGCGATTGGCAGAAGATAAAATAAAGAATGACCGGAAATAAACAGTCGCTAAAGATCCTGCATATTGTACCATCTTATAAGCCGGCTTACGGATATGGAGGAACCATTGAATCTGTTGCGCGTTTATGCGAAGGAATTGTGAATGCAGGCGCGCATGTAAAAGTATTTACAACAACGGCCAATGGTACTTCAGAACTTGATGTAATTCCCGGTAAAGAATATACTGTTGATGGCGTACAGGTAATTTATTTCAAGCGAATATTTAAAGACCCTTACTATATATCGCCGGCTTTATGGAGAAAGCTGTACCGTGAGTGTAAAAGTTATGATGTGGTGCACATACATTCATGGTGGAACATGATCGTAATTGTTGCTGCCTTTATATGCAGTATAAAGAAAGTAAAAATGATTCTTTCGCCTCACGGAATGATGAGCAATTATATTTTGCAAAACTCAAAAGACGTTCTGAAAAAAATAATCAATACTGCGGGTGGAAAAAGCGTATTAAAACTAACATGCTTTCATGCCACATCAAATGATGAGTATGCAGGCTGTAAAAATTTCATACAGGATTGGAAAGGGTTTGTTGTTCCGAATATTGTCTGGCTGCCGTTGTTGGAGATATTCAAAACTCCTAATTCTGTTTTCACTATCGTATTCTTATCACGCATCCATCCTAAAAAAGGTATTGAATTGCTAATGGAAGCAATAAGCAAATTTGCTGAAAAGCCTTTGCTTAAAATTGCAGGTTCGGGAGATGAAAATTATATTGAAAAATTAAAACAATACGCAAAAGAACTGGGTATAAATGAAACAACAGAGTGGCTGGGGTGGCAGGATCGTGAACAAAAATTTGATGTTCTAATGCATGCCGACCTGTTGGCACTTACTTCTTACAATGAGAACTTTGGTAACGTTGTAGTTGAATCCCTGTATGCAACTACTCCTGTATTGATTTCAGGAGAAGTGGGATTACACTCTTTTGTGGAAGAACATGATTTAGGCTGGGTCTGCAGCACTGATGTAAATGATATTTTTCTAAAACTAAAAGAAGCAATAAATGATAAAGTGAAGCGCCTGCATGTTGCTGCAACAGCTCCATCGCTTATAAAAAATGCCTTTTCAGAAGAAAGCCTGGTGCCTCAATACCTGCGCCAATACACTGCTGTTAAGAATGCTTAAGTATGCAGCGCCTCTGTATTTTTTTTATAATTGAAATTCTTTATAAACACAAACATTAATAAAAGAATAATGGCATATGCAAGTATATTGAAACTTGTATGCGCATTAAAATGCTCCAGGTAAAACCATTTGTGATAATTGCTGAGCGTTATTACTGCAATGCGGAGCACATTCACCAGGAATATTATACATACGCCCGCTATTATCCATTTTATTTTATAAGCCGCCTTGTACCGGTGAGCGGCAACAAAGCCTATCCATAAGCTGATGGGGGCAACTCCAAGGCAAGGCCAGGCAATCGTTACTCCGGTTGCTCCGTTTATAGAAATATTGACTGCATTGGCCTGGTGTACGGAATACCCCAGTAATTCTAAAAATAAAACTGAACTTTTTGCAACCGCAACAGTAAGCCAATAAGGAAAGTTAAAATACCTGGCAAGGAAAGGAATATATAACCTGCCCCCAATGCTAATAATGCCCACATAAATATAGAAGCCTTCTATAAGGACAATAAAAAAAGCCAAAAACCGTAATATGTTAAAATCGGATTTTTTCACAGCGCAAATATTATTATTTCCTTGAAATGAAATTACTTTGACTGTTTTTTTATAGAATTGTTAAACGTGCCGTTTGAAGACTTCCAATCCTAAGCATTTTGCATCAAAATTGCTGCATGCAGAACTTGAGAGAATTTAAAATACCTGTAAATTTCAGGGGGAAATCTGCCTGGAAGGTACAGGCCTGGTGGATTATTCAGGCGGTTTTTATTAATTTATCTCCGCAATTTATGTATAGTTGGAGGCGTTTTATATTGCGCTGTTTTGGCGCAAATATAGGTAAAGGTGTTTTACTGAGGCCACGGGTGCATGTTCAATACCCATGGAAGCTGAGTGTTGGCGATTATAGCTGGATTGGGGATGGAGTAGTGATATACAACCTTGGTAATATCAAAATTGGCGCTAATACCGTTATTTCTCAAAAGACTTATATATGTGCAGGCACACATGATTATAAGTCACCTGATTTTCCAATTCAGGCTAAGCCTGTAACAATTGAAGATGAGTGCTGGCTTGCTACAGATGTGTATGTTGGGCCGGGTGTAACTATAGGTAAAGGAACTGTTGTTGGAGCAAGATCATCAGTGTTTAACTCCCTGCCTGCAGGCAAAATATGCTTTGGATCACCCGCAAAAATCGTAAGAAACAGAATCATTTAGCGTATGCACTCAGAAAAAAACATTTTACTCATTGCCGGTAATTATTACCCGGAACCCACCGGCATTGGAAGGTATAACAAGGAAATGACTGATTGGCTTGTGGATAATGGCTATAACTGTACTGTTATCACTACATACCCGTATTATCCACATTGGAAAATTCAGCCGCCCTATAGTAAAAAGAACTGGTGGTATCAAAAAGAAACCATTCAAACAAAAAATGGCAATGCCATAACTGTATACCGCTGCCCGCATTTTATTCCTAAAAATATTACCGCAAAAACACGTATAATATCAGATATCAGTTTTGTTATTTCCCTATCATTTATATTACTGCTTTTCCTTTTTAAGAAAAAGTTCGGTTATATAATGAATGTTACTCCGCCTTTAGCGCCTGGTATTCTTGCTGTTTTGTACAAGCGATTGAAGAAAGCAAAATTTGTGTATCATATCCAGGACCTGCAGGCTGATGCAGCCCGGGAATTGCACCTTATCCGTTCCAAAAGATTACTCGGCTATATATTAAAGCTTGAAAATAGAATTATCTGGCAGGCTGATGTAGTGAGTACTATATCGCAAGGGATGGCTGACAAACTGCAGGAGAAAACGAAACGACAGGTAATTATTTTTCCCAACTGGACTGATACAAGATCGTTCTATCCAATGAACGCTAAAAATATACTGAAAGAACTCTACGGCTTTAAGGCTACAGATAAAGTGATATTGTATTCCGGCGCAATTGGAGAAAAGCAAGGCCTTGAATTAATGTTGCAGATAGCGAGGCATTTTGAAGGAATGCAAAACTATAAATTTGTTATTGCGGGTACCGGCCCTTATAAAGAAAAGCTGGAAGAAACTGCAAATGCACTTCATCTGAAAAATATATGCTTTCTGCCGCTTCAGCCTGAAGAAAACCTGAACCAATTTCTAAACATGGCTGACCTGCATTTAATAATGCAGAAAGCAGGTATAACCGATCTTATGATGCCTTCCAAACTTACCAATATATTGGCTGTTGGTGGTTTAGCACTTGTAACGGCAAACGGAACTTCTTCTCTATACAATATGGTTAAAAACCATGGAATCGCACTTTCTGCAAAGCCGGAAAATGAGCAAAATATTCTTGATAAAATTGAGGCCGGGCTTAATACATCTCATGAAAATATAAGGAAGAATGCAAGATCATTTGCTGAGCAAAATCTTTCCGCAGATATGATTCTATCAGAATATGCTAAGCTTGCATTCAACAGTGAAAACCATTAAATAGCTCACTTTCTGATTTACCTCCCTTTATTATATTCTTCATCAGTTACCTTTTCCATCCAATCAACTACTTTTCCATTTAGATTTTCCTGTATAGCAATATGAGTCATACCTGTAGCAGATGTGGCGCCATGCCAATGTCTTTCACCTGCACCAAACCAAACTATATCACCCGGATGAATTTCTTCCACCGGGCCGCCTTCGTATTGAGCCCAACCACAACCAGCTGTAACAATTAAAGTTTGTCCCAATGGATGTGTATGCCATGCAGTTCTTGCACCGGGTTCAAATGTAACGCTGGCCGCCGCTGCGCGTCTCGATTCATTTGGCTGAAACAACGGATCAACACGCACCGCGCCGGTAAACCAATCTTCAGGTCCTTTGCCGGACGGTTGTGAACCAACTCTTTTAATTTCCATCTATGATCGTTTTATTGCTTAAAAATTAATTGTTCAATATTCCTATATCTTAATTCAATCTTTTATTTTCATTCCAGGTACAAGCGGATCAACAGGAACAAGTTCCAGTGACTTAACCATTTCTTTTGTTTCAGTTTTATATTTTATGAAATGAGGTGTTTGCAGATGCGATCTGTATGCAGCAGAATCAGCATAAATTTCTAAAATGGTTATATGTGTGGGACGATCTTTTTCAGATAAAGCATACAAACTGAGCACTCCTGGTTCTACACGTACCGAAGTTTCGATTTCTTCTTTAAGCAAAGCTTTATAATTTTCCAGTTGGGCAGAATCAACTGTGATTTTTGCCAGCCGTACCATTTGGTTTTTCTGCGCATTAGCTGTACTGAAAAAAAATATAACCGGCATCCAAACCGTAAGAATCAAAAGCAGTTTGTGATAAGTGACAGGCGTTTTTCTTATACCCATATAAAATCGTTTTGACACATCTTTGAAAAGAAGCGTTAGGGTTTTGCGGTCCCGCCAGGACTGTTGATATTGTGGAAACTAATAAGATTGTCAATGCTTTATGTAACATACTTAAATGGCAGTACCCAAAATATTTACCAAATCTACTTTTTTTATCCTAAAAACATGCTTTTAAAAAACAGTAATTTTTGTAACTAAGAAAAGTTTTTCTATATCAACCCTGAGCAAGTAGCCTTTTGAAATTTTTATAAATTTTCCATCTAAATCACTTCCTCAATAGTCTTCAATTACCATTAATTGTTTCGCAGTTGATATTTATATTAAACAAGTAAAATGTCTGATGCAAACTCAACTCAAGATATAAAATCGCTAAAACAATCTTTAAGTGATGTAACGGGTACTTATGACGATTTGAATTCAAAGTCAAAAAAGTATTCTGATGAAATGGAATTTACGTTTCCAGGATTATTTCTTGAAAAAGAAGAGCTTGTTGAAAGAATAAATACCGCCTACAATAAAAGTATTGATGCAAGCGGGTAGAATAGCATAAATTTATCCTAAACCAATTCCTGCATAAAAAAGAACAAGTCGATTGAAAAGAATTTAAACGTTCTTGCAGTCGATCTTAAGTATATAAATAATTAGAAGGCTTTGACATGATGTTAGGAAATACAAATATCAATGCAACATTTTCAAAAAGGCAATTTGGTGTGAGGAAATCGTTTTTTAAATTCACTTTTAAACAAATCATAATAGCTTTCAGCAATGTATGGAGAGGATAATATCTCATGCGGATTGTTTACAAAATCTTTTGATCCATACATCATTGTGTTATAGCTATATATTTTGTTTTCCCAAATATCTTGATATTGAATAGTCACAAAATAAATTAGGTCACCTGTCGAATCTCTATGCCATCCGTCATCTGCGTAAACCAAATCACAAATTGCAGTTTCATTTGCACGTATAATTTGCGAACTAAAAAGCAAAGTATCTATCACAGTAGTATCACTGTTGCTATTATCTGTTTGGCCAACAATACAGTAGTAAGAATTTAAAACTTTCAAAGGTCTTTTTCCAGTGTTTGTGAAATATATTTCAAGGTAATCATGCATTAAAGTTCCAACAGAATCAAACATCAGTGTGGGTTGGTCTAAGTCTATCTGAACATTTTTTAAATACTCCTGTAACTTATTCTGCTTCTCCAGAACTTGGTTTTGCTTGTGGTAAAAGATTGTGTCATTGGAAAATTTAATCGAGTCTTTTAAAGCTTGTAGTTCTAATCTTATCGAATCTTGCCTTTCATCTTTACGTTTCTCCGCTTGTGCACTATCAAACTGTTGTTTTTGTGTTTTAATGTTTTCGGCTGCAAAATTGTCTTGATGCTTCATTACCACTATGCTCATTATTAATGCGCCAAGTGTAGCGATTGATGTTAGCATTGTAAAGAGAAACTCTGTTTTCTCGACATTTCTTTTAAACCAACTTTCTTTATGGTGAGAAGGTTCATCAGAATTTGTTTTGGGTTTTCTCGCCGTGAAATATCTCATAGGTAGTATGAAGCAATTTAATGAATTAATATAACCAAACAAAGTGAGTGTTTACTGAAGCAATTGAAGAAATCAACATTTGATAACAAAAAGCAAGTTTTGTCTTGCTGCTCATTCAAGGACTTTTTAGTGTGAAACCTCCAAAAGAATATATTGGGAAACTAAGCCAACTTCTCTCATAACCATTTTATATAGGATCCCGTACTATATGCCATTTTCAAACTTGATAAGAGCATTTAAAATTTCAATAGCCATTTTTTCATATCTGGCTTCATCTACGTAAAGGCCTTCTAAAACCCCACCGCCTTCATGTATAGAGGTTGACCGAGAATGCAGAGCCTCTCGGGTAGGTAAGGTGATGGAGAAGAAACCCTGTTTATGCGATTCTCAGCGTCTTCAAAAACATTCTTTGTCAACCTCTCAAGAACACCAACAAAGGCATAGAATCACTATATTTATAAAAAATAAAACTATGAAAAACCTTACCGCATTAATCATTTTAGTATTTATTGCATTTGCCGGTTGCACTAAAGAAGCTGCAAGCAATACCTCATCAGCTAGCCGTTTAAACACAGTAAATAAAGCCGGTTTAGCAACATCAAATTCAACGTTTAGTGTTACAGATAACGGCGATGGAACTTTCACAGCGACATTACAACCTGACTCATCTAATGGTGAGGATGTACACGTATATAAGCGTGAAGGTTCACCGGAAATAGCAAATACCAATTTTAATGATGTACCTGAGTTAGACATATCAGCATGGACGGTAAACGGAGCGCCTGCTACATTAAGGGTTTATCTCCGGTTTGCAGATCTTTCAAAAATTCCTTCTACTGCAAAAGTTTTATCAGCAACATTATATTTGTATGGAGTAAGCAGTTCCCTGGTAAGTCCGCAGGGCAATTCTAACTATCCCGGTTCTCCATACAATGTATACGGAAGTAATCGCTGCATAATAGGATCAGTAACCGGTCCATGGGAACAAAGTACACTTACATGGAACACACAGCCGGGTATTGCTGATACAGCTCATATTTCTGTTCCACATTCAACTACACAATGGAATTATGATGCAGTACTTGACGATGTAAGAGTTATTGCTGCAAAAGGTATAAAATATCCTGACAAAAATTATGGCATAAGAATAAGCATGGCAACTGAGTCTTTTTATCGTAATATGATATTTTCTTCATCAGAAGCATCTGACCCCGCATTAAGACCAAAGCTTGTTGTAGTGTATCAATAATTTTTTTCAACAGTTTGTAAAAGCCATCTTTTAAAGATGGTTTTTTGGTTTAATTGATATAGCAGCAATGCCAAACTGTGCAAAGTTTTTCGAAATAGTGTTTCCATTGGTACTTTATTCTCTAACGATAATGTTGCAAATGTGTGCCGTCCGATATGACACGTAACCGGCTTATTTATCTGCGCTTTACTAGCAATTTCTTTGAGAAACCTATTTCAGACATTGATTCGTTATCACAGGTAAAGGACAGCCTTTATATTGGCATACAGAATGGTATTTATACTTGTTCAATATCTCTTTAGCTTTTGGAAATAAAGGAACATTGCACTTTGTGTTTGTTTTGTTACGATTGAAATTTAAAAGAGTATTGCCTGAGATAGAAAGAGTAAGATTATCTTTAGTTAGGTCCTTCATGTCTGAATAACTAATACCAGTATAAGACATAAATAAGAATAAGTCTCTTGAAAGAAGTAATCTTTCATTGCCTTGTAAATCTAACTTTTCAATAGTTTCGATCTCTTCCTTATTTAGGGATTGTCGGTTGCTTTGTTCATTTTTACTTTTATAATTCATAAAAGGATTTTCCTTAAGTTTTTTCAAATTAATTGCAGTATTTACCGCTGCTTTAAGTCTTTTTACGTACTTGTCGATTGTATTGATCTTGTTTTTGTATTTGACTGATAAAAAAGAATCAAACTTTTGTAGGAAATCAAAATCAAGTTTGTTTAATTCTATATCAGCGGAACTATAATGTTCCTTTAAGAATTCAATTACTTTGCTTTTAGCAGTTTTATAATATCCAATTGTGTTAGCAGCATAGCCATTATCTAAATGACTTACCATATCATTTATCCTATAATCAAAAAGTTCTATCAAAGTTGAAACTTCATTCTTGTCGCGGAAACGCATTGCTATTGCTGAAGGTGTAATCATTTTATCTTCATGTCGCAAATCGTTTATAATTTCATACACCTTCTCTTCCAGTTCATGGAGTTGATTATTAATTGTGATAAGCTTATATGATGTCGCTTTCGCTTTGGATTTTTTAGCTATTCAGTTAATTGGAGAAACCCAAAGACCGGTGCTTATGTTACGATCTTCCCCGGCAAATCGTAAACGCATATATATGGGAGCTATGTTTTTAGGTTTGTTTAGCTTATTCATCATTAACCGGAAACAAACCTTAAAAGATATTTTTTTCATTGTATTTTATATATATAAATAGTTAAGAAAAAAGAAAATCGTAGGACTTTCTTTGAATTGAAGGCATTTTTTTTAATAAAAGATGGGTACTTTTTTGGGAACCCGCCAAGCAGCCAAAATGTTAAAGGAATATTAATGCCAGTGGATGTTAAGGTGGTTTGTAGAGAGAGGATAAAATAAAAAACGCTGGTAAAAAGGGGTTTTCACCAACGTTCAAATAAGTTCTTAGCGGTCCCGCCAGGAATCGAACCTGGATCAAAGGCTTCGGAGACCCTTATACTATCCATTGTACTACGAGACCGGAATTTTTTACTGCGCGAAAATACTAACTATTGATTGCTATTAGCAATGGCAATTGATTTTAAAAATTCTTTTCCTACTCCAGATTTTAGATATTTTTCTCTTTTTCTTGCTGTAACTCTATCAGGAAATGATTCTGAATGTATCAGCTCCCATGGAGCAAAGAAGCGGGTTGATGAAGTTAACCCATTGTTATGTTGCTTAATGCGCTGAGTAATATCAGCGGTCATGCCTACATAAATTCTACCATCTTTTATACTTTGAATAGCATATACGTAAATCACGATTTTTGTTTAGGGTATTTATTGAACAACCTGGATCAAAGGCTTCGGAGACCCTTTACTATCCCTGCCTACCGGCAGGCAGGCATTGTACTACGAGACCGGAATTTTTTACTGCGAGAAAATAATGAACTAAACTGATGCCATAAAAATATGCAGCACAAGGGAGTGACACAACCGTGCTCAATGCATTTACTGAAGCCGGTCACCAAAAAAGTTATTTCGCAAAAGCCTGAACATTGGTGCCGAATATTTTTACAGCAATAGCTAATAAGATAACACCAAAAAATTTACGCACTGCAATCAGCCCTGCCTTTCCTAAAATTTTTTCCAGCCACTTTAATAAATGAATAGCTATAAAAATCACAATAAGATTAATTAATATACCAACGAGAATATACTGGTCCTCATAATTTGCTTTTAACGACATAATCGTAGTTAATGTACCCGTGCCTGCGATCAGCGGAAATGCAATGGGCACAAGCGTTCCGGTTGAGCCTTGCTCTTCTTTAAAAATGTCAAGGCCTAGAACCATTTCAAGTCCAACTAAAAACATAACGATCGATCCTCCAACTGCAAATGAATGCACATCAAGATTCAGAACCTTTAATAATGGTTTTCCTGCGTATAAAAATAAGATCATTAATATGCCGCTTACTATAGTAACTTTTAAAGCGTGAATGTCTCCAGTCTTATTTTTTAAGCCTATCAGCACAGGTATGGAACCGATGATATCAATTACTGCAAACAATGTAAATGTTACGGTGAGTAATTTATTAAAGTCCATACGCGGCTTTTTACAAAGTTAATTTTGTTTGAATGATGAAACAGGTAAATACATTTGCATCACAATAATTTTACACGATGAAGATCTTATTATTTGTAGCTACATTATTTGTTTGTTTAAACGCTCACGCGCAAAGCAAAGACACAGCACATTTGTATAATGTGAATGATAATGCTGAGAAAGAAATTGCAGTAGCCATTAAAAAAGCAAAAGCAGAGCACAAATTTGTTCTGGTACAGGGCGGTGGAAACTGGTGCAGCTGGTGTAAGCGATTTAGTATTACAGTTGCGAACGATGCAAAACTTGATTCAATTGTAAATGCTGATTTTGTTGTTTATCATTTGAATTACAGCCAGGAAAATAAGAATGAAAAAGTGTATGCAAAATATGGTTATCCGCAGCGTTTCGGTTTTCCTGTTTTTATAATTATTGATGATAAAGGCAACCGCATTCACACGCAGAATTCAGAATACCTTGAAGAAGGAAAAGGCTATGATAAAGATAAGATCGCTGATTTTTTTGAAGCATGGAGCCCGGCTGCTTTAGACCCTAAAAATTATACTAACTAAGCAATTTGTTAAGCCACGAATGCACGAATAATTTATTCGTGCATTCGTGGCTTTGTCATTTAAAATTATTTCAGATTTTTTGTTATGGTCAAATCAACTTTATTAAACTTGTTGCGTCATCCAGCTTATAACCTTCTATGAACTTTTAGTTCAAATTGCTTCTAAATCACAAAACCAAAAGCCGTATTTTTTTTGATTATCATTATCATACTTTGGCGCTTTATATGTTTTGTATACAATATCTCCTTTCTTAAATTGAATGGATTGTTTGAATATCGGTCCATCAAAAACAAAAGAATGAAATTCACCGTTCTCACCGCAAACATCTACGTTTGACGGCAGATCATTTATGAAAGCTTCATCAATTATTCTTCCGCAAAAACTTTTATCTAAATACTGTTCATTTACGCAAACAACAACGGCTTTAAATCCGTTATCAATAAATTCTTTTATTAATGCAGTTGTATTAATCTTCCACAAAGGGAAAATACATTCAATGCCTGCTTCTTTTAATTTCTGTTCGCGATAAATTTTCAGGTCTTCCAAAAATATATCTCCAAAAACTGCTTTACTGCAACCCGATGTTTTTAAAGCACTTACTTTTTCCAGCATCATCATTTCATATTCCAGCATCGATGGTTCTTCGGGCAGCTCAACTGTAACCAATGGCAACCCGAGTGATGCAGCCTGCGCTTCCATCAAACTTCTTCTTACCCCATGCATTGAAACACGATCATGTACAGCATTAATATTTGTAAGCAGGCATTGAATATTGTATTTATTTGAAAGCATCGTTTTGTACAAAGCCAACGCAGAATCTTTTCCTCCGCTCCAGTTAAAAAATGCTTTCTCTTTCACTTCAATTATTTGAGTTGTACAAATACTTTTCTTTGAAAAGCATGTAACGGTTCTTTAATTGCAATAAACAATTTGCACAAAGACAATCATTATAACGATCTTCAATAAAAGCTCTTTCTTCTGCAGTTAACTCAACATGGCGGCATTGGCAATTCGAAATATCACCAGCCTTGCATTCAAACACATTGTTGCAACGTGAACAGGTTTTTACTTCATGCGATGGCATACATGTTTACTTTAAAGTTTAAAATGAAGCCCTGCGTTTACGGTTGTTCCCTGCACTGCATATCCGTACACTTCATAATAATTTGTTTTGTTGGTGATATTTTTTATATCAATAAACAAACTCAGTTTGCTCTTTACAAAACTATATTGCGCGTAAGCATTCCATAAAGTATATGCATTCAAATCAACTTGTGATTGATCATATGTTGTCGGATTAAAATAATTATCTGTTCGCTTACCTGTGAATTGAATTGTTGTACTTACATACAAAGCCGGAGTAATGTTATAACCTGCAAAAATCTTCACTGCATTCTTTGGCCTGCGCACAAGATTATAGTAGCTGGTATCTTTTCCTGAAGATGCGTCCGTAATCTTTCCTGTTATATATGCATACGATGCACTTAACTGCAATTTTTTATCAGCATAATTTATTGCTGCCTGCATGCCATAATCATGTTGCTTATTCAAATTCTCATAACCATTGGCTCCGTAAATGATAACATTGTTGATGTTGCGGTTAAAGCCGTTAACCGACAATGATAATTTTTTCTGCATGAAAAATGTTTGCAACCCTGCTTCCTGTGTACTTGATTTTTCAGGCTCAAGATTCGGATTAGCGCCGTAAGGGCCGAACAATTCATTAATAGAAGGCGGTCTGAATCCACTCGTAATATTTGCAAAAACTTTTACGCTGTTATTAATAAGATACGATGGATTAAAGCTGTACGTAAAATTATCGCCGTATTGATTGTGATGATTGAATCTTCCGCCCAATTCAACATTCAATCCGTTGTTTGCATGAAATAAAAAAGATAAATATGGGCTGATAATACTGTTGGTTGTATCAACATCTTTTATCGTGTAAGATTGATAACTCAATCCGCCGATCATCTGTATATTCTTATTGAATGTTTGATTTACATATGCTTCAGCATTGTTGAATTTCCCGCTTGATACAAACGGATACTGGCTTTCATAATCACGCTTTGTAAAATCATACCCATAATTGAAGTGTACACTTCCGGTTGCATAATTGTAATGCCCATCTAAACCTGCATTTTGCAACGTGGCAAAGTATTCATTCGGTGCATCAGTAAATGCATCGTCATCATAACCACCTTTAAAATGTGTGTAACGATAATAAGGTGAAATTTTAAACTTATCAGTTACATTAATGCCAACAATTGCCTGCACCGCATTTTGCATGTAACCATCTTTATCAAAATTTGCTTTGCCTGTTGTGTCTTTGGCTTCAGAAATTCCATCCGTATTAAAATAAGTATAGTTCAAATTGTACTCCAATACTTTTGTTTTCTGGCTGATGTTTGCATTGCCTTTAAAACTATTGTAACTGCCATACGAAACCAAACCACCCAATTGTGGTTTGTTTGTCGCCGGTTTTTTTGAAATAATATTAATAACACCTGCAACCGCATTTGAACCATACAATGTACTTTGGCTGCCCTGTAAAATTTCAATGCGTTCAATATTATCCAGCGATAATAAACGCAGATCAAAACTGCCGCCAACACCTGCAGGTTCATTTAGCGGAATGCCATCAAGCAATATCAACGTGTATTTATCTGTTGCGCCAAGTAAATACAAAGATTTGTCTTTACCAGGATTGCTCGTTGCGCCGTTAACTGTAACGCCAACCTGCTCGTTTAATAATTGCGCCAGGTCTTTGCTGCCGCTTTTTTCAATTTGTTCTTTGGTAATAACTGTAATTACTTTTCCGGTTTCACTTAATTTCTTTGGCGATTTTGTTGCTGTAACCACAACATCATCCAATAAATTTCCTGATGAATCTGTTTGCGCTTTTGCAAATTGTATAAGCGCTAATACAATTGTTGTAATGAAAATTTTTTTCATGCTCATTCTTCTTTTGAATGTTTAAAAATGTTTTTGAAGAATGAGCTTTCGTGTAAGATAAATAGAAATGAAAATGTCTTCTGCAGTAAGACCTTATCATTCTGCCTTTCACCCGAAAGCCCAGATAATTTTTTTTGATTGGCAGGTCTTCTGGCTCGCCTGCTGCTGAACTCCTTCCCGTCTTCTTCAAGACAGTGGTTTTTATTCAGCAGGTGAATGGTGAGTGGCGAACGGTGAGTACAACTCACAACTGACCACTTACAACTCACAAGACTTACAGCTACGGGGATAGCTTCCGCATTTCACGGAATTCCCTTTTAATTCGTTAGATGATTTTTTATGATACCGGCTTTTGTACTTCGTGGCATCACGGTTGCGTCGCAACACTTCAGTTATATATTTTCAATTAAGCTTTTTACTTCGCAACAAACATCATCTTTCAAAACCAAATCAGCGGCAAAAGTAATTGAACACTTTGTTTATTAAAATTCTTTTATTGTAACAATGTTTATAAGGGCGTGTATATAATTAATCCAGGTTCCCCGTTACTAACATCGCGCTCCTACGGAGCTTATCCTGATATATTTACACTTATGGGTACAAAACAGGCTTAGAGCCGTATGACCGATAGCCACTTCGTTATTCCTTTTTTGATTCCGGCCCAACCGAATCTCACCTCCACATGACCATGCAGGTTGCTGCCTGGTAACAAACCACCTTAATGTTTATGTTCTTATCCGGAACTTATGTTATTCTGTAAGGATATTTTTTATATTAAACAGGGACAAAACAGGTACAAAACAGGGACTAAAGAGGTACTA
>JABDFS010000020.1 GCA_013286425.1 Bacteroidota bacterium
AAAAAATAATGGTAAAGTTGTTGGTGTAATTCCTTCTTTGCTAAGTGAAAAAGAAGATATACACGATAAATTTGAAACATTGCATATTGTGGAAACCATGCATGAAAGAAAGAAGATGATGTTTGAATTATGTGAAGCGGCAATTATTTTACCAGGTGGCTTTGGAACAATGGACGAATTATTTGAGATGATAACATGGAACCAGTTAAGCATTCATGATAAAACAATCGTACTGCTAAATTCTGATGGTTATTATGATAACCTGCTAGCACATTTCAAGCAAATGCAACAAGAAGGTTTTTTATATAGTAGCTGGAATGAAAGTGTGTTTATAATTGAAGACCCGATGGCCTTGGTTTCTTTGATGGTTTAAGATAAATATCAAAACCGCCGCGAATGATTGGATAAGCGTGCCCATAACCATCAACATAAGGTGAGTATTTATTGGCAAGCAGGTCTAATCCTATTGAAAAAAAATAGCTGCCCTGCCCAACTATACGCTGGCCATATCCTATTGCTCCTATTAAACTTGCAGCATTATAAGTCTGACTGGGCGCATCTATATCCTTATAACTAAAGTTAGTCCAGTTATATTCAGGTTGTATTGAAAGAAATAAAAATGGCACCGGGTAAGCACGTAAAAATGCACCACCGCCATAATTAAAGTTAGATGCTTTATAAGCAGTGCTTCCATCATAATTATAATAGGTCTGCGAATAATAGTTTATGTTGAAAACAAGACCTGCATCAAGCCATTGCGCAACCGAATAACCTATTTCAGGGTTTGCGCCTGCAGCAAAGCTTCCCGAAGCAAAACCTAAAGAAATTGCACCGCCGATAAATACATTTTCCTTTTTAAAACCGCCATCATTGTTATCACTATAATTATTATCGTATACATGCTGTGCATACAATGCATTTGCACTCATCAATATCAACAATCCTAAAAAGACTTTTTTCATTATTAGTTGAAGTTTAACGTAAAGATGTATCGGAAATTTTAAAGATCGAAGATTTTGCCCGGGTTTAATATATTATTAGGATCGAATGTTTTTTGATGGAGCGCATTAAATTAATGTTGGGTTCATCAAAAACAATATTTATAAAATCTTTTCGAATTAAACCAATGCTATGTTCACCACTAATTGTTTCGCCTAAACTTTTTATCAGTTCAAATAATGCACTTAAAATTTTATTCATTTCTTCATTACCATAACTATTAAAAGCGCCTTCTTTTTTATGTGTATATGCAAATTGCAATCGCTGCCCAATAAATTCTTAAAAATCATATTGTAAATGATAAGAAGTCTTCGAAATTAATCATGTCTTTTTTAAGTAGCTTATATTTGCAGCTTGAATTTTTTTATATGAGCCGTAAAGGAAAAGTTTTGGTGGCAATGAGTGGCGGTATTGACAGTACCGTTACGGCGCTGATGCTTCATAACGAAGGTTATGAAGTGGTAGGCATTACAATGAAGACCTGGGATTATGCAAGTAGCGGAACAAGCAGCAAAGAAACAGGCTGCTGTAATTTGGATAGTTTTAACGATGCACGCGCTGCTGCAGTGCAAAACGGTTTCCCTCATTTTATTTTAGATATACGTGATGAGTTCGGTGATTTTGTTATAGAGAATTTTGTAGAAGAATATCTTGCAGGAAGAACTCCTAATCCTTGTGTAATGTGCAACACGCACATTAAATGGCGCGCTTTATTAAAACGCGCCGATGCATTGAATTGCGATTTTATTGCTACAGGCCACTATGCAAATATTCATCGGCACACAAACGGAAGATATTTTATAAGCAAAGGTTTAGATGAAACGAAAGATCAGAGCTATGTGTTGTGGGGTTTACAGCAGGATTTACTTAGCCGTACAATTTTGCCGTTAGGAACATATCATAAAACAGCTATCCGGCAAATGGCTTTGGATTTTGGCTATCCTGAACTGGCAAAAAAAAGTGAGAGCTATGAAATATGTTTTGTGCCTGATAATGATTATCGCGGCTTCTTAAAACATCGCGTAGAAGGTTTGGAAGACCAGGTAAGCGGCGGATGGTTTGTTGATAAAAATGGTTTGAAATTAGGCCAGCATAAGGGATATCCCTTTTATACAATCGGCCAGCGCAAAGGCTTGGATATTGCATTTGGGAAACCTGTGTATGTTACTGCCATTGAACCTGAAACCAATACTGTTGTATTAGGCGATGAAGAAGATCTGCAGCAAAGCGAAATGCTTGTATCAAAACTAAACTGGCTTAAATATGATGGCATTGAAGATGGGAGAGAAGTGTTTACAAAGATCCGTTATAAAGATAAAGGTGCTATAAGCAGCGTGTATAACTATGGAGGAAATATTCGTGTTCATTTTTACGAAAATGTAAAGAGTATTGCTCCGGGCCAGAGCGCTGTTTTTTATGAAGGTGACGATGTTATTGGCGGAGGAATAATCCAAAGGAATGGCATTACAAAAATTTAAACGTCAATCAAAAGTTATTGGCCATTAAAAGCGTTGTGTGAAAAGGAAACTGATGTTGCCATGAAATACATAAGCACAAGTGTTGCGCAACAAAGTTCAACCGGAGTTCATTAGCTGGTAACCCAAATAAAATTGCCTTCCTAATAATCGTATTTATCCTTCCATTTACTTTTTAAATATTTGCGCAATTCTTCCTCTCGTGGGTTTTTGCCTGGCTCAAAAAATTTAGTACCGGAAATTTCTTTTGGCAAATATTCCTGGTCTTCAAAATTGCCTTCATAAGAGTGACTGTATTTGTAATCTTTGCCATAATCAAGGTCTTTCATTAATCGTGTGGGCGCGTTGCGAATGTGTAAAGGCACAGAAAGATCTCCATGTTGTTTTACTGCTGAAGAAGCTACGCCAATTGCAACAGTTGCAGCATTACTTTTGGCTGAAGATGCAAGATAAATAGCGCATTGCGATAAGATCAATTGCGATTCAGGCCAACCGATTTTATTAACCGCATCAAAAGTTGCATTTGCCAATAATAAAGCATTGGGATTAGCATTGCCAATATCTTCACTTGCAAGAATAAGCATTCGCCGTGCAATGAATTTTACATCTTCGCCGCCTTCAATCATTCTTGCTAACCAATATACAGCAGCATTCGGATCGCTGCCGCGCAAACTTTTTATAAACGCTGAAATAATATCGTAATGCTGCTCCCCTTGCTTATCATATAAAGCAATTCTTTTCTGCGCAACATTCATCACCAGGTCATTAGTAACAATAATTTCTTTTTTACCTGATGATGTAACCACAAGCTCAAGCAAGTTCAATAATTTTCTTGCATCTCCACCGCTAATGTTTATTAATGCTGTTGTTTCTTTCAGGTCGATCTTATATTTCTTCAGTACTTCATCTTTCTCTATGGCATTTTGTAAAAGATGCACCAGGTCGTTTTCGTCTAATGGTTTTAAAACATACACCTGGCAACGACTTAATAAAGCCGATATAACTTCGAACGAAGGGTTTTCTGTTGTTGCACCAATAAGCGTTATAATACCTTTCTCAACAGCTCCAAGCAAAGCATCCTGCTGGCCTTTATTAAAGCGATGAATTTCATCAATAAACAAAATTGCATTGTGCTCCTGCTTTGCTGTTTCAATTACTTCACGTACATCTTTAACACCACTGCTTATTGCACTTAACTGGTGAAACGGAACATTTAATGTATGTGCAATGATATTGGCGATGGTTGTTTTGCCACTGCCCGGCGGCCCCCAAAATATCATTGAAGGAATATTTGAATTTTCAATTGCAGTGCGAAGAATACTTTCTTTCCCCACCAAATGTTGCTGCCCGGCAAGGTCTTCCAACGCCGTCGGCCTCATTCTTTCAGATAACGGAGCCATAAGATTGCTGAATTTATTTTAATGCTGTAAAACGAACTTACTCAATAATATGTTTGACTGGATATTTAAATAGATAAGATAACTCTTTAAAAAGATAGATTGACCCAGCCGCAAAAGGGGTAAACTCAGCAAAAAGCAGAGTTTGCTTCATTCGGAGCCGTGTTAACTACGTTGGAAGATGAGTTAGCTTTATTTTGAAAGAAGTTGATTTCATTCAAAGTTGAGTTGACTGAAATAAAAAGAGGCTGTTTTGACAGCCTCTTTTCTATATAACCTTAAATCTAAATAGCCTTAATCTTCAATTTTCACTTTACCCTTACTTTTCGCTATTACTTCTTCAGCAATATTAGTTGGAGCAGGTGCATAATGTGAGAATTCCATTGTTGATGCTGCGCGACCTGATGATAACGAACGCAATTGCGTTACGTAACCAAACATTTCACTAAGTGGAACCTTAGCTTTAATAACCTGAGCATTTCCGCGGCTATCCATACCTTCAAGCATTCCACGACGACGATTAAGGTCACCGGTTACATCACCCATATATTGGTCAGGAGTAACAACTTCAACTTTCATTATTGGCTCTAATAAAACAGGTTTTGCTTTTTTACCCGCTTCACGGAAACCACCTTTAGCACAAAGCTCAAAGCTCATAGAATCCGAGTCAACTGCGTGGAAGCTACCATCAAAAATTCTAACCTTCATGCTTTCTACCGGATAGGCAGCAAGAACGCCTGTACCCATTGAATTTTCGAAGCCTTTTTGGATAGCGGGAATAAATTCACGCGGAATAGAACCTCCGAAAATATTATTCACAAACTGAAACCCTTTGCCTGAATTTTCTTTCACCCACTCCTGATCAGCAGGGCCAATCTCAAATTGAATATCAGCAAACTTGCCTCGGCCACCGGTTTGTTTTTTCAAAATTTCACGGTGTTCTATTGTTTTAGTGAAAGCCTCTTTGTAAGCCACCTGCGGATTACCTTGATTTACTTCAACTTTAAACTCACGTTTCATGCGGTCTACAATAATTTCAAGGTGTAATTCACCCATTCCTGAAAGAATTGTCTGACCTGTATCTTCATCTGTTTTCACTCTTAAAGTTGGATCTTCTTCAATGAGTTTTGAAATGGCAATGCCCATCTTGTCAACATCAGCCTGTGTTTTCGGCTCCACTGCAACAGAAATTACAGGTTCCGGTATAAACATATTTTCCAAAACAATTGGATGATCTTCGTCGCAAAGCGTATCACCGGTTTTTATTTCTTTAAAACCAACAGCTGCACCAATATCACCAGCTTCAATAAAATCAATAGGATTTTGTTTGTTGGCAAACATCTTCATGATACGGCTGATACGTTCGTTCTTGCCACTACGCATATTTTTTACATAAGAGCCTGCATCAAGATGACCGCTATAACACCGAAAGAAAGCAAGCCTGCCCACAAAAGGATCGGTCATGATTTTAAATGCCAAGGCTGCGAATGGAGCTTTAGGATCAGGTTTGCGTGTTATTTCTTCACCGGAATCAGGATCTGTTCCAATTGTATCGGGCAAATCAAGCGGGGAAGGAAGATAACGGCAAACAGCATCTAATGCAGTTTGCACACCCTTATTTTTAAATGAAGAACCGCACATCATAGGCACGATACTTAAATCAAGCGTAGCCTTGCGAATTGCTTCATGCACTTCATCTTCTGTTATTGTGTTTGGATCATCAAAGAATTTTTCGAGTAATTTGTCATCATACTCAGCAACAGCTTCTACAAGATTTTGCCTCCATAGTTCAGCTTCTGCTTGCAAGTCCTCAGGAATTGGAATTTCACTAAAAGTCATTCCTTCAGTAGCATTGTCCCATATTACTCCTTTCATCGTGATCAGATCTACCACGCCTTTGAAATCATCTTCTGCACCAATCGGCAATTGCAATGGCACTGCTTTAGCACCCAGCATTTCTTTAACCTGGGCTACTACCATTAAAAAATCAGCACCTGCACGATCCATCTTATTTACAAATCCAATTCTTGGAACACCGTAACGGTTTGCCTGGCGCCACACTGTTTCACTTTGCGGCTCTACACCGTCAACAGCTGAGAAAAGAGCGATCAATCCGTCTAATACGCGCATTGAACGTTCTACTTCCACTGTGAAATCTACGTGACCCGGAGTATCAATGATATTAAAATAATATTTTTTAGTATCTGCTGTTGCTTTACCCTGCAATGTTGGAAAATTCCATTGACAGCTAACGGCAGCAGATGTAATAGTAATACCTCTTTCTTTTTCCTGCTCCATCCAATCAGTAGTAGCAGCACCTTCATGAACTTCTCCAATTCTGTGGATCATTCCGGTGTAACGAAGGATGCGTTCTGTAGTAGTTGTTTTACCTGCATCAATATGGGCTGCTATCCCAAAATTTCGTTGTAATTTCAAATCAGCCATAATAATTGTATTGTTATGATTTGTTGAGGCTTATCATCTTACACTCTCTCAGAACGATAACCCTGATTTTTTTTGAGCGGCAAAGGTACTGAATTCTAAGGTTTGTTTATAAAGTTTGGGTTAATTATATGCAATAAAAAAAGCCGTTGAAAGTTCAACGGCTTTTTTTGTATTAGAATTTATTATCCTTTTTTACTAAGATTTGGATGAGGAGCCGGAACTGTATTTGGACCGTCTTCTGTCGTAGGAACTAAATCCACAGTTGTATTATTTCCTTCAACACCTGATGACCAGATCATACGTGTTTCAGAAATACCTTTTTGTTCAGTAAGGTAAGTCTTGATTGCATTTACATGATCCCAGCTAAGTTGTTGAGATTTTTTATCTGATGCTCCGTAGCCAACCAGTTTAACTTTACAATTTGGATTAGCCATCAATTGTTGAGCTACATTGTCAAGCAATGATTTAGCTGTAGTGCTAAGCATTGCGCTACCGGCTTTGAACTGAACACTTGGTAAGCTTCCAAGAGAGCAAGTGGCAGGTGCAACTTGCATATTTTTGCAGCATTCCGGTTCAGGACACGTACCAACACCATCAGCATTAACAGGGAAACAATTCTGAGGAGTAAGTTTTTCTTTATCACGGCAATCAGGAACACCATCGCCATCTGTATCAAGACTTACACCATGAGAATCAACTGCACAACCTGCAGGGGTGTTTGGCTCCATGTCGAATTGGTCAGTCACACCATCACCATCAGCATCAGGTAAAACAACCGGAGGAAGCTTCATGTGCTTTGGAGTTGCAACTTCATTATATATATAGTTGTTTGGATTAATCCACCATAAAGGTGCAGTATGTGTTTTTGAGTTACCAAGGGCAAACCCAATTTTTGCAGTGGAGAAAGCATATTTATCATTGCCACCCCTAACACCTCCTTGCTGATTTATATAACCATCGAGCATATCAATACCTGTAAGCGGTGCAACAATTCTTTCTTCAACACCAAGAGTTACTCTTGAACTTACTTTGAAGTCAATGCCTGCACCAAAAGCAAGATTATGATATAAAACCTGGTTATCATTGCCTGCATAGTCTGAATGAAAAGTTTTAATAAAGTTATTTTCATCCCTTGCATACAAATTTGGAACACCTGCACTAGAGCCATTATATACAGGTCCGTTATATTTAAAATTACCTTCTACACCTTTTGAAACCTGAGACGCAGCTAAGCTATATCCTACAAACACATAATAATTTACTTTTGGATTTCCCCTGTAGCTGCTAAGTGTATTCAAAGAAGCTATCAAATCGAGGTTTACCATGTGTGTTGTATTGGCACTAAATGGAATATAAGTTTTATAACCTGGTATTTTTTGTTCACTTGCTTCATACCCTAAGCGTGCTGAAAATACATGGCTGAATGCAAATCTTGCAGATACACCACCAGCAATACCGCCAAGATATCCGTTAAACATTGGGCGGTCACCAATTATTATAGCGTTTCCGCCATTAACAGATAATTCCCACATACCACGTGGTTTTGAAGGATATGGAGTTTGATAATTAGCAAACTCGTTATATTGGACTTTATTAGATGCTTTAGTAGAATCATAAGCCCAATTTGCATCGGTACTTTGTGCGAAAGATGCAGTCTGCATTAGTCCCACAAGGGCTAAGAGCAATTTCAGTTTTTTGCTTACCATAGGTAAATTTTTAGATTGTTTAATGTTTCCCTTTAATAAATACATTTACAAAAATATATATAGATAACGAAATACCAAATTTTTACAACTTATTTTCTTCCAGTACAACCCCCTTTATGACAAGAGGTTGATTCGTTTTGCTGCATTACATCTTCCAATTACTTTTCACATATCTTGCAACAGTTTCAAAAATTTTAATGAAGAAAGCAATACAATTAATAGACCAAGATTTAACAAAGTTTGAATATTACTTTAGCGAAGCTGTAAAAAGTAATGCGCCGCTACTGGATAGAATCATGCAATATATCGTGAAAAGAAAGGGTAAACAGATGCGGCCAATGTTTGTATTGCTCAGCGCAAAACTTGGCGGCGAAATCACTACTTCAACTTATCGTGCTGCTTCTTTAGTTGAATTATTACATACCGCTACACTTGTACATGATGATGTGGTTGATGAGTCACACGAACGCCGTGGGTTTTTTTCAATCAATGCATTATGGAAAAATAAAATTGCAGTTTTGGTTGGTGATTATTTACTTTCAAAAGGGTTGTTGCTTTCTTTAAACAACAAAGATTATAAAGTTTTGCAGATAATTTCAGAAGCAGTAAAGTTGATGAGTGAAGGTGAATTATTGCAAATTGAAAAAGCCCGCAATCTTAACCTGGATGAGAAAGTTTACTATGAAATTATTAAAGGTAAAACAGCTTCTTTACTTTCATCGGCATGTGGCGCAGGGGCCTCCACAACTTTTAATAATGAAAATAATATAGAAAAAATGCAACAATTTGGTGAAAAGGTTGGGATGGCCTTTCAAATAAAAGACGATTTATTTGATTACAGCCCAAAAGAAGTAGGAAAGCCTCTTGGTCTGGATATCAGGGAAAAGAAATTAACGCTGCCAATAATTTATACTTTAAACCAGTGTGATAAAAATCTCAGAAAAAAAATAATTTACATTATTAAAAATGAAAACCGGGACAAGGAAAAAGTAAAATTTGTAACCGCAGCGGTTAAAGATGCCGGTGGAGTTAAATATGCGACAGCCAAAATGTTATCTTTAAGAGATGAGGCTATGAATATATTATATGAATTTGAACAAACCGAAGTTCGCGATGCATTAGAAGATTTAGTTCGTTATACAACAGACAGAGAATATTAATGGAAAAAAGATGGAAAATATTACCTGCCGATGATGAAAAGGTTGAGTATCTACAGCAACAACTTCATATAAACAGGTTATTGTGCAGCATTCTTGTACAAAGAGGCATTGATACTTTCGATAAAGCGCATAACTTTTTCAGGCCTCAGCTTAATCATTTGCATGACCCCTGGTTGATGAAGGATATGCTGAGAGCTGTTAACCGTATTATTGATGCCATAAACAACAAAGAAAAAATCCTGGTCTTTGGAGATTATGATGTAGACGGTACAACTGCAGTTGCATGTGTTTATCAATTCATAAAGTCTATTTACGAAGATGTTGCTTATTATATACCACATCGGTACAGGGAAGGTTACGGCGTTTCGAAGGCAGGAATTGAATTCGCCGCTGAAAATAAGTTTAGCCTTATCATTTCATTGGATTGTGGTATTAAATCGATCGCATTGGTTGCGTTTGCAAAGCAGTTAAATATAGATTTCATTATCTGCGACCATCATTTACCTGATGAGGAAGTACCGAAGGCTGTCGCAATATTAAATCCTAAACAACAAGATTGTAATTACCCATATAAAGAATTATGTGGCTGCGGTGTAGGATTTAAATTAATGCAGGCGCTAAGTGAAGAGCTTAATCTTCCGCCAGATTCTTACTTAAAATACATTGATCTTGTAGCAGTAGCTATTGCCGCAGATATAGTTCCTATTGATAACGAAAACCGTGTACTCGCTCATTTTGGTTTGCAAAAGGTGAATGAGAATCCTGCTGTAAGTTTAAAAGCACTTTTGAATTTAGCAGGCATGCAAAAGAGGGTTCACATAAACAGTCTTGTATTTATTGTAGCACCCCGGATAAATGCAGCAGGCAGAATGGATGACGCAAAAAAAGCGGTGCAGTTGTTTATTGAAACGGATTATAATAAAGCACTAGAATACGCCGGCATACTGCATAACGATAATACTGAACGAAAAGAAGCAGATACCAGTATAACTGATGAAGCATTGTTCCTTATTGAAAATGACCTGGATTCAAAAACGAGAAAAACAACTGTTGTATATAAAGAACATTGGCATAAAGGAGTAGTTGGAATCGTAGCTTCCCGGCTTATTGAAAATTATTATAAGCCAACAGTCGTGTTAACT
Organism: Bacteroidota bacterium; assembly: GCA_013286425.1. GTDB lineage: Bacteria > Bacteroidota > Bacteroidia > Chitinophagales > Chitinophagaceae > Parafilimonas. The sequence continues at coordinate 10,325 of JABDFS010000020.1, forward strand.
AAAAGTGGTGATGTAATTGCCGGCAGTGCAAGAAGTGTCCCAGGGTTTAATTTGTATGAAGCAATACACGCATGCCGTGAACACCTTTTGGGCTATGGTGGTCATTTTGCAGCCGCGGGTTTAACGATGTATGAAAATAAATTGCCCGATTTTATCGACAGTTTTGAAAAAATAGTAGCGGAAACAATTAGTGAAGAACAGCTTGTTCCTGAAATTATTATTGATGCAGAACTTCCTTTTAAATGCATCAATTTTACCTTCTTAAGTATCATTGATCAGATGGAGCCCTTTGGGCCGGCTAACATGCGGCCTGTTTTTATAACCCGTAATGTAAGAGATACCGGGTACTCAAAAGTTATGAAAGAACAGCATATCCGGTTTGTTTTTGATCAGAATGGAATAGTATTCACCGGAATTGGTTTTAACCTTGCAGAGAAATTTCATTTGCTTGAAATGAATGGATTATTTGATGTTGTGTATACGCTCGATATTAATGAATGGAATGGGGAACGGATGATACAACTTAAAGTAATAGATTTTAAAAAATCTGCTTAGACATTAAATTTGTACAATGAAGATTATTCATGTAACTGAAGCTTTTGAAGGCGGAGTGATTGAATTTTTACGATGTTTGACTAACAGCACTCCGGATATCCAACATACTATAATATATGGAAGGCATCATTTTTTTGATAAAGCTTACAAATCATTTCCTGCAGATGTAAAATTTATAGCCTGGCCAGAAGTAAATACTAAAATTTCTCCCGGAAAAGATATAAAGGCTTTGCGGCATTTAATAAAAATTTTAAAGGGCGAAAAAGATATTGATGTAATTCATCTTCATTCTGCAAAAGCAGGTATTTTAGGAAGAATTGCTGCGCGAAGAACCGGAAATAAACATGTTATCTATGCTCCTCATGGTGCAACCTTTTTGCGTAAAGATGTATCAGCTTTTGCACGCACGGCTTTTGCAACTATAGAAAGAGCTGTAAGCATATTTCCTGCAAAAGTTATTGGTGTTTCAAAATCTGAAGCGGATGCTTACAAACGCATTGGCATTAAAGCCAACCATGTTAACAATGGTAAATTTTTTCCTGAGTCACCGGAGAAAAAAGCACCGGGTGATATTTTCACGATCGTTACCACCGGACGCGCAATGCGGCAAAAAAACCCGGCTTTATTCAATCATATCGCTTCTGCCTTTACAGATAATGATAAGATCAGGTTTATATGGATTGGCGACGGTAACGAACGCGAATTTCTCAATTCGCCTAACATAGAAATTACAGGTTGGGTTGATCGTAGTGAGGTAGAAAAAAATCTTCGCCTGGCAGATCTTTATATCTCAACTGCTTTATGGGAAGGATTGTCTTATGCAGTCCTGGAAGCAATGAGCATGCGTCTTCCTTTGCTGTTAACAGATTGTCCCGGTAATAATGATCTTGTTGAAAATGGCATTAATGGATTTTTATATAATTATCCCGCTCAAGCCATTGATTTTATCAATCAATATTTCAACAATCATGAGCTTTTAAAAGCGCACGGGCAAACTTCTTATGATATGCTCCGGACAAACTTCAGCGTTGAGCAAATGGCTCATGGTTACAGAGAGGTTTATAGTGCTATGTTAAACAATTAAGAAGTTTATGCTGTTGATAAATTGCTGCAAACAGCAATTTACTTTTGGGTATAAAATTCTTTTAATTCGATGAAAGGCTACAGTTATTGCAATAAAACTGGACAATTATTGCATGTTCCCATTCTATAATTTTTCAAACAACAATCAACTTATGAAATACAAATTTTTAGGTAACACAGGTATTAAAGTTTCTGAATTATGTTTAGGTACAATGACATTTGGCGGCAGCAAGGGCGGCATTTGGTCTGCCATTGGTCAATTGCCTCAACAGGAAGTAAATGAAATTGTAAAACGTTCGGTAGATGCAGGTATAAATTTTATTGATACGGCGAATGTTTATTCTGAAGGATTGTCTGAACAGTTAACAGGCCAGGCAATAAAAAGTTTAGGTTTAAAAAGAGATGATCTTGTTATTGCAACGAAAGTGCGTGGCAAAATGGGTGATGGCCCAAATGACACGGGCTTATCCCGCAAGCATATTATGCAACAGGTTGATGAAAGCCTTAAGCGTTTAAATATTGATTATATTGATCTTTACCAAATCCACGGCTTCGATGCGGCAACACCGCTTGAAGACACAATAAGATCGTTAGATGATGTTGTGAAAAGCGGTAAAGTACGCTACATTGGTTGCAGCAATTTAGCAGCCTGGCAACTGATGAAAGCGCTTGCTTTTTCAACGCAGCATAATCTTGCAAAATTTGTTTCGCTGCAGGCTTACTATACTATTGCGGGCAGAGATCTTGAACGAGAAATAATCCCTTTACTGAATGATCAGAAAGTTGGACTTATGGTCTGGAGCCCGCTTGCAGGCGGATTGCTCAGCGGCAAATATTCACGTACTAAAAATCCTGAAGATGCGCGTCGCGTGAACTTTGATTTCCCTCCTGTAAATAAAGAAAAAGCTTTTGATATAATTGAAGCGATGGAGCCAATTGGCCGGTCAAAAAATGTTTCAGTGGCACAAATTGCATTAGCGTGGTTATTACACCAGCCGGCTGTTACAACTGTCATTATTGGTGCAAAAAATAATCACCAGTTGGAAGATAATTTAAAAGCCATTGATGTTGTATTGAGTGAAGAAGAATTAAAGCAACTGGATGACATAAGCAAACTTGCGCCGGAATATCCGGGCTGGATGCTTGCTCGTCAAGGCGCTGATCGCAAATAATTTTTAATGGTATCTGAAGTTGTTTCATATGTTGTTTTGAATGCTGCGCGCTTCAATAAATAACAGGTAAAAATTACTTCAAATACCTATCTTTATTGTGCAAACAATGATATGATCTCGAAGATTTCAGAAGGCGTCGAAATAAGTGTTGAAAGCTTTTACCAGGCAGATTACAGTAATCCTGCTCAGGGAGAATTTATGTTTGCTTACAGAATAACAATTTCCAATCATAATAACTTTAGTGTAAAATTATTGCGACGTAGCTGGAACATATTTGACAGCAACAGCGAAACCCGTTTTGTAGAAGGTGAAGGTGTAGTAGGTGTTCAGCCTGTATTACAAACAGGCAAGCAGTTTCAATATGTAAGCGGATGTAATCTGCGCAGCGAAATGGGCCGCATGTTCGGCACTTACGAAATGGAAAATCTTAATAGCAAAAAAGTATTTCAGGTAAATATTCCGCCCTTTGATCTTATTGCTCCGCTGAAGATGAACTAAGCTGTATCAAATCTTTAATACAGATCATCCAATTTCATTTTAAGATATTTTATTACGCTGCGGTGTGTGCTGAACAAAGAAATTCCAACACCTATCAACATCATTCCGCCAAACAGAATTAGTGTAAGCGTGTTACTATGAATGGCTTTTAATTGCGGGAATTGGTTTTCTGCCCATTCTATCAGGCTAAATAAAATTGCAATAGCAATTGCGGTGCTTATTAAACCATTTATTATAGCGCGCATATCCATTGGCTTTGCAATAAACCCCCGTGTTGCGCCAACCATCTGCATGGTTTTAATAAGAAAGCGATTACTGAACATGGCGAGACGTATGGTTGTATCAATACTGATAATAACAATTACACAAAGCACAACTGTAACTACAAGAAATATCAATCCAAGTTTTGATGCACGTTCATTCAAATTATTCACAAGCCCGGAAGGATATTGAAGATCAGTTATCTGGTCACCGTATAAACGCATGATATCAGCAGAGATTTTATTGAGGCTGTCTGTATTTACATACGCAGCTTTTGCATAAAAATCTATGCTTTCCGGCAAAGGGTTTACATCTAAAATTTTATTCCAGTCTTCGTTATTGTCTTTGTTCCAGATGTCTTTCGCCTTTTCCTTATTTACATACTCAACATTTTTTGCATAAGGTTTTGATGCGATGTATTGCTGTATCTGCGTAATGCTGTCTTTATTCATGGTGCGCAGGTAAGCACTGATGCGAATATCTTCTTTAAAAGCGTTTCCTGCCTGGGCGAGGTTTAAAAACATCCAGCCCATAATTCCAAGAATCAATAACACTAATGCAACGCCAATTATACTGTATATGTAGTTCGGTTTGCTGCGCCTGAGTGATTTTGTTTTAACTGCCATACCTGTTGTGATCTTTACAATGCGGACAAATTTATGTTATTCGCAAACTTGTTTAAGTGAATAAATTTTTTTTCGATCAGCATGAAAACCTTTTGAATTCTATAACATCTCATGCAACACTGTAATGCATTTCATTTTGAACGTTGCAAAAAAACATTTTATTTTACTATACAATAAATTAATCATTATGAAACTCGTTATCATTCCTGTAGATTTTTCCGAGTCATCTTTAAATGCCGCAAAATACGGAGTTAAAATACTTGCTGCTTCGCCCGAAACAGAAATACTGCTTTACCATGTTTGCGATAAACCTGATTCTTATGATAACAGGATGGAAAGCCTTGAGAAATTAAAAGAAGAACTTTTGATAAACAAATCTGCTAATGTTACGCTGCTTTCAGAAACAGGCGATTTTATTACTGAGCTTGAAAAATTAGCCCGTCACCGCGAAGCAGACATGATAATAATGGGCATCACCAACCGGTCAGCGTTAGCGCAGGTTTTTGTAGGCAACAATGCTTTAAAAATGGCGGAGAATAAATTTTGTCCTGTAATGATCATTCCTGCAAATGCAGAGTACAACGAAATAAAAAATGTATTGCTTGCTACTGATCTTAAAAACACAAACAGTACCACGCCTTCTTCTCCAATAAAAAAAATCCTGACTGCTTTTAATGCCAATCTGCATATCGTAAATGTAAACAGCGAACATTATATAGCGCTGTCAGAAACTTTTGCAGAAGAACGGCAGAAACTGGCTGATATGTTTGCAGATTTTAATCCCGAATTTTATTTTTTGAGGTTATATGATGTTGATGAAGCCATCGAACAATTTGCAAGGGATAAAAGTATTGACCTGATCATCACCATACAGAAAGAACATTCAGTGATGCACAAACTTTTTAATGCTGGGCACTTAAAAAAACTTGCATACGAAAGCACCATTCCTGTTATAGCAGTGCATGAATAAACATTGAATATGATTTTTGATACTGATTTCTGAGGCAATGCAATTAAAGCATCTTTCTTACGCATTGCATAAATTGCGCCTCAATTATGAAGCAACAAAAATTTAATTATTCAGGAATCAGTTCTCTTGTATTGCACGAATCACAGCATAGTCTTTCGCAATCATCGCATCTTACCCCGATCTATGCCACATCAACATTTACTTTTGGTAATGCTGATGAAGGTATGCGCCGGTTTTCAGGTGAAGAAGATGGTTTTATTTACTCAAGATGGGATAATCCTACATTCAAACCTGCGGAAGAAATTATTGCCGCGCTTGAAACTTTTAAACTGAAAGATGCAGCAGGTAATGATGTTAAAGCAAAAGCAATTCTGCATGCCAGCGGCATGGCTGCATTAAGCAATTTGTTCCAGAGTAATTTAAAAAGCGGCGATGCGGTGTTGTCGCATTTCTCGTTATATGGCGGCACGCATGAATACCTGCATAAAGTGCTTGAGCAAAATGGCATCAAAATAATTATTGCAGATCTGCGCGACCCTGATGTTACTGAAAGAGCTATCAAACAGAATAAAAATATTCGCCTGGTACATTTGGAAACACCGGCTAATCCAACCATTCAATGTGTGGACATAGAGGCTATAACAAAACTGTCAAAGCAATATAATATTATAGTATCTGTTGATAACACTTTTGCCACGCCTTACCTGCAGCAGCCTTTTAAATATGGTGTTGATTTTATTGTTCACTCAACCACAAAATTTTTAAATGGCCATGGCACTGCAATAGGCGGAATATTAGTTGGAAGAGATATTGAATTTATGAAAACCAAAGCCACTAAATGGCATCGTTTATTAGGCGGAAATTCAAACCCGTTTGATGCTTTTCTTTTATTGAACGGACTTAAAACACTTGAGTTAAGAATGGAAAGGCATTGCAGCAATGCTGCTGCAGTTGCACAATTTCTGCAGGCACATAAAGCAGTTGAGCACGTAAATTATAACGGCCTTGAATCACACCCTGATTATGCAATTACAAAAAAGCAAATGAAACAACCGGGCGCAATGCTAAGCTTTGAATTGAAAGGCGGATTAGATGCAGGAAAGAATTTTATTGATAAACTTAATATGTGCACGCGCGCTGTTTCGTTGGGTACTGCAGACACATTGATCTCGCATCCGGCATCAATGAGCCATTATGGTGTTTCAAGAGATGAACGTTTAAAATTTGGTATTACAGATGGATTGATAAGAATGAGTGTTGGCCTTGAAAATATTGAAGATATCCTGACAGATTTTAATAATGCATTAGAATAATCATGAGCAAAAAAGTTGCGATTGTCGGAGCAGGTATAAGCGGCCTTTCCTGCGCTTATTTTTTAAGTGAAAAAAATTACAACATAACTGTTTTCGCAAAAGATTTTTCACCCAACATTACATCAAACCGTGCAGCTGCGTTTTGGTTTCCTTATCACATACGCAACGATAAACGGGGCATCAACTGGTGCCGTCATTCATATAATTTTTATGAAGAACTTTCAAAAGATGCAAACACAGGCATCAGTATGAAACAATTGATAAAAGTATTGCGCGACGGTGTTGTTGAAGAAGAACCTGTATGGATTGAATTTATGCCGCCGGGCGCCTGTAAAATTATTCCACAGGACGAGTTACCACCGGGTGTTTTTAAAACATACGAGGTGTTGGTCCCACTGATAGAAACGCAACTGTTTCTTCCTTACCTGCAAAATATTCTTCTTGACAGAAATGTTGTTTTCAAACAAAAAGCCATCAATAATTTTAATGAGCTTTCTTCATTTGATGTTATCATTAATTGTTCTGCTTTAGGTGCGCGTGAATTGTGTAATGATAAAACAGTAATTCCTGTGCGCGGACAAATTGCATTGATTGAAACTGATACAAGCCGGCCTGTATATCTTGATAACGAAATGCCTTTATACCTTGTTCCGCGAAAAGATGCAATGATTGTTGGCGGAACTTATGAAGAAAATGTTTTTGAAGAAAAAACAGAGCCTGCAACCATTGAACGTATTTTGAATATAGCCTATAAAACTTTCCCTGAGCTGAAGCAACAAAAAGTTATTGGCAGTTGGGCAGGGCTTCGTCCATACAGAAATGAAGTAAGAGTTGAACATGAAGCAGGCACAAATATCATCCATAATTATGGCCATGGCGGAAGCGGCTTTACGCTTGCATTTGGCTGCGCTGAAGAAGTACTACGCTTAACAGAAAACATAAAATAAATGAGTATACAAATTCGCAGAGCAATTAAAGAAGATTGTGCAAGGTTGCTGGAGCTTGTACAGGAACTTGCCGAATACGAAAAAGCGCCACAGGAAGTAACAGTTACATTAGATCATTTTATTGAAAGTGGATTTGGGAAAATGCCTGTGTGGTATGGATTTGTGGCTGAAGAAGATGGTATAGTTAAAGGCTTTGCCATTTATTATATCCGTTATTCAACATGGAAAGGCCAGCGCATGTATCTGGAAGATATTCTTGTTACAGAACAATCGCGCAGCAAAGGAATCGGTAAATTATTATTTGACCGTTTAATTGAAGAAGCAAAAGAAAGAAAGTTTAGCGGCATTGTTTGGCAGGTGCTGGATTGGAATGAACCTGCAATCAACTTCTATAAAAAATACAATGCAAAGTTTGATGATGAATGGGTGAATTGCAGCATAGAGATTAGTTAGATTTGATGAATCTAAAATAGCACTATGAAAAAAACTTTACTTCAGCTTTTTATCTTTTCTGTTGTTTGCTCATTAAAAATATGCGCACAGCAAACATTTTCTGATGGAATTAAAATTGATAATGGATTCACACTTCGCGGAATAATTATACAGGCAACAAATAGCAACTTTTTATCTGCAATAACTATAGACTCCGGCCTTTATATAACACGCCTTAGAAAAACAGGTAGTATTCTATGGGAAAAATTATATGGAACAGGCACAGGAGAAAGTGTTAATATAAATGAAACGCCTGACAACGGATTTATATGTTATGGGTTTATGAATAATACCATAACCGGCAATCATCAACTTACTTTATTCAAATGTGATAGCACCGGCAAAATTGAATGGTTGAAGAGTTTAAAGTTAGACTATAGTAATTACTATATCTATCCGGATAATTTAATGGTAGATTCAAAAGGCAATTATGTTATAGTTTATCGAATGCAGCCACATTCTTCAACAACAGATCAAATGCGGATATTGAAATTCGATAAAGCCGGCAACATAATATTTGAAACGGGGTTTAAAAATCTTTATAATCAATCGTATCAATACCTGCATGTAAATGCTATTACCGAATCTTATAATGGCGGATATCTTTTAGCGCTCAATTACCAGGAAGCGCTTTTGGGAATATCGACCTCTTACCTGCTGCTTACTGATTCATCGGGCAATGAAATTTCTTATCGACCATTCAACCTTAATCTTTTAGAAGTAGATGATTATAATACACCCCTTTACCTTTTTAAAAACAAAGGCAAATACCAGGTGCTGGGTTATTATGATCATTGGAATGGAGAAGAAGAAAAAGAATATTATTACATTACTTCGGTTGATAAAAATGAAACTATAACAAATGGTATTCTTATCCCATATAATGGCTTTGCTTTAAAACAATACCTTACTAAAAATAAAATTCCATTGTATAATGTTGATGCATATGTTATTAACCCAAATGGTATAGCCACTTTGAATTACCAGGTCGATGGCACTTATATCAATAAATATGATTCTGCAGGAAGAATATGTCCTGATTATACACTGCCTGATTACAATTATAAAGAGACTCCAAAAACTTTTTATCTGGATGAAGAGATCTCCGGTGTAAAAAAAGTTATAGAAAACATTGAAACAGTAGATGGTGGTATTGCAGTTAAAGATATTCACCTGATGAAAACTATATGTTCAGGAGATGCGCCTGCATTCATAACAGGTAATTCATTACAGGAAGCGGGTTCAGAAGTAAATGCAACTATATTTCCTAATCCTGCACATAATTCAATTACTATTTCAGCTGCATCAATTAAAAATAAGCAACTGCAATTGTTTAATGAGGAAGGAAAATTGCTGCAATCCTTTGCATTAAAACAAAATGCAACAACATTGAATATATCAGCTTATAAGAATGGAGTTTACCTGGTAAGAATTTATGGCGATGATAAAACCGAAACTTTAAAATTCATTAAAGAATAATAAATATGATACGTTGGGGAATTTTAGGCTGCGGCCGAATTGCAAGAAAATTTGCATCTGATCTTAAGCTGGTAGAAAATGCACAACTTGTTGCGTGCGGTGCACGCAGTGCAACATCTGCTGAAGCTTTCGCAAAAGAGTTTAATGTAAAGAACATACATAACAGTTATGAATCATTGGTAAAAGATGATAAGGTTGATGTGATATACGTTGCAACGCCGCACAGCCATCATCATGAACATACTTTGCTTTGCATCAACAACAATAAAGCTGTGTTATGCGAGAAAGCTTTTGCCATCAATCATAAACAGGTAAAGGAAATGATTGACGCAGCGCGTGATAAAAAAGTTTTTTTGATGGAAGCTGTATGGACGAAGTTTCTTCAACCTTACAAAAGAGTACAGCAGATGATCAATGATGGAATGTTGGGCGAAGTAAAAAGCATGCTGTTGAATTTTGGTTTTAAGGCGCCTTCCGATGCACCATCGCGTTTGCTTGATCCGGCATTAGGTGGTGGTACTATTTTAGATATTGGCATTTACAATGTGTTTACAGCTTTATATTTTTTAGGCAAGCCTGATGAAATAACCGCAACCGCAACATTAACAGAAAAGAATACTGATGAAGAATGTGCCGTTACTTTCAAATACAATGATGGAAAGCTTGTACAAATGTTCTCTACTTTTTTAACTGATACGGCAACAGAAGCTGAAATAAACGGAACCAAAGGCCGTGTGCGCTTAACGTATCGTTATTACACACCGTTTACCACTATAGAATTTTATACGGGCAAGCCACCGGAAAAACAAATCATTGAAGCAGATGATGAAAAAAAAGGCTGGGGTTATGAACATGAAGCAAGACATGTTTGCGAATGTTTGGAAAAAGGCTTAACTGAAAGCCCTGTTATGACACATGCGGATTCATTGCTTTTGATAGAAACACTTGATGCTATTCGTAAAAAAGCCGGAATTATTTATAGTGTTGATTAAAGGTTTCGTCGCAAAAAATTTTGTTCAACAAAAAAAACAAGTATTTTACCGCTGAAAAACAACTGATATGATAAAATCAAACAAAAGAAAGGCAAACCTGGTATTGTTTCTCGCGGCCTGCGTGTTCGTTAGCGTAGCTGCAACAAAACCAACTAAAACAAATGCGCCGGTAGCAAAACCGGTTACAATGAAAGACACCGGCATTTTTAAAAATCTTAAAGTTTTACCACAGGATATAAGCAAAGACAGTCTCGATCATATTATGCATGGTTATACTGCTGCGCTTGGAGTTCGTTGTAATTTCTGTCATGTTTTTGGCAATACAGGACCTGATTTTGCAAGTGATGAAAAAGAAGAAAAAGGAATTGCCCGCTATATGATGAAGATGACGAGTGAGATCAATGGAAAATATTTTAATATGGAAAATTCAACAATGGCAGATACCATTTCAGTAATAAAATGTTTTACCTGCCATCGTGGTAGTCCGCACCCTGATGAAGCCAGCATGGGAATGAACAATGGCAATATGCCTGCCCCGGGAGCTCCTGGCCAGGCACCGCCACCACCGCCCCAACCTCCAAAACAACAATAATATTTAAAGCAGCTGAAAAGCTGCTTTTTTATTTCATCATATTAAAGAGAAATTTTCTTTAAATGATTAATGAAAATTAAAATAATTATTGGCAGCAAAATTCCAGATGAAAACAAGCCCGATAGCAATCAGTTTCGATAAATAAAAATTTAAAGCAAGCTTATTATTAAACAAATAAATAAACAGGTTATTTAATCCCAAACCCACAAGCGATATAACAATAAACTTCACAAAATAAACTTCTTCGTTGGTACTGCTGGCATTGAACGTCCAAAACATATTCAAAAAAAAATTACAGGTGGCAGCGGTAATAAATCCAAGGCTGTTTGCGACGTATTTATTTATGCGCAATACTTCTTTGCAAAACCAGGTTATTGAAAAATCGATAACCATTCCCAACAGGCCTACAAGACCAAACCGGAACATTTTGTAAATAAGATCCATGCTGCAAAATACTATAAGAACCCGTTGCTGCGATTAATCATGCATAAGTAAAACAGGAAACAAAATATTGTTTAATAACTATTTTAAATATACCAAAAAGGGACCAAAAAGGGACCAAAGAGGGACCAAAGAGGGACCAAAGAGAGACAAAAGAGGAACAAAAGATACAATTTATCTCTGTTTTGTCTCTCTTTGATCTGATTTTTCTTATTCTTTAAACTGATATTGGTAATATTTAGTCAATACCTGAGCAATGCCTGTTAAAGAATTTTGCCTTTACTTTTCTGCCCGTTAAAATCTTAGTCATCATTTTTTGCTGCTGTTGCTTCCACCTTATGCATTAATGAGGATAGTAGCCCGTTCTAAACCAAACTTTCTGCCATTATCGCTATATAAAGAAGTTAATCATGCTTCTTTAATAACACACACTTAAAAATTTTTCATGAAATTTGCAGCCTTTACCACAAGAATATTATGATAATTATTAAAACAGATGCCGAGATTGAATTGATGAAGCAAAGTGCAAGGCTGGTTAGCCAAACGCTTACAGAAGTTGCCACCATGCTTAAACCCGGCGTTACCACTTTACAGATAGAAAGGCTTTGTTCAGAATTTATCCGCGATCATAAGGCCATACCATCATTTTTAAATTACCGCGGTTATCCTTACACTATTTGCGCATCGGTAAATGATGTTGTAGTGCATGGTTTTCCAAATAATGTTGCATTAAAGGAAGGCGATATTGTTTCCATAGATTTTGGTGTGATATTAAACGGCTGGCATGGCGATCATGCATATACTTTTTTATTGGGCGAAGCAAGCGATGCTGTATTGCAGTTGTTGCGTGTTACCAAAGATTCTTTATATAAAGGCATTGAAAAAGCCATTGTCGGAAATCGTGTTGGCGATATTTCTTATGCCATCCAGGAATACACAGAACGAAAACATGGTTATGGTGTGGTGCGTGAACTGGTTGGCCATGGTTTGGGAAGAAGCTTGCATGAAGATCCGCAGGTTCCTAATTATGGTAAGCGTGGCATTGGAAAAACTATGAAAGAAAATACTACACTCGCTATAGAACCTATGATCAACATGGGAACAAAAGATGTTTACACAGATAGCGATGGCTGGACAATACGCACGCGCGATGGCAAACCTTCTGTTCATTTTGAACATGATGTTTGCGTTAAAAGAAACAAAGCATTGTTACTTTCAGATTTTTCTATAATTGAAAAAGCCGAGCAGGCAAACAGCAACTTAAACACTTCTTACTATACCGGTAAAGTAGCTGCTGTATAAATTAAAAAACCAAAACATCAAATGAAAAACATTAAAGCAATTGAAGAAAAGATCTTTTCTTCTACTGAAAAACTTGCATCCTGGTTAAACCGAAATCGTATAGTGGGCAAAACTATTGCATTCACCAATGGCTGTTTTGATATTTTACATGAAGGCCATATTTTTTCTTTATCACAGGCTGCAAAAGAAGCCGATTGTTTAATTGTGGGTTTAAATGCAGATTGCAGTGTAAGAAAATTAAAAGGCGAACACCGGCCCGTAAATAATGAACATGCAAGAGCGCTTATTCTTGCTTCCTTATTAATAGTAGATGCAGTAATTGTTTTTGAAGAGGATACTCCGCTTGAACTGATAAAAAAAGTTATGCCTGATGTATTGGTCAAAGGCGGCGATTATATTGTTGAAACTATTGTTGGTGCAAAAGAAGTTATTGCCAATGGCGGCCGTGTTGTTATAAATCCATTGCTTCCGGGTTTTTCAACAACAGGTATTATTGAAAAGATCAGGAGCCTGTAAAGCTTTTAATTTCAATAATTTTTAATAATCGTTGTATACCTTAAGGCCTACGTTTTTAAAATACAGGTTGATAAAAGAAATTTCATCAACCTGTATTAATTTGAATAATTAAATAGCGTTAGGATAAAACTTAACGTTGAACAATTGCGGGCTTTTTTATATTTGAATTTCTTACGTATGAAAAATTTAATTCCGCGAGATGTAAGCTGGCTTAGCTTTAATGCAAGGGTGTTGCAGGAAGCAGCAGACCCAACTGTTCCTTTAAGAGAACGTATTCGTTTTCTCGGTATCCATTCCAATAACATGGATGAATTTTTTCGTGTGCGCGTGGCAACGCTAAAGCGTATGATACAACTCGGTGGTAAGAAAGGCAACATGCATCTTGAAACCAACCCGGGCCAGATACTTGACGAGATCCAAACCATTGTACTTAGCCAGCAGAATGAGTTTAACCGGATATGGCAGGACATATTAAAAGAGATGCAGCAGCAGAATATTTTTTTGATTGATGAAAAGAAACTGAACAAAACGCAGCAACAGTTTGTGCGTACTTTTTTTGAAGAAGAAGTGCGTTCAAATATTATTCCGCTGATGATTGAAAGCCTTCCGCAATTACCTTACCTGCGCGAAAAAAGTATTTATCTCGGTGTGGTAATGCATACAGAAGATTCAGCCTACAATCAGAAATATGCATTGATAGAAGTGCCCAGCCGAATATTCGGGCGCTTTATACAATTGCCCGCCACTGATGGTCAGCAACATATTATTTTGCTGGAAGATGTTATACGTTTCAACCTGCCTTATATATTTTCTTATTTCAATTATACAAAATTTGAATCTTATATTTTTAAAGTAACGAAAGATGCAGAGCTGGATATTGATAACGATATAACAACTTCATTTGTTCAAAAAATTGAAAAAGGTATTCGCAACCGCCGCATAGGTAAGCCTACGCGTTTTGTGTTTGATAAAGAAATGGATTCAGGCCTGCTTGAATATTTAATGAAGAAATTAAATCTTTCAAGAAAGGATAATATTATTCCCGGTGGCCGCATACACAACTTCAGGCATTTTATGGATTTTCCAGATGTGTTTGCACAAAAAAAAGTGCGTCGCGGCTCATTCACACATCCTGCTTTGGCAACTTCAATGCGTGTAACAGATGTTATTTTAAAACATGATGTTTTATTGCATTTTCCATATCATTCGTTTAACTCAGTTATAGATCTTTTGCGCGAAGCTGCAATGGATCCTGAAGTTGTTTCCATACAAATAACAGCATACAGGCTTGCTTCAAATTCAAAAATTATTAATGCGCTTATAAACGCATCAAGAAACGGAAAGAGTGTTGTTGTTATGCTTGAATTGCGCGCCCGTTTTGATGAAGAGCCGAATCTTATGTGGAAACAGGTGCTTGAAGAAGAAGGTGTAAAAGTGTTGATAGGGATGCCTAACGTTAAAGTGCATGCAAAGATCTGCGTTATTAAAAAAAGAACAGGCAACAAGATCATTCAGTATGGTTTTGTAAGCACAGGAAACCTTAACGAGAAAACAGCAAGGGTTTATGCTGATGAATGTATGTTAACCAGCAACAGGAATGTAATGGCAGATATAAACCGCATTTTTAAATATCTCGAAAATCCTTCAAAACCAAAATACCTGAGCTCCTGTAAAACCCTGATGGTTTGTCCTGTTAATATGCGCAGGCAGTTAACGCAGCTTGTAAACACCGAGATAAAAAACGCAAAGGCCGGCAAGAAAGCTTCCATTATTTTAAAATTGAATTCACTCAGCGACCCGCAAATGATAGAAGAAATTTATGAAGCTGCAAATTCAGGTGTTGAGCTTCACTTTATCGTGCGTGGTATTTGTTGCGCAAAACTCGGCAGCAAAAAATGGCATAAGCGTGTTAGTGCAATAAGTATTGTTGATGAATATCTCGAACATTCGCGCATTTTGATATTTCATCATGGCGGTAAAGAAAAAATATTTATTTCATCGGCTGACTGGATGTTGCGTAACCTTGATCATCGCATAGAAGCTGCCATTCCTATAAAAAATAAAACGCTTGGCAATGAACTGAAAGATATACTGAGTATACAGTTACAGGACAATGTAAAAGCGCGCATTCTTGATAACGAATTGCAAAATCATTATGTTCCGTCTACTGCAAAAAAAAGAGTGCGTTCGCAAATTGAAATATATAATTACCTCAATAAAAAAATGAAGACTGTTGAAGCTCGCGGCGATTGATATCGGAAGCAATGCCGCGCGATTATTAATTTCAGAAGTTTCAGAAAACGGCGGTAAAACAATTTTCACAAAGCTCAATCTTATTCGTGTGCCTTTGCGTCTTGGCTTCGATGTTTTTGACAAAGCCGAGATAAGCAAACGAAGAATAACCATGCTTATACAAACCATGAAAGCTTTTGTTCTTTTAATGAAAGCGTATGAAGTTGAGCAGGTAAAAGCATGTGCTACAAGTGCCATGCGCGACGCAGCTAACAGTGAAGATGTTCTTCGAAAAGTAAAGCAGGAAACGGGTTTAGACATTGCAATAATCAGTGGGGATGAAGAGGCTGCGTTGGTATATGAAACGCATGTTGCAGAAAATCTTGATAAAGAACACGCTTATTTGTACATAGATGTTGGCGGTGGAAGTACTGAACTTAGTTTTTTTGCTGATGGAAAATTGAAGTATAAAGAATCTATAAATGTTGGTACAATACGATTGTTGAAGAATATGGTTGATGAAGAACAATGGAATGAATTCAAAACGAAAGTAAAAGCGAATATTAAAAGTAAGCTGCCTGTTATTGCAATTGGTTCGGGAGGAAATATCAATAAAGTTTTTTCGCTCAGCAAACGCAAAGACGGAAAGCCATTATCATTACAATTATTGAAAGATTATTACAAAGAGTTTTCAAATTATTCTTTGGAAGAACGCATTCGTGTGTATAAAATGAAAGACGACAGGGCTGATGTTATTGTACCCGCATTACAGATATATGTGAACATTATGCGCTGGGCAGATATTGAAGAAATATATGTTCCCAAAATTGGTTTGGCCGATGGACTTATACAGAGTTTATATGAAGAAATTACGATGGGCTGATTGAGAAAAGAAGAATTGGCAGATTGGGAAATTGTTATTATTGATCCAGGTAATTTCAAGTTTAAGTTTTGAAATTCTTTTACATTAAGCATATTTGCATTTTGACATCTGGATATGTTTTATTCTAATGCAGGACCATATTCAGTTTAATCATCCCAAAATTTTATTCAGATGTCTACGTCTCAGAAAGAAATAAAAAAAATCACCACCAATACTTTACTAAGAATGAAAATGCATGGCGAAAAAATCTCCATGCTTACTGCATACGATTTTTCTTTTGCAAAAATTATTGATAACGCCGGCATTGATGTGTTACTTGTTGGCGATAGTGCCAGTAACGTTATGGCAGGCCATGAAACAACATTGCCTATCACTTTAGAGCAGATGATTTATCATGCATCAGCTGTTATTCGCGGCATAAGCCGATGCCTTGTTGTTGTTGATCTGCCTTTTGGCTCTTATCAATCTAATTCTGAAATAGCATTGGCTTCAGCTATCCGCATCATGAAGGAAACGGGTGCGCATGCTATTAAATTAGAAGGTGGCGAAGAAGTGCTGGAAAGTGTAAAGCGTATCATCTCAGCAGGCATTCCGGTAATGGGTCATTTGGGATTAACGCCACAAAGCATTTATAAATTCGGAACATACAATGTGCGCGCAAAAGAAGAAGAAGAAGCAAACAAACTGCGCAATGATGCAAAGCTGCTCGAAGAAGTTGGCTGCTTTGGATTAGTGCTTGAAAAAATTCCTGCACAACTGGCGAAAGAAGTTACGGAAAGTTTAAGCATTCCAACCATTGGTATAGGTGCCGGTAAATATTGTGACGGGCAGGTTTTGGTGATGCATGATATGCTTGGCATCAACACAGAATTCAAGCCGCGCTTTTTAAGACAGTACCTTAATTTGTATGAACAGGTAACAGGTGCTGTTCAGCAATATGTGAACGATGTGAAAAGGAATTCTTTTCCTTCAGACAGTGAATCATATTAGTATTAAAGTATCAACACAAAAGCGCCCGCAATAATCAGCAGCGCGCCAATAGCATCTTTCAATGTAAGTGATTCCTTTAAAAAGATAACAGCTAAAATTATTGTAAGTGCAACGCTGAGTTTATCGATCGGTGCAACTTTAGAAACTTCGCCCAACTGCAATGCTTTAAAATAAAAAAGCCATGATAAACCTGTTGCGCATCCTGATAAAATTAAAAACAACCAGTTTTGTTTGGTAAGATTTTGTATGCCCGGCGCAACGCCTTTAAAAAATACAATTGACCATGCAAGAATGATAATTACAACAGTTCGTATAGCAGTTGCAAGATCGGAGTCAACATGCTTTACACCCACTTTTGCAAAGATGGCTGTAAGCGAAGCAAACACAGCTGAAAGCAAAGCATATATCCACCACATAGTTTTTTATTACTAAAGATAATCATGCCAGCTTCAAACAGAAAAGTTTATTGTTCTTTATAAGTATAAAATGAATTGGCTTGTGCAAGACAGGTAATAACAAGCTCATTTATGCAAACATGTCCAGGCAATGTGCTGCAGTAATAAACAGTGTTGGCAATATCTTCTGCAGTCAACGCTTCATAACCTTCATATACTGCTTTTGCTTTGGATGCATCGCCTTTAAAACGCACCAATGAAAATTCTGTTTCTGCAGCGCCGGGATTTATACAGGTAACTTTTATTTTATGCGGCAACAGATCCATGCGTTGCGCCTCGCTTATTGCATTCACTGCAAACTTGCTGGCGCAATACACATTGCCTTCTTTATACACTTCTTTGCCTGCTGTTGAACCAATATTTATGATATGTCCTTTTCTTTTCTCTTTCATCAATGGAATAACAGCTTTTGATACATACAATAATCCTTTCACATTCGTATCAATCATCGCATCCCAGTCATCAATTGAAGCTTCATCAAACGGATCGCGGCCTGCAGCAAGGCCTGCATTGTTCACTAACACATCAATCGTGCGCCATTCATTTTGCAGAGTATTTATTGCATCAATCACTTCCTTTTTTTTTCTTACATCAAACACTAACGGCAACACCTGGATGTTTTTATTAGGTGATAATGCTGAAGCAAGCTCATCCAGCTTTTCTTTTCTTCTGCCGGTAATAATGCAGTTCCAGTTTTCTGCAGCAAATTTTTCGGCGATGGCTTTTCCAAAGCCTGATGTTGCGCCTGTAATAAGAATGGTTTTATTCATTCATCAAAAATAAATGAGAAGATTTAAGAACTTATTTGAATTAACTATTAAAAATGTTGTACGAACAGGAAGCCGAAGTTGCTATGAAAATATGCAGTTGAAGGGAGTGACACAACCGTAAAACACCGGAGTTCATTTGCCGGTAACAAAATAATAACTTAAAAAATGTGATAATTTTTTAAAGACCCTATAGTGCTTTTATAGCCATGCCTTATATATTTGCCCGCGGTAATTATGAAAAAAATATTTCTGCTGCTTATTCCTGCACTTTTTTCCAACGCTGTTTCGCATGCACAGAATTTAACCATGGCCATTTCAAAACTGGCTGATACAAAGGTTAAAATTGAATGGCGTAATCCTTATGGCGATAGCGTTGTGCAATTAAATGTGCAGCGCTCGTGGGATAGTGTAAGAAATTTCATGACCATCTTCGTGCCTTTGTCGCCTGAGCTTCCGCAAAATGGTTACGTTGACGTAACGGATGGTTACAACGCAAGATATTACCGCATTTTTTATGTGCTGGCAGATGGCAGGTTCTTTTTTACAAAGTCTAAAAAGAATGCATCCGGTTCTGATTTTACCAATGAAGTACCTGAAGATAAAGCTGCAGATAAAAGTTTTCTTATTACAATTCATGATGATGATACCGTTATTGCACAGCTTAGTTACGATGGTTATAAACGATTCCGTGATTCGATTGTAAACTATACGCGCGATACATTGTATTCGCTTACAGATGCAGATGTGCTGATCCGTTATTATAACAATAATATTAAATGGATTCCTTCAACACATATATTCACTACCACCGATGGTTATGTGCAGGTATATTTAACGGATGCATTGCAAAAGAATTACCGACTGCGTTTTTATGATGAGTCTCATAAACTACTTTTTGCAATACAACATATTCCGCAACCGCAATTCCTGCTCGATAAAACAGATTTCCTGCATTCAGGATGGTTTTATTTTGAATTGCTTGAAGATAATAAGGTAAGAGAGCGCAATAAGTTTTACATACCAAAAGACTTTTGACTTTTATGTTTTGAGTTTTGTATTTCTACTTTCGTATTTTGCAATTCTTAAAAAAAAATTATGGTACCGGCATTGCGTAAAAAGTTCAATGCTGAATTCACTCCCGAAAAATATAATGCTTACCTGGAAGAAATGAACGCACAGCATCCGGGCGGAATAGAATTCAGACTTGCAGAAACACCCATATTTGTTGACAAAAATTTTAAAGAAAAAATTTTATCTGCGTGCGAAAGCATTGTAGATGTAATTGTGCAGCCTGATTTTAAAAAGCTTACTGCTAATGCTGTCCCAAATGATTTAAAAGTGCCAAATGAAAATGAGCATTCTCATTTTATTGCTTTTGATTTTGGTATTTGTGAAAATGCAAACGGCGAGCTTGAACCACAGTTGATAGAGATGCAGGGCTTTCCAACATTATTTGCTTACCAGGTTTTTGATGATGATGTATCACGCAAACATTTTGAAATCCCTTCGAACTATAGTTCATACCTGGGCGGATATACAAAAGATTCTTACATACAATTATTGAAAGAAATAATTGTTGCTGATCATGCCCCTGAAAATGTAATACTGCTCGAAGTTTTTCCGCATCAGCAAAAAACAAAAATTGATTTTTATTGTACACAGGATTATTTAAACATTCCCATTGTTTGTTTAACTGAGTTAGTGAAAGAAGACAGGAAATTATTCTATGTACAGGATGGAAAGAAGGTTGAAGTAAAGCGTATTTATAACCGCGTCATCTTTGATGATCTGCAGCAACAATCACCGGAAGTGCAGGAGAAAGGAAAGATATTATTTGAAGAACTGGATGTTGAATGGGCGCCACATCCAAACTGGTTTTACCGCATCAGCAAATACACATTGCCGTTTATTAAACATCCATATGTTCCTGAAACAAATTTTTTGAGTGATATAAAAACTATGCCACCTGATCTTGAAAATTATGTGTTGAAACCATTGTTCTCTTTCGCAGGCCAGGGAGTTGTAATTGATGTAACACAAAAAGATATTGATGATGTGAAAGATCCGCACAACTGGATATTGCAGCGTAAGGTAAAATATGCAGATGTAATTGTTACGCCGGATGAAAATGCAAAAGCCGAAATAAGAATTTTTTATTTCTGGAAAGATGGCGAAGAAAGGCCTGTTGCTACGCAAAATCTTGCGCGCATCAGCAAAGGAAAAATGATTGGCGTACGCTATAACAAAGACCGCGAATGGGTTGGCGGCAGCATGGTGTTTTTTGAAAAGTAATAGCAGAAGCAAACATTCAATATCCAATATCCAATATCCAATTTACAACATAAAAAATCAATGACTATTGAAAATTGAGTATTGAATATTGATGATTTCGAAAGGATAGAACAAGTAAAAATTACATGAACATCTTTAAAGAAATATTCGCACGCATTTGGGCAACATGGGCCTTGTTGCTTTTTGTTGCAACCATGCTGATCGCTTATATATTTTACAGTCCTTGCCATTTTTTAAAAGAGCCGCAAAAAGCAAGATGGCACAGGTATGTATCAAGAGTGTGGATGACTGTCTATCTTAATCTTATCGGTTGCCCGCTTAAAGTAAAAAATGCACAATATTTTAATGGCTTGCCGGGATGTGTAGTCGTTTCCAACCATAACAGTTTGATGGATGTTCCTGTAACAACACCATTCATGCCGCGCGCCAATAAAACCATTGCCAAAAAAAGCTTTTCTTCTATACCTGTTTTCGGATGGATATATAGTTTTGGAAGTGTGTTAGTTGACAGAAACAGTGATGCAAGCCGACGTAAAAGTTATGAAGAAATGAAGAAAGTTTTGCAGATTGATCTGGATATGGTTATTTATCCGGAAGGCACGCGCAACAGAACTGATAAGCCTTTAAAAGAATTTTATGATGGCGCATTCCGCCTTGCAACTGATACAAAAAAACCTGTAGTTCCAACGCTTGTTTTCAATACCAAAAAAGTTTTGCCCGTACATAAAACTTTTTACATGTTGCCGCATACTTTAGAAATGCATTTCCTGCCTCCTGTAGAAAGCATTAATCTTACTTCAAAGGAATTGCGGGAAAAAGTTTTTAAAATAATGTGGGATTATTATGAAGCAAATGCATGATCATTAAATATTGATATGTAGCCTTCTCATTTGCTTTTTAATTACTTTTAAAAATCTTATTACAAATTAACCTGTGCAAAATGGCTGATGATAACACCAAAAAAAACAGTTTGCGGCCTATCTGTTTTATGATAATGCCTTATGGAAAAAAGCAAACCATGAGCGATAAAGGTCCTGCCACTATTGATTACAATGCACTTTGGGATAAAGCACTGTATTCTTTTATTGAAGATGATCTCGGTTATAACGCAATACGTGCCGACCAGGATATGAGCGCACTTATTATTAAAGAGATGATTGAAAGGCTTGCCCTGTCTGATCTTGTTATTGCTGATGTTTCAACACCCAATACAAATGTGTATTATGAAATTGGTGTAAGGCATGCAGCGCAGCGAACCGGTTGTGTAATGATATCTGCAACCTGGGCACAGCAAACATTTGATATAACGCAAATGCGACAAGTGCGTTATCCTTTACCCGAAGGTGAAATAACAGATGATACCGCAAAGGCGGTACGTGAAGCGTTGAATGAAAGTGTAAAAGGATTGATTGACGGAAGTTCCCCGGTGTTCGACAGTATCCCGGGTTATCCTGACGCGCCTGATGAATCACTTGTGACTTCGATGCGAGGGCAACTGCTTCAGCTTTCGCAATTTACTGCAGATGCACGTGCAGCACGTATGCAACCAAAAGATAAAAGAGAAGCAGCATTGAATGCACTGATAGATCAATACAAATCCATCATTCCCAAATTGCCTGGTGTTGCAGTTGAAATATTGACTTCATTAAGAGATTGCGCACAATGGCAAAGTGTAATTGACTACGTAAATAATTTAAGCGGCGTAACAAAAAATTTACCGGTAGTGCAGGAGATATATAATCTTGCTATTTCAAAAACAGGCAAACATATTGAAGCCATTGCAGCGTTGGAACAGTTGATGAAATTAAAAGGCGAAACTTCTGAGCGCTGGGGTTTGATTGGTGGCAGGTATAAGAAGTTGTTTGATGAAACAAAAGACCCTCAATATTTATCTAAAGCTATCACTGCTTATGATAAAGGAATGCGCACCGATCTTAACGATTATTATCCTTCAAATAATCTTCCGTTATTATACAGAACACGTGGAAGAAAAGGCGATGAAGATAATGCAAACATTGCTGCTATAGTTGCGTTGATGGCTTGTGAAAGATCAAGAGTTAACAACCCATCTGATCCATGGGCAGTACCAACCTTAACGGTAATGGCATTTGCTTCCGGTAATGTTGATAAAGCAGAAGATCTGTACAACGAAATGGTTGATAACGGAACAAAACCATTCAATCTCCAATCAACAATACCTGAGCTTGAACGGGCTATTTCGCTTATAAAAGATCAGGATGTTGTTGCAGATCTTACTGCCACACTTGACAAAATAAAAGCATTGCAGAATTAAGATATGCCTGAGTTTATTTACAATCCGGATGAGCAGAATTATTTTAACCGCTTTCCTGAAAATGCAAGAGGTTATAATTTATGGCTAAGATTAGTTGAACAGCCCGTTGCTGAAAATCTCAAAGCACTACAGGAACTTTTAAGGTTTTCGCCTCCCCCTCATTGCCCTTGCTTATTTGTATCGCACAGGCAGGCAGATAGGGATAACGCTTTAAGCATGGCATACCTAGCTTATCAGAATAAATTTCAATATTGGGTTGATGTGCTTGACCCTTACCTGCAAGCTGCAGGCATTACAGCCAATGCAATATTAACTGCAGGCATTATTGAAATGGCTTTATTAAACTGCACACATGTTGTTGCCTTGATGACATTAAATACACCCGGCTCTGCATGGATTCCTTATGAATATGGTCGGCTGGCTGAATATCCTGCGCTTACTAATAATGCAGTTGCATGGCGGCATCCGGGTTTTCCATCAAACAATATTCCTGAATATATGCTGCTGAGAAATGTGCATGAAACAAAGGATGTTGCTGCATGGTTAATGCATGAATACAAACCTTATAACTGTCATACCAAATGGATTGGCCCTGCAAACCCATATCCTTCTCCTTTACCATAAACAAGTTTTTTATTTACATTAATGCGTAGCAGGCCGCATGCTTACTATTTTATCAACCACATAAGTGCTGTATCCGCGCCATGGCAAAGTATGTTTGTATTCTTTATAATGAAGATCATAATAGCTGCCACTGTTATTCATTAAATAATTAGCAAGGCTGTCATCGGCAATTGAAAATTCGAATTCATACGATTGAATGGAACCTGCTGACTGTGTACGGAAACCGCTTTGTATAAGTTTGCCTTCATAGGTTTTAAAAACATTTCCTTTCTTCACTACATAATTAAGCTGGCCTGATTTTACACCTTCTCCAAAAACAAAAAGATAATTCCACCAAAAAAGAAAAATGCCGGTCAGGATAATGAGTATTAAAAGAATTTTCAGGAATTTTTTAAAACCCGACTTACGCGGAACGTTTGGTATTTCTGCTGACATGATTTTGGTTTTAATGCAAAGAACTATGAAGATATTCAAAATCGTTTATCCATTAAGCATTGGAATTATTTTACCGGTAACTGTACGCAAACAACCCGCCTTTTGTCGCTTAAGACACATAGTTATTTTATATTGATGATTAAGTTTGCTTTTAAATCTAACGCTATGCAAATAAAACCCGGTACAAAGTTTAATGATGCAGACAGTTACATTGCTTTGTTTGCTGAAAGCACACAAAAGAAATTGCAGCAATTAAGAAACACTATAAAAAAAGCTGCGCCCGGGGCAGAAGAAGTGATCAGTTATAACATGCCTGCATATAAGCTGAATAGTATATTGGTTTATTTCGCCGGTTACGAAAATCATATTGGTTTTTATCCAACCTCATTGCCATTGCAGGTATTTAAAGAAGAGCTTACTGCATATAAAACTTCTAAAGGTGCCATACAATTTCCTTTGGATAAAGCATTGCCTTCAGATCTTATAAAACGCATTGTACAATTCAGGATCAAACAAACGCAACAGCAACAAAAACCTGCTAAGAAAGTTGCCAAAAAATCATCTCAGGTTTAATGAAGTTGTTTTAAATATTGTAATTAACATATGCTGTTAATGTTATAATTTTTTACTTATTATTTACTTGCCGATATTCGCAGTTAGAATTACACCGAGTTATGCGTCTTTCTTTCAATAATACAGAAACAGCCTTTGCCTATAAAACAAATAAAGAATTGCAGGTCGGCCGTTTTCTTTTTGGTACAATGAATTATTCCTGGTTCGCCGGAATAGGCGTTAGGTTAACCCCTTTTTTAATGAAGACAGGCTTACCCATTCATGGAATGATACGCCAGACAATATTCAAACAATTTGTTGGTGGTGAAACGCTTGAACAAACAGCTAAGGTTGCCAAAAAATTAGGCGGGTATGATGTGCAGGTCATTTTGGATTATGGCGTTGAAGCAAAACAGGGAGAAGAAAATTTTGATAGCGCCAGGGACCAGTTTATACGTGTAATAGAATACGCGGCAACCCAGCCAAACATTCCTTACATCAGCGTAAAGATAACCGGCATAGCAAGATTCGGATTATTGAAAACATTGAACTCAGCTCCGCGGTTGCGTAGCGGCGTGCACGATCACGAAGAAGAAGATGCGGAATGGGAAAGAGTGCGTGAACGTATGTATGATATTTGCGAAGCTGCGGCTGAGAAAAATATCGGTGTTTTAATTGATGCAGAAGAAAGCTGGATACAGGATCCTATCGACAGGCTTTCTATTGAAATGATGACGATATTCAATAAAGAAAAATGTATTGTTTATAATACGATACAGTTGTATCGTCATGACCGTATGAACTTCCTGCGCATGTATCACAGCATTGCAAAGCAAAGAGGCTTTATTCTTGGCGTTAAGATTGTGCGTGGTGCTTACATGGAAAAAGAAAGAGCACGTGCTATACAAAAAGGATATCCATCGCCTATACAGCAGGATAAATCTTTTACTGATGGAGATTTTAATTCTGCGGTAGAATATTGTATTGAAAACATAAATGAAATTGCTACAGTTATAGCTACACATAACGAATACAGTAACCTGCATGCTGCAGAATTATTGGATTTAAAAGGCATTCCGCACAATCATCCGCATATACATTTCTCACAGTTATATGGAATGAGTGACAACATCACTTTCAACCTGGCAAAAGCAGGTTATTCCGTAAGCAAATACCTTCCGTTCGGCCCCATACGCGATGTAATACCTTATCTAATGCGCCGCGCACAGGAAAACAGCAGCATCAACGGACAAACCAGCCGTGAGCTTTTATTGATCAAAAGTGAGTTGAGGCGCAGGGCAAAGGTGGCCAAAGCAGCCAAATCAAAAAACGTCAGCTTAAGCAGTTCTTAACAATTTCACTTCATAATTGTAGCGTGTAATTGGTGTACTGCATTTATCTTCGCGCCCGAAAAGTTCTTACCAGAAATGATCACGCGCAGAAATATCAGGATTAAAGTAATGCAGGTTTTATACCAGGTAGAAATTACCGAAACCATCGCAGACGCAGATGCAGTTAAGATACTGGTCAGCAGGTTAGATCAAACGCCCCGTCTTTTCACTTACCTTATTTATTTTCTTACTGAAATTGCACGTTATGCAGAGAAGGCTGCCAATCTCAAAGCATCCAAACATCTTGCAACTGTTGAAGATAAAAATGTAAATACAAAACTTGCGGGCAATAATGTATTATGGTCAATACTCGAAAACCATTCCTATCGCCAGGCATTACATGATTACAAATTTGGTTTTGACGATACAGATGACCTTGTACGTAAAATGTATGAAGCGCTTATCACCACCGAAAGTTATAAGCAATACATACAGCAGCAAAGCCGTGATATTAAAAATGAAAAAGATATACTGTCTTTTATTTTTACTGATATCATTCTTCCGGATGAAGATTTTATATCCCATATCGAAGAGTATTTTACCAACTGGGATGATGATGCGGAAATTCTTGTTCCGTTAATGAGTGCTGTTTTGCAAAAGCCTTCTGCAATAAGCCTGCAGGATATGCCCGATGCAGAGAAAAAAACCTTTGCAAAAGAATTGTTGCAAACAGTTATCAGTAAACGGGATTACGTTACAGAACTTATTAAAGCGCGTTTGAAGAATTGGGACCCTGAACGTATTGCTGTTCTCGATATGATATTGATGAAGATGGGGGTATGTGAGTTCTTATACTTCCCCACTATTCCGCCTAAAGTAACCATTAACGAATATATTGACTTAGCGAAAGATTACAGCACTGCGCAAAGCGGGCATTTTGTAAATGGAATACTGGATGGCATTCATAAAGACCTGGTAACACAGGATAAGATCCATAAAACAGAATTCAAATCAAAAAAAGCAAGGCTATAAAAAATTACATTTTATCAATATGAAAACAGTCTTTTTACTTGTTGGTATATGTGCAATGGCAGCAGTTGCCTGCAATAACACAGAAAGCGACCCTGCCCAGGTTGAATCTATAATGAAAGATTCTTCAAAATATACAACCATACAATGGATGGATAGTTCAATAGATTTTGGATCAAAGAAAATGGGAGAAGTGGTGAACATTGTGTTTCACTGTAAGAATACCGGAGATAAGCCGTTGTATTTAAACCAGGTTCATCCCGGCTGTGGCTGCACCCTGGCTAATTATACAAAAACACCTATTGCCCCCGGCGCTATGGGAGAAGTGGATGCGCAGTTCGATACCAAAAAAAGCCATCCCGGTGAAGTGCATAAAACTATTTTTGTAAGCGCCAACAACAGTAATAAAGTAGATAATTATCTAAGGTTTTCAGGAACGGTTTTACCGGCTGATTCAACGCAATCAGCATCAAAATAACAATCAAAACTTTTTATTAATTAATAATTGAACAATGACACAAATGCTTTCTATTTTTTTAATGGCTTCACCTGATGGTCAGCAGCCTAATTCAAGTTTCTCTTTAATCATGATGGGCGCTATCATTTTAGTGTTCTGGTTATTCATGATCCGTCCGCAGGCAAAAAAAGCAAAAGAGCAGAAAAAATTTATAGAGAACCTTCAGAGAGGAGATAAGATCGTAACTATTGCAGGTATTCATGGAACAATAAACAGGGTGAATGAAGATAATACGCTGCAGCTTGAAACAAGCCCGGGCAGTTATATGAAGATCGAAAAGTCTGCTATCAGCCAGGAGTGGACACAACAGCTTGCAAAAGCAGCTTCTGTTGAAGTTGAAAAGAAATAAACTTAGTTTGTTGAGTGTTGAATCCGGGATGTACAATGCGTTCCGGATTTTTATTTTTGTAGTGGTTGATGCATAACCATAAGCACTGTAAATTAAGAGATGCATTAAATAATGTGCTATGAAATTCCGCATAATTAAAAAATAAAAGGTTCTTTGCACGTCATTTCGACGATAGGAGAATTGCGAAGCAATCATTGAGGCAAATGAAGAATAATTATGAACGAAATAAATCTCTCAAGTTATTTTGATCTTAAAAGTATGTAGAGATGTCTCGTTCCCCTACGGATGTGAGTTGCTGCACAGAGGTTTCTCACAGAGTTACACGGAGGGAAAGGACGTACAAGTGATTAATTTATTCTTACAACTTGTGGAAGCCAGGACGCAAAAAACAAACACTTGAGCGTCATGCTCAGCTTGACTGAGCATCTCATTATAATAAACTTAGCGTTATAATTTAATCCCGCAAAGGTTAATATATAATAACAGGACTATGCTTAAAATTGGATTAACAGGCGGAATGGGAAGCGGTAAAACAACCGTTTCAAAGATCTTTTCTGTACTCGGTATTCCCGTGTTTTATGCAGATGATGTTGCAAAAAATATCATGAATGAAGATGCAACTTTAAAGCAAAACCTTATGGATGCTTTTGGTGCTGAAGCTTATATAAACAACACACTCAACCGGAAATATATTGCCAATATTGTTTTTAATGATAAATATAAATTAGACCGGTTGAATGCACTGGTGCATCCTGTAACACTGGCTGCCGCTGATAAATGGTTCAATCAACAAACCTCACCTTATGTAATAAAAGAAGCGGCACTAATGTTTGAAGCAGGAGCCGCAGCACACCTTGATTACGTTATCGGTGTATATGCGCCGCAACATCTGCGTTTGCAAAGAGTAATGCAGCGGGATAACTCAACACGCGAACAGGTGCTGGCAAGAATAAACAGCCAGATTGATGAAACAATAAAGATGAGGCTTTGCGATTTTGTGATCATTAACGATGAACAACAGGCTATGTTGCCACAGGTGCTGTTGCTGCATCAGAAGTTTATGAACGAAGCATCACAGCATCAATAAACTGTTCACCGGAAATAAACAATAACAACCTATTTCTGCACACCTTATTTTTTAGTACCCGCTTTATAAAAGAAATCGCTTTATTTGAGCTGTCATTCAACATAAATTAATCTCAATAAAAAGTTTGCATAACGCTATGGCAAAAACTACCGGTAATATATTAACGATAGACATTGGCGGCTCTCATGTAAAAGCCACTATATTAAATTCACAAGGCGTCCCTGTTGCTGATTATGCAAGAATGCCAACACCGCAGCCATCCACACCCATTAATGTTTTAGACCTTATAAAAGAACTCGTAAAAAACCTTACCGGCTACGATAAGATATCTGCAGGCTTTCCCGGCTATGTAAGGGATGGCGTAGTAAAAACTGCACCCAATCTTGGCACTGAAAGCTGGCAGGATTACCCGCTGCAAACAAACCTTGCTGCTTTATTAAGCAGGCCTGCCAAAGTAGTGAACGATGCCGACCTGCAGGGCATTGGTATTGCCAGCGGTAAAGGGCTTGAAATGGTGGTAACCCTTGGTACAGGCTTTGGTACGGCATTGCTGCTTGATGGTAAGTTGTTACCACATTTTGAAATAGCGCACCATCCTGTAAAAACAGACAGGGATTATGATGAATACATTGGTGAAAAAGCTTACCAGAAAAGAGGTAAAGAACATTGGAATTACCGCATGAAAAAAGTATTCGCCATTTTAAAAACGGTCTTCAATTACGATCGCTTATACATCAGCGGAGGCAACGCAAAGAATATTACTTTCAAACTGGATGATAACATGATCATTATTAATAACCGTGAAGGCATAAAAGGCGGTGCAAGGTTGTGGACGAATGAATAACCGCAAACTCATTTACAGCATGGCAAACCTGCTATAAGCAACAAAAGCAGCCAACAGCAGTAACACGGCATTAAATCCAATGGCTTTGGTTTCCTTATACTTTACGTGATGAATGATAGCCAAAAGCATCACCACAGCAATACCTGTTGCAGCAAGTGGTGTAAGCACAGGCAGCATATTTAGTGCCCACGGCAGAATCAACCCGATAGCTGCCAGCAGTTCCACAATACCAACAAACCGTACTGTTGACACAGGGAAGCGGTCTGCCCAGGTTACGGTTTTTACAAGCCTGGGAATTGGCTGTGTTGATTTGCTAACCCCTGCCATTAAAAACATGGCGGCAAGAATACCCTGGATAACCCATAGTGCGATGTTCATTATCTGATTGTTTTTAGAGAATGCAAAACTACTTATCTTTGCTTACAAAAAGTAAGCACTTTACAAAAGG
>JABDFS010000021.1 GCA_013286425.1 Bacteroidota bacterium
TGCATCTTATCCGTTTTATGTTGACGCAGATGGTGATGGTTATGGTTCAGGCACATTGGTAAATACCTGCGCGGTCAACGCGGCTACACCACCTCCGGGATATTCACTGAACAATACAGATTGCGCTCCGGATGATGCCACCAAATGGCAGAGTGCTTCATTGTACATCGACAATGATGGGGATGGCTATGATAACGGGACAGCAATGGTTTGTTATGGTGCAACCATTCCTGCAGGCTATGCAACAACTACTTTGGGAACCGACTGCGATGATGCGGATGCAGCCAAACATGCATCTTATTCATTTTATGTTGATGCAGATGGCGACGGGTATGGCTCGGGCATATTGGTAAATACCTGCGCTGTTAATGCAGCTACACCACCTCCGGGTTATTCACTGAACAATACAGATTGCGCACCGGGTGATAATACCAAATGGCAAAGCGCTTCATTGTATATCGACAATGATGGAGATGGCTATGATAACGGAACAGCGACGGTTTGTTATGGCGCTACCATTCCTGCAGGTTATGCAGCAACCACTTTAGGAACCGACTGCGATGACGCGGATGCAACCAAACATACATCTTACCCGTTTTATGTTGATGCCGACGGTGATGGGTATGGCTCTGGTGAACCGGTGAATGCCTGCGCGGCCAATGCAACTACTGCACCTCCGGGTTATTCATTGAACAATACAGATTGCGCTCCGGATGATGCCACCAAATGGCAGAGTGCTTCATTGTACATCGACCATGATGGCGATGGTTATGATAACGGAACGGCCATTGTTTGTTATGGTGCAACCATTCCTGCAGGCTATGCAGCAACCACTTTGGGAACCGACTGCGATGATAATCATGCTACGGTACACCCGGGGGCAAAAGAAATATGTGATGGCCTGGATAATGACTGCGATGGAAATATTGATAATATCCCGGCGCCGGTGGCAAGCTTTACCATAAGCTGTAACCTGCTTTTCCCCGGAAAGACGGCTGTGCTGACATCAACCTCAACGGCAGGCATCGGAACGATCGTTTCCTATCAATGGAATTTAAATGGAAGTCCTATAAACGGCGCAACCGGTTCAACCTATACTACGGCAGCCAATGCAAACGGAGATTATAGTCTTACGGTCACCAACAGCAATAACTGCAGCAGCACATCAGCAACTGCCACCATCAATAATCTTAGTGGCCCATTGGCAGCCGGTACTTATTCTATTCCGGCAGCATGTGGATTTGCTTCAATAAACGATGCTGCAAACTACATCAATGCAAACGGGCTATCCGGTTCCATAGTATTCAATGTGGCGGCGGGATATGTTGAAACCGCACCGGCGGGTGGTATTATCCTTGGCCAGTGCGGACTGCCTTCTTACCTGAAAGCAAATGAATCGCAAACAGTCACCTTCATGAAATCAGGCAGTGGCGCTGATCCGTTGGTAAATGCACCAGTAGGAACCGGCTCAATGGATGGCATCATTAAAATTGTCGGGATGGATTATCTCACGTTTGACGCCATTGATGTAGCAGATATTTATTTGCCGGCAAACAATCCCGCTTCTTACATGGAATGGGGATATGCCCTGCTGAAATGTGACGGGAATGACGGGTCGAACCATGTTACCATCAGGAATTGTAACATCAGCCTGGACAGGTATAATATTTATATATCCAGCGGGATCTACTCAAACAATCATACCGGCTCATCTTTAACGCAGTTAACCTATACCGGTCCTGCCGGTGACGCTGCAGCCATTGATGCTTCGCGCAACGGGCACAACGCATTTTATGGCAATACCATTCAGCATGTGCATTCAGGCATATCACTGACAGGTAACAGCGCCGGTTCGGGTTCGTTCTCCCTGAAAGATACATTGAACCAGGTCGGCATACCGGGCGCCGGCAACAACATAACCGGCGGTTACAATTATTATAATAACCAGGTAACAACGGTACTGGCTTCCAATCAGCAAAATATAAGCGTTACCAATAACTATATTTATTCCGGTTTTTCATTCACCGGCGATCCTATTTACAGTGGCACATTTAACGCCATGAACGTAAACAGTACCGGCGGAATAGTAAGCAATGACACAGTATTTTATTTCGGGCCGTTTAATACCGGGGCCTTCAAGGGAATTGTAACCAATGGATTGCCTGCAGTTACCAACAACACGGTAAGATTAGATGGTTTAAATCCCAATGATTATTCCACAACCACCGGTTATGAATGTACGATGGCTGCATCCCCGGGAGGATTGCCCACCTTCAGTTACAATAAAGTGGCTAATTCTATTTTCACAGGTTACCAGAACATTAACGGAATGGTGGTAACATTTCCGGGCGGGAGTACCGGGGTTTGTTCCAATAATAGCGTAGATACCCTGAGCCTGACAGGAAACAGCAGTCTGGGAGTTACAGGCACAATGATCTCAGTTTCGTGCGGTGATGGTTCTTCTGTTGCGGTTACAAAAAATACCGTTTCCGACCTGTTTTTTGTACCATATGGCACAGTGGCCATGCTGGCGGTGCAGGGATATAATGTGAATGTAGACAGCAATACCATTACAGGAAATTACCTGCATGGAGCATCGCCGGGCAACAGTACTTTCACCGGCATTTCCATCAATGCCAGGGCATCTTATACTTGCCGCGATAACCAGGTAGTTCACGACAGCATCTCACCAAACAGTACGAATTCCTCACTTACAGCATCCTTAACCGGTATAAAAATAAACGGGTCCTGTACTTCGGAAAATATTTCCGGCAACACGCTCTCCGATCTGCAGGCGTTGGTAGGTGGCTACAATGGAAATGTAACCGGTATTTCTGTTGCTACCAATGCTTCCGCTACCAGGTTGATCGAAGGAAATGTGATCACAAGACTGGCTTCCGGGCACCAGGGTGGTATTGTTACAGGGCTTGAGTCCGGCGACGGAGGGACGGTTACTGTATCAAAGAACAGGATCGACAGCCTGTATGCTGTTTATCCAAGAAGTATTACGGGCATACTCAATTCAGGAGGCACTGCAACTACTTATACCAATAATTTTATAGGCCAGTTGAGCTCTTCTACATTCTATCCCGGTGGAAGTACCGTTACCGGCTTCCAATACAGCGGGGGTGGTGCTGTTAATTTTTACTACAATACTGTTTACTTAACCCCAAATAATACGGGTGGCCAGTTAACTACATCCGGTGTGTATGTTACTGCTTCATCACCACTTGATATGCGCAATAATATCATTGTAAACCTTGCAGCGAATGGAAGTGCAGGTGGTAATGCCGTTGCTTACAGAAGGGCTTCACCCGGGTTTGCAGGATATGCTGCAACATCAGACAATAATATATTTTATGCAGGCACGCCCTCGGTAAATCATCTTATATACTATGACGGAACAAATGCTGCACAAACATTAGCCAGTTACCAGGATCTTGTAGCAGTAAGCGACCAGCATTCGAAAACAGAAAACGTTCCATTCTTAAATGTAAATTCAATTTTGCCGGGCTTCCTTCATATAAACCCGGGCGTTGCTTCTTACGTTGAAAGTGGCGGAGCAAATATCAGCGGTATCACCAATGACTATGAAGGTGATGTAAGACAAGGTAACCCTGGTTATGCAGGAGCCGGTACAGCACCTGACATGGGCGCTGATGAATTTGATGGTATCCCGGGTGATATAACACCACCCGCAATTACCTATACACCTTTGGGAAATGCCTCCTGTTCAGGCCCTGGCATGCTTTCGGCAGTTATTACAGATACAAGTGGTATAACCGTAGTGGCCGGTTTAAAACCAAGATTATATTATAAGAAATCAACGGACGCCAACACGTTTGCAGGAAACACTTCAGCAAACAACGGCTGGAAATATGTGGAAGCATCAAATACAACATCGCCTTTCAATTTTATGGCCGATATGTCGCTCCTGCAAACGCCTTTACAGCATGATGACAGCATTCAATACTTTGTAGTGGCACAGGATGCTGCAGGCACACCCAACGTAGGCATTAACAGCGGCAGTTTTGCAAAATACCCGCATAGCGTGGCGCTTACTGCAGCAGCATTCCCGGTTAGTAACATTGTCAATGGCGTAAAAGTGGTTGCCCCTGTTTATTATGTTGATGCTGATCACGATGGTTACGGCGATATCAACGATACCGGCACACATTATTGTAGCCCGCCGGCCGGCGTGGTTTCAGACCACACAGATTGTAATGACAATGACGCCTCTGTGCATGAGCCGCAACTGTATTATGTAGACGCAGACCATGACGGATATGGTTCAACTGTAACGGCCATGTTGTGTTCGTCAACAGCACCGGTTGGCTATTCAACCAACAATACAGATTGTAATGATAACGATGCTTCTGTTCATGAGCCGCAACTGTATTATGTAGATGCCGATCATGACGGATATGGTTCAACTGCAACAGCTATGCTTTGTTCATCAACAGCACCGGTTGGTTATTCAACCAACAATACAGATTGTAATGATAATGATGCAGGCGTTCATGAACCACAACAATACTATGTAGATAACGACCATGATGGTTATGGTTCAACTGTAACAGCCATGTTGTGTACATCCACAGCACCGGTTGGTTATTCAACCAACAATACAGATTGTAACGATAATGATGCAGGTGTTCATGAAGGTAAATTGTATTATGTAGATGCTGACCATGATGGTTATGGCTCAACCACAACAGCAATGCTTTGTTCATCAACAGCACCGGTTGGTTATTCAACCAATAATACGGATTGCAACGATAACGATGCAGGTGTTCATGAACCACAATTATATTATATAGATGCCGATCATGATGGTTATGGTTCAACTGTAACAGCTATGCTGTGTTCGTCAACAGCACCGGTTGGGTACTCAACTAATAATACAGATTGCAATGATAATGATGCAGGCGTTCATGAAGGAAAATTATACTTCGTAGATGCCGATCATGACGGATATGGTTCAACTGTAACGGCCATGCTGTGTTCGTCAACAGCACCGGTCGGCTATTCAACCAATAATACAGATTGCAACGATAACGATGCAGGCGTTCATGAACCACAATTATATTATGTAGATGCCGATCATGATGGTTATGGTTCAACCACGTCAGTGATGTTATGTTCATCCACAGCACCACCGGGTTTCTCAACCAATAACCTGGATTGCAATGACAATAAGGCAAGTGTGCATCCAAAAGCATGGTATCGCGATGCTGACGGTGACGGGTACGGAGATCCTGCGGTTTCGGTTATGTCCTGCATCAAACCTGTTGGATATGTAGTCAATAAAAAAGATTGCGATGATACCCGTGCAACAGTGTACCCGGGCGCACCTGAAATATGCGATGGCATTGATAATAACTGTAATGGTAAGATCGATGAAAATTGCATAATGGTCACAATTGCAGACAATGCTGTATTGGAAGGCAACAAAGGAACAAAGACCATGAACTTCACTGTATCACTTAATAAAAAATCATCAAAACCGGTACAGGTAAACTTTGCAACGGCTGATATTACTGCCACTGCCGGAAGCGATTACATAGCAACCTCAGGTGTATTGATAATACCTGCGGGCAGTTTATCAGCAAAAATACCGGTAACAATAAAGGGCGACAAAACCTGCGAGACCGATGAGACCTTCCGTGTTAACCTCAGTAACCCTGTTAACGCCACACTTGAAAATGGGTTTGCTACCGGAACTATCAGGAATGATGATTATGCGGCAATAGGCTATTCGTTAAATAGTGAAAGCAACTTAAGCATCAGCTTGTCGCCCAATCCTGCCGAATCCATAGTGAAAGTGGTATTGAATGGCTTTTCCGGGAATGTTACCATACAATTGTATAATGCAGAAGGAAAAGCACTGCTACAGCAAAAATTAAACACGAGTTACATGAAAATAGTGCAGCAGCAACTCGATATTGCACATTTGCCTGGCGGAGTATATATGGTCTCTGCATTTGATGAGAATGGAAACCGGCAAACAGCAGAATTGGTGGTGGCGCATTAAGCATTAGCCTCTATGCCTTATAAAAGCCTGTGATTTGTGACAGCTTTTATAAGGCATAATTTTTATTGCCTTTGCTGTATGAAGCGGGTAGTGGCCTGCAAAAGAATTAAGTAAGTTGTATGAACCTTCAGCACTGCTTCCACGCGAAGCGGCATGAAGATAACATTTCATGGCGCAGCAGGAACGGTTACCGGCTCTGAACAAAGAAGTGCAGTCAGTCCCGAAAGCATTCGCATAGGCGTCAGGTTAAGAGATAGTTGTGACCGCTTTAAATATATAACCAGGTAAAGTTCCAGGGCAATCAGAGCCTGCAATTTCAGGTTGTTACCAGTTGTCCCATAAGGCGTCCCGGCTTTTCGGGATTCGGGTCCGCACATGCGGGATTGAGCATATAATAATTGTATTTGAGTGATGTAAAAAGAAAATTAGCCTGACGCCTATGCGAAAGCATTTGGGATTGCATGAACGGGGCCTCCGCGGCCCCGGGCGGAAAAGAATACGTTAATCACAAAAGGCAAATAATGCAAGACATACAACAGCCTGCAGGATTTACAGTACAAGACACCCTGTACTTTCCTTCATGGTTGGTCCATACATGGTTCATGGTTGGTTCATGGTTGGTCCATGGTTGGTTCATGAGAGTTCATGGTTTTATCGTATCGCAGCATAGTGTAAGGTCAATAAGCACAGCCTGTAACAGATATTGGCTGCCTCATGTATTAACTGTTGTTACATGAATAACCGGAAGTTTATTTTGACGAAATATTTCAGGTATATAATCACTATTTCTCCGATCTGATAGAGCGGGGTTATACCGAAGAAATAAGCCTGCAGATAATTCCCGGTAAGATCCTGCTGTACATTCCATGCCCGCACCTTTCTTTCCGGAAATTTATCCGGTGAAATCAGAATGATGGCTTTCCGTTCACCGTTTCATGCTCATCAATTGCTTTTTTAATAGCTGAATTAAGTACAGGTTCTGCATGGCAAAGCCACTTGTCATCACCATCGTTAAGCCATTGTCCTTCTTTTGTTTTTAGTAAACGGTATTCGCGCACATCAGATATGGGTTCTACCTCCACTATATAAGCGATTTTTTCTTCTTTATTTAATTTTTTAGACGGGGAGAATAAATCCATAAAGCTTCTCTTATCTTTTTTTCTTACGCCTGTCTTTACATTTCCCCGCCTGTTGTTGGGCAGCTTTATAAAATACTGTGCCATATAAACATTCTTTATGTTCTGTAATAGAATAGCAGAGGAAATTAGAAAAAGAACAACAAAACACTACTGCACTTGTGCTGAGTGGTAAGAAATAAGGATTACGGGAAGCATAGTTAATGTAGTTAACATTTGATTTGACCCTTGGCGGTGGTTATCATATAAATCAGGAAGCATCATAAGCAAGCTTCATGTAATGCATTACTTCTTCATTTATATCTGTTTTGTACAGCATGCGAAAATGATGATTGAATTGTTTATTATCCCCGGGCACCTGTGCAATTTTCATAAAGCATAAATTATCCGGATGCGGTTCTTCAAAAGGAAAAACAACATGTATAAAATTCCTGCCTAATTGTGTTATCCATGCAATGCGTTTATGTGAATTGGATATGCCGATCATGGTTTTAGCCGCATGTAATTCTATCAGGCCAATGGTATTGTACACTTCAATGAAATAATTAAACAATTCAATAGTATGTTGTGGCTTTCCCGCTAAAAAATCAGCTATGGTTTTATGCTGCATATGGGAATTTTAATATGTTCTGCTATTAAAGTAACAGCCTTCTTTCCGTATTTCCATCTTTCGGCTTTCAACAGCAATATGTTTATCGTTACAATACCTTTATTTTTATCGCTTCAAAAGATATTATCCATTTATAAAATAAACCGCATTTACCATTATGGAACCTGTAATAAGTATCAGGAATCTTGAAAAAAGTTATGGCAATAAACAGGTATTAAAAGGCATCAACCTTGAAGTATATGCAGGCCAGGTATTGGGATATATCGGTCCGAATGGTGCCGGCAAAAGCACCACGGTAAAAATCTTATGCGGGTTGCTGAGTGATTATGAAGGCGAAGTAAAAGTGAAAGGTTACGATCTGAAAAAAGATGCATTGGCTGTAAAGGCAATGATTGGTTATGTGCCTGAACTGGCAGAATTATATGACGTGCTTACACCAATGGAATTTCTAAAACTGATGGGTAGTTTATATAATCTTGATGAAACAGTGTGTGAGCATCGCATTGAGAGAATGATGGCCGCATTTGGTTTAAAAGATCAGCTCAATCAGCGCATGGATACATTCAGCAAAGGCATGAAACAAAAAGTGCTTATTGCAAGCGGACTGTTGCATAACCCTGATATTATTATTCTGGATGAACCGTTAAGCGGATTGGATGCCAACAGCGTTATCATCATTAAAGATCTCATCAGCAAACTTGCAAAAGAAGGCAAGACTATTTTTTATTGCAGCCATATGATGGATGTTGTAGAAAAAGTAAGCGATCGTATCATACTCATCAACCAGGGTGTTGTTGTAGCTGACGGCAGCTTTCAGCAACTGCAGCAACAGGAAGGCAATAACAGCCTTGAACAAATATTTGCACAGCTTACCGGTAACAATTCCGGCGTGCACGCTGCTGATGATCTTATGCGCGCATTTGATGAATAAATTATTGTACTGTTTATGAATTTCGCAAACCGTATTTTATTAAAGTTATTCCTGTCTCCTAAAAAATTGTACAGCAGCAATGGTATAAATACAATGCAGTTAGAAAGTATTCTTACTGCAAAATTGTTGATGGATGATCGCAGGCCTCCATCTCTAATGCAGGGCCGTAACAGGAAAAAAGTAAAGAAGGAAATTAGTAAAGCCACGTTATCAACCATGTTTGTAAGTGCTGTTATGGGATCTTTATTCCTGTTCAGCTTTGCACTTAACACAACCATTGTTGCGCAGCTTACTTTTTATTTCAGCTATTTTATTTTTATGCTTTCAGCAACGCTTATTTCAGATTTTACTTCAGTGCTGATTGATGTAAGGGATAACTATATCATTCTTCCCAAGCCTGTTAACGACCGTACTATGTTGATGGCAAGGCTGCTGCATATTTTCATACACATATGCAAGCTGATATTGCCAATGCTATTACCAGGGTTAATTTATATGTCGGTTAGGTATGGCGTTGCAGGATTTTTATTATTGTTTGTATTAGGAATATTCACCGTTATATTTTCGATCTTCCTGGTGAATGCCGTGTACCTGTTTATCCTGCGCATATCAAAGCCTGAAAAGTTTAAAAATATCATCAGTTATATACAAATTGTTTTTGCTATCGTGTTGTATGCAAGCTTTCAGTTATTGCCCAGGTTAATTGGCAATATTGAGAATTTCGATTTTCACTTTACCAACAGCAGCTGGATGATACTATTGCCACCTTATTGGTTTGGAGCAGCCTGGAGCGTGTTATATAATTTAAATGGAACAGCACTTGAATATAGCGCAGCCGCCTGTGCATTGGTACTGCCATTTTTAAGTTTATGGATCGTGATACGTTTTTTAGCGCCATCATTCAACCGTAAATTATCACTTATTTCAAACACAGGCGATACAACACCTGCAGTTGCAGTAGCTGATAAAACAGTAAAGAAGAAAAAAACCTTTTCAACTGTTCTTGCTAACCTGTTTACAAGAAACAATTCAGAGCGGATGGGTTTTTTGTTTACCTGGTACATGATGTCGCGCAGCCGTGATTTTAAAATGAAAGTATATCCAACCATCGGGTATTTTCTTGTTTACATTGTAGTGTTAATCATCAACAGCAGATCTTTAAGCCTGCATGATATAGAACAACAAACCGCTGCCGGAAAAGTTGTTATCATTTCAGCATTATACTTCAGCAGTTTGCTTTTAACAATGGCCATTGCGCAGCTTGCTTATTCTGATAAATACAAATCGGCATGGATATTTTTTGTAACACCTGTAACAAACCCCGGCAATATTATTAATGGTTCTGTAAAAGCTGCGATTGCAAAATTTTTCCTGCCTACTGTTCTTGTTTTAGCTATTGCGGGCATTTCGTTAACGGGTGTTACGTTTATCCCGAACCTGTTACTTGCAATGGTGAACCAGTTGTTCATTTGTTACTTTATAGTTTATGTAGGAAATAAAGACCTGCCATTCTCTAAAACACAAAGCCTGCAGGTTAAAACAGGAAACTTTATGCGCAACCTTTTCAGAATGATCATTCCTTTTTCAATTGCTATTGTGCATTATATGATCTACACCAACATGCCTTTGGTTGTTATTGTTTTATTAACAGCTCTCGGAGCACTTTGGCTAATTGAAGGCTCTGTAAAAAAACTTTCATTCGCTGATATTAAAGCAACTTATACAGAAGATTGATCAGTGAATTAAATAACTCGCCAACTCCGGTAGAAAGATTTGATATTAATTGTTGATGCAACAATTGTAATATAATAATGCTGCAAACATTATTTACTAATTCTGTTTTGCAGGCAAGTAATTATATATTTTTATGTCTTTCTTTTAATTTCAATTCAATATCTCTGCTGTATGATTTTTAAAAAATTGTGTCTTTCCTTTATAACCACAATATTTTTTATTTGTGCCTTTAGCCAGGATA
This sequence comes from Bacteroidota bacterium, assembly GCA_013286425.1. GTDB lineage: Bacteria > Bacteroidota > Bacteroidia > Chitinophagales > Chitinophagaceae > Parafilimonas. The sequence continues at coordinate 10,687 of JABDFS010000021.1, forward strand.
ATCCGGATATAAAAATTGTAACTACACAACTTGAAAAGTTCAGGAAAAATTACCCGCAGGAAAAAGTGCATCTTCATTTGGATAAGCCTTACTATTCTGTTGGAGATACAATTTATTTTACCGGTTATGTTGTGAACGCAGAAAAAAATACTCCTTCCGTCATCAGCAATATTTTATATGTTGATTTAATTAATGATAACAGGAGCGTTGTACAAACTTTAAAATTCCCTGTTGCAGATGGAATCTCATATGGCAATTTATATATTAACGATTCATTGAAGGAAGGCAATTATCACATCAGGGCTTATACGAATTGGATGCGCAATTTTGATAATGCATTTTTTTATGATGCTGTTATTGCCGTTGGCAACGGATTCAACAATGATATAATTGCAGTGCCATCTTTTCAAATGAGTGATGCCGGTAAAACTGCAGGTACTTTCTCCCTGCAATACATGTCGCTGCACAATGCTCCTATGGAAAACAAAGAAGTAACATATAGTGTTATTATCAACAAAAAAGAAAAAGTAAATGGCAAAACTTCAACAGATAGCAAAGGCAAACTGAATATTGATCTTGCTGACCTGAAGCTACAGCCTGGCCAGCCAGCATTGCTGGTTACACATCTTAAGCAAGGCGATAAAACAATTATTACAAAAGAGACCAGGATCAATGTACCTGCTGCAAAAAATAATATTCAGTTTTTTCCTGAAGGCGGTGAAATGATCGCAGGCGTTTCCAATCACATTGGTTTTAAAGCAACAAATGAAAATGGTTTAGGTATAAATGTTTCAGGCGTTATAAAAGATGACAGTACTAATGAATCAACTCCATTTCAATCAGGTTTTGCAGGCATTGGCAGTTTTCAATTCACCCCTCAGTTTAATCATTCATATCACGCCATTGCTCAATACAAAGTTGGTAATAGCGATATAGTGTTACTGCCTAAAGCAAATCAGTATGGCTATGTTTTATCAGTAAACAATTCTGATGCAGATTCAATTTCAATCAATGTAACTTCAAAACAGGATTCGGCTGTAAACAGGATAATAATTGTCGGGCAGACAAATAACCGCATTCAGTTTGTAAAATTGCTCACACTTACTGATGGTAACTCGCATATCAGTTTATCAAAAAAGAAATTGCCGACAGGTATTCTGCAACTTACCTTATTTGATACGGTATTGCGCCCGCTTGCAGAAAGGCTTGCTTTTATTAATCATGAAGACACGCTTAGCGTACATGTTTCTTTTAATAAAACGTCTTACAGTAAAAGAGAAAAAACCACGATGCAGCTAATCGTGCGTGATGAAAAAGGAAACCCTGTTAACGGTAACTTCTCACTTGCTGTTACCGATGCAGATGCAGTGAATAATAAAAGCAATCAACCAAATATTCTCGCCGATCTTTTATTAACTTCTGATATCAGAGGTTATGTTGAAAATGCCAATCATTATTTTGATACTGTAAATGAAACAACCATTAAAGCGTTAGATGATCTTTTGCTTACCCAGTGCTGGCGCAGGTTTGTATGGAATGATGTTTTGACAAATAAGGATCCATCTATTGTTTATTTAAAAGAAAAAAGTTTGTCGTTAGCCGGTAAAGCAGTAGCTGCTAACGGTGATGCAGTTGCAGGAAAACAGATCCTGTTATTACCAAAAAAAGGGCACGGATATATTTTGGATACAATAACAGACGCCAACGGTAATTTTAATTTTACCGATATGAATTTTACTGATGATTATCCATTTGTATTGCAGGCATCAAAAACAGGTAATGGGAAAAATGTTGCTATACAAATTGCAGACTTTTCAGCTCCATCAACTGATAGTAATAAGAATGAGCCGGAGATGAAGCAACCTTATAATAGTTTAATGTTGCCATATCTAATGCAAAAACAACAGCAGTATGATGTAATGCGTAAGTATGGATTATTAAAGAATGAACAGCAATTAAAAGATGTTGTTGTTACAACAGTAATGCAAACCAGGGTACAGCAGGCTGTCGCTTCTTCTTATAATCTTAATGGTCCTGGCAATGCCGACCAGATTCTTACCTATGCAGATTTTTATAATTGTCACGATGCAAGCACGTGCCTTGCGGGTAAATTAACAGGTGTATTTTTTAAGATGGTTGTTGAGGATCCTAATGCGCCTGTAAAGGTTTGGCATTTATTGCCTTTTTCATCAAGCGGGATGGGAGCGCCAATGATGGTTGTATGGGATGGCGTGTATTTGACTGCGAAAGACCGTACATTGGATATGCGAAATATTAGTATACAGAGTGTTCAGAGCATTGAAGTTTTGCGTAGTGGTAGCTATTTAAATGTTTACGGAATGAGTGGTTCTGGTGGTGTGATAGTAATAACTTCCAAGCAAGGCGGTATAGATTATGATTCCGGCAGAATAAAAACCAAACCTTTGGAAGATGTTGTTTTTACCACTGCAAAAGGCTATGCATCTCAACGTGAATTTTATACACCAAACTATACTGATACAGCTGCATATAATTCTGTGATTCCTGACAAGCGAACCACTATTTTCTGGAAACCTGATATAACAACAGATGATAATGGCAATGCAACCATTGAATGGTATAATGCAGATAATACAGGTGGTTGTAATATTATTATTGAAGGATTATCTGTTGATGGAAAATTAGCGCATGCATCTTCCTTATATAAAATGAAATAAGAAAGTAAAATGAAAATATTCCTGCTTGCAGTATTGATCTTTTCTTCTGGTTCTCTTTTTTGCCAAAGCAGTATTTCGGGAAAAGTAGTTTCTGATAAAGGCGAAGGTTTGCATGGAGCAAGTGTATTCATCTCTAATACAAAAATAGGTACAACTACAAATGCCAACGGTGAATTTACTTTGGAACATTTGCCTAATGGAAACATTCAACTGGTAATAACTTTTGTTGGGTATGAAACAACAACAGCATTTATAGTTGCATCGGACAGAAATAAAAAATTCATTATTAAGATGCAGCCTTTGAATAATGAATTGCAGGATGTGGTGGTTGGTAATTTTGACAAACGCGGCTGGCAAAAATGGGGCAAAATATTTACTGAAGCTTTTTTAGGAACATCTGTGTTTGCTAAAAATTGCCTTATTACGGATACTGATGCTGTAAACTTTAGTTACAATAAAAAAACCAATATACTTCGTGCTTATGCTTATAAGCCCATACTTATTGATAATAATGCATTAGGCTATCATGTTGCAGTAACGTTGGCAGATTTTTCTTATGAGGTAAATACAAAGATTGTAGATTATCAAACCTACACTTTGTTTACTGATATAGATGGGACTGAAGACCAGCAACTGGAATGGAATGCCAATCGGCAAAAAGTATACAATTATTCTTTGTTGCATTTTATGAGGGCTTTATACAATAACAATCTAAAGAACGAAGGTTTTTATGTAAGACGGATTGAAAACAAACCAAATATTGAAAAACAAAGAGTGCAGGCGATATACAATAATAAATATGAACAGATAAGAGATTCTTTAAAAAGTATAACAGATAATGAAGCTTCGATTAATAAACAGGTAGAAAAACTATTTAATAAAGATTCTCTCACGTATTATAAAGCAGTACTTGAAGAAGCTGATGAAACTACTGACCTGCATTTTGAGCCGGTGAATTTTAAAGACATAGCAAAATTTACAGATAGTAATACTGTGATTTTTCATTTCAATAATGACCTGCAGGTAACTTATGTAAAAGAGAAAGAACCGGAAGAATATCTGCAATACAGAAGAAGTTTGTATCTTAAAAACAGCCTTATTACAAAAGATGATGTCAACTCAATAAGTCTCGGGTATCCTAATACAATACTTTCACTTTCGCAAGGTATTCCTGTTGAAATTTCTGAAGATGGTTACTTCACTAACATTGATTTATTCATGAACGGCTTTTGGGGTTGGTGGGAAAAAATGGCTGTTACTTTACCATATGAATATGAACCGTAAAAGTCTTGTTAACTGATTCCATTTTATCAAAACGGCTGCAAAAATTTTTAATTTTAAGATTGTTCCTTGTTCAATAAATAAACATCATACGTTAAGCCTTAACCTGCTTCAGCCATTCAATATCATCTTTCAGTAATTATAATATCGCCTTCAGGATAAAATAAGTAAAAGCAATTTTTTCAGTGTGTATTTTAAAACCATTATTCATTTTAAAACACATGAGATGCTTAAATATTATATTCAGCTAACAGCTATTCAACTCCTCTTATTCATTTCAGTTTCATTATGCGCACAAGGTGTGATTACTACGCCAAGAACGCCAAGCCCCGCTGCTTCGGTTACGCAAATAATAGGTATTTCAACAGTCACGGTAAGCTATTCAAGGCCTTCTGTAAAAGGTCGAGAAATATGGGGCGCTTTAGTGCCTTACGGATATAATGTACAGGCATTTGGTAAGGGCAATCCGGCACCGTGGCGCGCCGGCGCTAATGAAAACACTACCATTACATTTTCTAATGATGCCATGGTTGAAGGAAAACCCGTACCTGCAGGAGCATATGGTTTATTTTTTGTGATTAATAAAGACAATACAGGAGAAGTAATTCTTTCAAAAGATTACAGATCATGGGGCAGTTTTTTTTATGATTCCACACACGATCTTTTCAGGGCAAAAATTCAATTGCAGGATATACCATCAACTGAAATGCTTACCTATGAATTTCTAAACGATACTAAAACAGGTGCAGAGCTGGTGTTGAACTGGGAAAAGAAACAATTTCCTGTAAAAATAGAATTTGACGTAGATAAGATAGTAATGGATAATGCCAGGGAACAATTGAAAAATACAGTAGGCTTTAGCTGGCAGGGCTTTTTAAGTGCAGCTAATTATGCATTGCAAAACAAAACAAATATTGAAGAAGGGCTTGCCTGGGCTGATAATGCAGTAACGGCAAATAAAAGTTTTGCAACACTCAGCACAAAATCAGGTTTGCTTAAGCTGACAGGTAAAACTGATGAAGCAGACAAAACAATGAAGGATGCTGTTGATGTGGCGACGGAAAACGAATTGAATTTATATGCCTACCAGGTAATGAACCAGGGAGATATTGATAAAGCAATTGAAATGTTTATATTGAATACAAAACGCCATCCTGAAAGCGCGAATGTGTGGGATAGCCTTGGTGAGGGTTATGTAAATAAAGGCGACAAAAAAGATGCAATTGACAGTTTTAAAAAATCGCTGAGTATGAATCCTCCTGCTAATGTAAAAGCCAATTCCGAAAAATTCTTAAAGCAGTTGGGCGCTTTGTAACAGTTTTGTTTAAAGTTTTTATATGGATATTTTTTTATTGTTGTACTTTCTTCAAGTCAATAAAATTAATGCCTAAATCGTTTAAATCGTTTTGTGTAAGTTTATAAACAGAAGCTGTTTTTAGCCAGTCTATAATGCCTTCCGGCGTTAGCCAGGTTTTAAATCCATCCAGTGAGGATGTAACAATTTTTTTTCCATCAGGTGAAAAAAAAGCATTTGTAACATCGCTTGAATGCCCTGCAAGGTCAGCAAGCAATTTGCCTGAAGCGGCATCCCATAATTTAATATTCTTGCCGGCAGTAGTAAGAATTTCTTTTCCGTTTGGTGAAAATATTGCGTTGGTTACTTCGCCTTTGAAGCCGGTAAGGTCAGCGAGCATTTTACCTGAAGTCGCATCCCATATTTTAGCAGTTTGATCTGAAGAGGCCGTAACAACTTTACGCCCGTCAGGCGAAAAATCAGCTATGTTTACAATATCTGTATGGCCTTTAAGATCAAAGAGTAATTTACCTGAAGCAGCATCCCATATTTTAGCTGTTCCATCCCATGAGGTTGTAACAACTTTTTTGTTATCGGGCGAAAAACCAGCCATTTGTACTATATCTGTATGACCTTTAAGATCAGCGAGCATTTCACCCGATGCAGCATCCCATATTTTAGCTGTTCCATCCCATAAGGCTGTTACAACTTTTTTGTTATCGGGAGAGAAGCTGGCCATTTGTACTATATCTGTATCACTTTTGAGATTAGCAAACCATTTGCCCGACGCAACATCCCAGATTTTTATTGTATCATTTAAAGTGGTAACGATTTTCTTCCCGTCAGGGGAAAAATGAGCAAGCTTTGATTCTGCTTTAAGTTTAGCGAGCAACTTGCCTGAATAGGTATCCCATATTTTTATAGTATCATCAAAAAAAGTAGTAGCTATTTTTTTGCTATCAGGAGAAAAGAAAGCATTATCTACGCTGTAATATGATTCAATACTGTCAACTAATTTACCGGTACTAACATCCCGGATTTTTGCGATATAACCTTTATCAGTATACTCATCGTCAGAAAAGGTAAAGACTTTTTTCCCGTCAGGTGAGATTGCAGTAAAAGAAAGTTTGCCAATATCCGCTCCATTCTTTTGCAATATTTTACCTGTGTCAATATCCCAAATCTTAACGGTATGGTCAGCAGAAGCTGTAGCAATTTTTTTTCCATCAGGAGAAAAAGCCAGGTTGGTTATATAGTTTGTATGCGCTGCAAGGTTGTTAATCAGTTCACCTGAATTGGCATCCCAAATTTGTGCAGTGTTATCGTCAGCAGCAGTAACAATATTTTTGCCGTCCGGCGAAAATATAACCATCGATATATCATCTGTATATTTTTTAGATTGAACGAGCATTATGCCTGAAACAACGTCCCATATTTTTATTGTACTGTCAAGTGAAGCAGTAACAATTTCATTTCCGTCGGGCGAAAAAGCCGCATAAAACGAATACGAATCTTTAATATCCGACAATTTTCTGCCTGAAGAAACATCCCAAACTCTTATGCCATCATAACAGGTAGTCAGGACTTTTTCTCCATCGAACGAAAAAGCAGCGCTATACACTTCGTTTTGTTCCTCTTTAAGATTAAACATCATTGCGCCTGTAGCAACATCCCATATTCTTGCATCATTATAGGATGTAGTGAGGACTTTTTTTCCATCGGCAGAAAAGGCAGCACTATATATAGCATTGGTATCTTTTCGCAGATTAAAAATTACTTTACCTGAACTTGCATCCCAAATCTTTGCAGTCTTATCGCCTGAAGCGGTAACAATCTTTTTTCCATCAGGTGAAAAAACTGCACTATAAACCGGGCCGGTATGCCCCCGTAAAGTTGTAATCAATTTACCTGAAGCAACATCCCATATTTTAGCTGTACTATCAGCAGAAGCAGTAATAATTTTTTCTCCGTCGTTAGAAAATGTTCCGCCATATATATAGCCGGTATGCCCTGTAAGATCATCAAGCAAGTTTCCGGAAACAGCATTCCATATTTTTGCCGTACTATCAGTAGAAGTAGTAACAATTTTTTTTCCATCAGGTGAAAATGCCACACCGGAAACCATTCCATTATGCCGCAGGTTATTTTTAAAAAATATCCTTTTGTTCCTCATCGTTTCATTGAATCCTTTTAAAGCAATCTGCTGAATGCTCAGCAGAACAGATTCATTCGGATAAGTTTCCCAGGCTAATTCCGCAAGCCTTAATGAAAAAGCAGGATTTTTATCTACCTGCTCCTGTGCAAGGGCGGCAAGTGTAAGGCTTTGTGCTGTTTGGGTTTGCTGTTTTGCTTTTTGCCACATTACAAATCCAAATACGGCGAGCCCTAATGCCACAAATGCGGCAACAGAAACAATACCTGTTATGGCTCGTTGCCTCCTTTTTTCTTTTTCCCGTACTGCTTTTTCCTGCGCAGCTTTTTCCTTTATTCTTTGTAACTCTTCCTGCTTTTCTTTATCAATCCTTATCAATTCTTCCTGGTCTTCCCTTTCTTTTTTTGCTTTTAATATTGGTGCAACCAATGTGTCATGACTTAATTCATAACTTATGCCTCCTGTAGTATTAGGTTCGCTGCGTAACAAGTGGTGTATATCGTGCAGGTAAGCAAGCAGGTCTTTATCTATGCCTTTTTCTTTCAGTATAACTATATCAGGCAGGCTTACACGATTGCCATCAATGATCAGTTTGTTTTCGATGAGCACACGGGCAGCCAACCTTTTTTCAAGGGGCTCAATATTACTGATGAGCCTGTCATAATGTTGGCGGAAAACATTTTGAAGATCGCCCAGCATATCCTGTTCAACTATGAATGGTTTCTTTGGCTCTTCAGCGTTCTTATTATTTATAGCAAGCGTTTCTACAAACTGGCAGATTGTCTGCAACTGGAATGTCTCAATATTTTTTTCACCATTTTGTGTGAGATAATTCAATACCTGTTGCTTGCTTTCAACAGAATATTTAAAAGGATCACAGAGATAATACTGGCTTGTATCTGCAGCAGGTTTTTCCATCGCATCAACAGCTGCATCATTATCAAGCGATTTCAGTTCATAATAATTCTTCAGTATGTCGGGCAAATTATCTGCAAGTGTATTCAGTAAACTCATGCGGTCAGAACGTATGGAAAGCGCCACTTTTACTGAAGGTTGTTTTTGAAGGTATTCCAGTTCTGTGTTTGATAAAAATTCAGGATTGTCTTTTAAACGATTTGTAATGGATCTGCTGATATATGCCGGCAGTTTTGCATATAGAAGATCGGCAAGTTGTTTTTTAAATTGCTTTACATGTTCTGGAGGATAACTGAAAAGTTCTTCAAACTGATCAAATACAAGAATATATGTTTTGGCATTTTGACCTTCATTGTATTGAAGGCTTTTTATATGCAACCAAAGTGTATCTGTTCCGGCGTCTAACTTTCCAAGAACAGGGTTTGGTGATGCCGACGGTAATTTGGCAAGAAAAGTTTCAAGTGGTGATAAAGACTCAGCATAGTAAGTGCCAAACCTGATTTTTATAACTTCATAATTATTTGCATCATTAAACAAAGGCAATACACCTGCATTCAGTAAAGAGCTTTTACCCAGTCCTGATTTTCCATATAACAAAACCAGTTTTTCAAGAATGATAAGCTGATATAATTTTTTTGTATCTGTGTCTCTGCCATAAAACAAATGTTTTTCTTCTTCTGTAAATGGCCTTACGCCAGGATACCTGTGTATTTTATTTTGTTCTGTTATCTCAGGCATGACGATTTAAGATTGAGGTTGAAGATCAGATTTAAGCTCTTTTTCATATTGACTAATATTTTTCTTTATGTCTTCCATTTCATCTTCATATCCCATAATTATGCGGGGATTAGTTTCAGTATCAAGCTTTCGTTCATATTCTGACAGCAACTTATATTGTCGTTCTATTTTTTGTTTCAGATCTAACATGCGATCATCTTTAAGTTCATTTAATGCTTCTGTTATTTTAGCTGCAGAAAAATCCCTGAGAATGCCGGCATCTTTACATTTCTCATGCAGTGTATTTATGAATGAATTATTATCTGCTCCAAGAAACTCAATCTTAAAATGATTAATGCATAATGATTCTGTATCATTATTAAGCGCATTCGCAGATGCATAACGAATGAAGTGATATTTTTCATCATGCAGTTTTAATAAACTCAGTATAAGTTGTATGTACCATTTATCAAACTGGAAACCAAGAAATATGTAGTCAAGAGCAGTTTCAAGTACAGTTCTTAATTCAAGCGGCAACACATTGTTACCCATTAGTGCTTTGAAATAATCGTACAGGTCTTCATGCGTAAATATCAGCGTATCTTCTTTTGATACGCTTCCAAACAAATTATACAACAAAGGTTTTTCCCTGGTTGGCGGTTCGGCTATATCTTTTTTATTGTTTTTATCAAAGAATTCGAAACTGTGAGGGAAGCTGTGTTGCTCAAAGAATTTTTTTAGTAAAACATCCGGATTGATTGATACAATTGTGTGAAAAGGTATTTCTGCGATCTTTTGTATAAGATCATCATCTGCCTGCGTTTCAAAAAAATCAACGATCTTCAAAAACATTCTTGTTTTATCCTGTGGAGTTGTAAACAGGAAAAAACCATTATCGTTATACGAAATAATTTTATCAGGATTATCCGTGGCAATTTGTTTAAAAAAGACCTGTTGTTTCGAACTGCTGTTATCATCGGTTCTATAAAACTCCGGCCCTAAAAAAAGTATGCACCTCTGGCGTTGAATTGTTTTAACTATAAATTCCCAATCTACCGGTTTAACTTGAATAGACATGCTAAAGTTGGTTTATATCGTTTTCTGCTTTTTGTATTTGTTCATTCAATTTTCCAATCTCATCTTCACTCATCATTTTCTGCTTTGGATCATCACTTAACATGATCTTGTTTTCATATTCATCCACCAATTTATAAAGCCTGTCAAGCCGTTGCAATAAAGATTTTTTTCGATTATCATAGATGCCTTCAAGTGATGTATCAAGCCGTTCTTTTTTTGGCGTATCAGTGTTCGAAATTGCAGCGTTGGTTTTTCCGTTTATACAGTTTTCTACTGCTTCTATCAATGTTTCAAAATTGTTTGACCGGTGAATATCAGGCGTTAAAGAATTAATGTCTTTGAGAATATTTATTATATCTCCATAGTTGTCAAATATTTTTTTATACATCTTATAATCATCACCAATAACTGTAATGGCATCAACTCCAAATTGTGTTATAGCATCGTCTAATTCTTTCTTTTTATCCTCCCAATATTTAAGATATTGAAGCCTTGGTATAGGGTCGAAGATGTTGGCATCCTGCATTACAACAGGAAAGATGCGTTGTTGAAAATTAAGGTTGCGATAAATCTCCAGCAATTCAAACATGCAATAAGGAGACTTGAGGTATTTATCTGAAATTACTGCAACAACCGCATTGCCCTCACCAATTTTTTGCATGAATGCTGTGATCATTCCTTTAAAGCCAAGATCACGTTTATCACGTGCTAATACAATTCCCTTTTGCTTAAAAGCAGCATCAAGTTCATTTACTATGGTTTCACTTTCGCCGCCCCATGCATAGGAAAGAAAAACTTCAGGGTACTCCATTCATCGATTTTTTAAAGTATTATTCGCATAGCTTTTAGGCTAGGTTATAAATATATAATAAATTATTTTACGAGCTCTAAGTTGCAACACTACATTTAAATGCAGCATGTTTTTAAGTAATATAATTTACTTGTGCTTACTGTTGTTATTGTGAGTCTTTTGGAGATTTGTAATTAAACGCAATTTTTAATTTGCATATTCTTTCACTGCTTCTACAAATGCTTTTGCATGATCAACAGGAACGTTTGGTGTGATGCCATGGCCAAGATTGGCAATATAATTTTGAGTGCCAAAATCATCAATCATTTCTTTTACCCATTTCTTTATTTGTGGAATTGGTGCTAACAATTTTGCAGGATCGAAATTGCCTTGCAATGTAATGTTGTTATTGGTGAATGCTCTTGCATGTTTGGGTGAAACAGTCCAATCTAAACCAATAGCAGAAGCGGAACTTTTACTTAAGTCTTCCAGTGCATACCATGTGCCTTTTGGAAATAAAATAACAGGCCCGTTATCTTTTACCGCATCTGTAATTTGAAGCAAATAAGGTTGCGCAAATGTTTTAAAATCTTCAGGCGATAAAGCACCGGCCCAGCTATCAAATACCTGCACACAATCTGCGCCTGATCGTAATTGTGTTTTTAAATATTCAATCGTGATGGTTGTTATCTTTTGTAATAACTGGTGTGTAAGATTTGTTTTTGTGTAAGCAAATTGTTTTGCTTTATCCCAGGTTTTACTGCCTTTGCCTTCAACCATATAACAGAAGATCGTCCAGGGTGCACCTGCAAAACCAATTAAAGGCACAGCACCGTTCAATTCTTTTTTTGTAAGGGTTAATGCATCAAAAACATATTTCAAATGTTCATCAACATTTGATGTGTTCAATGCATCAATATCATTTTGCGTTTTTATTGTTTTTGGAAGTGATGGGCCTTTGCCTTCTTCCATCAACACTTCAACACCCATTGCCTGTGGTATAACTAAAATATCTGAGAAGATGATCGCTGCATCTACGCCAACCTGGTGCACAGGTTGTAATGTTATTGCTGTTGCAAGTTCAGGTGTTTGTACGCGCGTGAAGAAATCATATTTATCTCGCAGCTTGATGTAATCCGGTAAATATCTTCCTGCCTGTCGCATCATCCATACCGGTGGACGTTCAACTTCTTCTTTGCGTAATGCCTTTAATAAAAGATCGTTCTTTAATTCAGTCATAAAATTTGTTGCCATGAAATTCTGCAGTACAAGGGAGTGACACAACGAAGATGCCACAAAGTAATGAAGCTGGCGGCCGCAAAAATAAAAATGACAGCTATATAAGCTGTCATAAATAAGTAAAAGAATTGTTCATTTTCAATTCTTCATTGTTAATTGTTTATTGTCCCTGCGCCAAACTATATGCGCGTTTATCACCTAACAACAATAACAACTCTGATGAACATATTTTAAAATCGCCACTTAAGCTTACATACAAACCCAACACATCCTGTTGCTTCAATGGAGTATTATCAATACTTTCAAAACGCACGTTGTATTGATTAACAAGATTCGTATAAACAGAGCCTGTTGGCCAAACCTGCGTTCCGCGATTGCTGATATTAATGAGTTTGAACTTAACGCCGCCATGCCGCAAACATTGGTTGGCAATTTCAATGGGCTGCTCATCGCTTTCAATAAAAAAATCAACACCAATGATAGTTTCAGCGGCAGATTCTTTTGATTCAAGCATTACATTTTTATCCAGCTTGAACATGGTTTCTGTAACAGGCGCATCTTTTAGAAAAGGTTTTGCGCCTTGTTGCGGTTGTTTATTAAAATTATTAATAATTGCTTCTGTGAACTGGGTAGTGTTAACTGATGGAATTGATCTGTCACCAAAGTCGCCGGTATGAATGCCTTGCTCTAATGTATACAACAAAGCGTTCTCAATTGTTACTGCACTTTCCATTAAGCCCAAATGGCGCAACATGCCGATACCGCTTAACAACAATGCCGTTGGGTTTGCAATATTTTTTCCGGCAATATCCGGTGCTGTGCCATGCACCGCTTCAAATATGCAGATATGATCGCCGATGTTTGCCGATGGCGCAAAACCAAGTCCGCCAACTAAACCGGCACACAGATCACTTACAATGTCGCCCTGCAAATTGGTTAATACAATTACATCAAAATTATCAGGGCGTGTTACCAGTTTCATACACAGGTCATCAACAATAACATCATCTGCTTTTAGTTCAGGATAATCTTTTGCTACTTCCTGGAAAACTTCTAAAAACAAACCATCAGTTATTTTCATGATGTTTGCCTTGTGCGCGCAGGTAATGCGACGTGCATTTTTTTTCTTTGCCATTTCAAATGCATACTTAATAACCTGCAAGCTTCCGGGACGTGTAATAATCCTGCGGCTGATGGCAACATCATTGGTGATCATGTGTTCAATACCACCATAAGTGTCTTCAATGTTTTCGCGCACTACTGTTATATCAACAGGAATATCGGCCTTACTAAATACTGTATCAACACCATGTAGAGTTTGAAATGTTCTTGTATTGGCATAAGTATTCCATGTTTTGCGCGCTGTTACGTTTATGCTTTTTACACCTTTGCCTTTTGGTGTTTCCATCGGGCCCTTGAATAAAATACCAAGGTCTTCAATGGTTTGTTTTGCTTCAGGTGTCATGCCATTGTTATAGCCTTTATCAAACACCCATTTACCCATTTCAACGGTTACATATTCAAGCGGAACCCTTGCTTCATAAAATATCTTTAGCACAGCATCCATTATTTCGGGGCCAATGCCATCACCTTTAGCAACTGCAATCTTTCGCATGCAGCAAATGTACAGCGGGAGAAATTGATGCCGCATAAATTAACGGATAAGAAATGTTTGTTTTAAGATGCTTTTTTTATTCCGCGTATATTAAAACCCGTTGTGCGATTAACCAGGCATAAGTAAACCAGGGTATAAAATATTGTTTAGTAGTTATTAAAAACATACAAAAGAGAGACTAAAGAGGGACCAAAGAGGGACTAAAGACGTATTTTACTTATCTTTTGTCTCTCTTTGACCTCTCTTTAAACTGATATTGGTTATATTTTCATACTTGCGTAATACCTGTTAAGGAACTTTGGCTTCACTCTTCTGCCCGTTAAAATCTTTGTCATCATTTTTTTCTGCTGTTTCTTCTGCCTTATGCATTAATGAAGATAGCGCCCGGTGCATGAAAGTACAATTACAATGGTTGCAGGTGTTGGTAAGTAAGTATATAATTGATGAACTCTTTAAACTATGAATGCCATTTATTCCTGCGGCGTATTTTTTACATCTTTTGAATTTGTTGCTCCGAACATTGATAATATTTTCAGTATTGCAGGAATGCCTGCAGCTATACCACTGATGATAGCGATGACTCTTGAATAAAGCCCTTCCTGTGCTATTGCAAGAAAAACAAATACAACTAATACTACAATTAATAACGGAGTTTGCAGGCTGCTCCAGTTGCTGTGTTTGTTGTGCAACATTTGCAGGTGCGCCAGTTCAGTGCTGTCAACAGAAGTTAAAATAAAATTGCGGAAGCTGCTGTTGAAAATATGCAGGTTGCCTTCTTCTTCAACAATTAAACCTTTGCTCATAAGCATGCTCATTGCTACTGTATGGGTGATGTTTACAAGCCCGTCAGATGCGAGATCATACAAAATGAATTTTTCATCTGCAGCAAGTGAACGCCAAATGCTCATGTAAAAATTATTTGCAAGAAATTGTATTCTTAATGTCAGTTTATCTTCCCTGAATTTAGTTATTATTTTCTCTTTATCAGTTAATAAAGATTCTTTGTACAAACGCTTTAAAAATTGAGTATACTGTAATTCTTTGTCGAGGAAAAGGTCAACAGCCGTAATGCCTGTTTTTGTAGTATTCTCAAAATTGTTCTTTATAAACGGCAATATAACAACCGGGGCATTTTCAAGCGTTAGGTACATTAAACGTGCTGATGCAGTATCTAAATGATTTGTATTGTCATCTTTCTTTTGATTGAGTATTTCAAGCATTTTCAGTGGATGCATGGAAGAAACAACCCTTACAATTTTGCCACTATCCAACAATTCTTTAATGCATTTTAGTTTTTCTTGTGTAATTGCTTCATCAGCCAGGTTGTTTTCGATATTTAATAGCAGAACAAATTTGCGGGTATCATTTTTTACTGCTGATTTTATCTCTTCCCATTTGTCATTTTTATTCTCAGCAGCTTTTAGTTGTATTACATAAACTCCTTCTTCAATAAACGGAAGGCTTGCATCTTTTGGTTTATTGTTGTTGATGATTATGTTATTGAAATCGAGTAAGGATATTACATCATCATGACTAATTTTTTCTTTAACCTGTTCAATTGTTTCATCAACAGGAAGGCCGATTATCCATAACAATGGCTCATCTTCTTTTGCAATTAAATCATCTGTTGTAATGCGTGCATCTTTTAATAAGGTTATAGAGTCAAGATTTAGCGAGCAAACTTTTTTGATCACTTCGCGAAGTATCAGGTAAAAACAATACAATGCGAGCATTAACAGCAACCAAAACATAAAACCATTTTTCAACCCAAATGTTGGAAAAGTATAATTGAGGTTTTGGGAAGTAACTAATACTTGTTTTGCAACAGTATTGGTATCTGCAATTTTTATTGAATCGATTTTTAAAGAATCAACTGGTTCTGCAAAAATTTTATTGTTAACAAATAACTTATTAGGATTGTGTGTATACAAAACAGAGTCGAAAAAATTATTAAAGTATAGATTACTATCATCTGAAACGGATTTATAAAAATTATCATCGTTAATAGTAACGCCATCTTCCAGGTAAAAACCAAATGAGTTAAACAAGCGGCCTGTATTTATTTGCGTCACCGTTAATTTATTTATTTGTGGAAGATCTGCAACGGTATCAACAACAGATTTGATCCATATATTATCAGGATAAACGCCATTATTATAAATTGATATTGCAGATGAAGGTTTACCCGTAAACTTTTGCTGCAATTGTTTTACAAAATCATATTGACGATATCTTGCCAGTAAATTATTTTCATAATTGAAAGAAGCTACATAAAAGAAAAGCGCAGGTATGGCACTTGTAATAACCAGCCTTGTAAAGATCATGCGAACAAAATATTTTATAAAGCCACGATCTTTATGCTGATGATCACTTTCAGGTTCCGGCCTTTTTTTATACACTGAAAAGAAGGTATATAAAGCCCCGGTCATAATAACTTCAAACAACAACACATGCCAATAGGTGCTCCACGCTAGCAATATTATTGCGAATACATTCAGTATGGCTAAGAAAGCAGCACTACATATGTTGCAGTTAACTTTATAATTCTGGAAAGTTTTATTTTTTCCCTTCCTGTACTTATACAGGAAAAGAGAATTTATAAATATGGTTGAAAGCGGAATACTGATGAACAACACAAACAGGTATGAAAGATAGTCGTAGAAATGTGGAAAAAGAAAAGGAATAAGAATTAAAACAACGATCAATATGCTGTTGCCTGTTGCAGCGATTCGGTATTCGTTCTTGGAACATTTTCTTGGCCATATCCAGCTTGTAACAAAATATTGTTTTTTGAAAAGTGAACGCCTTGAAGATGCAGCGATGAGTATAAACAGATCAAGTATTACTACGATCAAAAACACTAATATCATTCCCCATGTGAATGAGAACGTTTCAATCTGAACAGAGCCGGGAAAACCCTGGTCGCTCATGATCACAATAAAATAAGGCAGATCTTTCATAGGTTTCGCTAATACAGAATAAGTGCCTTCATAATAATTTGTAGTAAATTCTTCGCGGAACCTTCCTGCCAACGCATCATCCAGTTCTTCACTGTCGGAGAATTCTTTCAAAAGGTTTTCATTAAGATTGCGCTCAGATTTTGAATGATAATCAACATTTCCTTTATTATCTATAATAGCAAAACTGTAACCTGCAGGCATTACAACATTGTCAAGGCTTTTAATTGTAAATGATAACGCTACGACTTTTGCGCTTGCGTTTTTACTTTTAAGTGTATCCAAACAAGAGCGCTTGCTGATAATGGTTCTGAAAGAACCTGAAGTTCTTGATATAACCTGGTCAAGAACAAAAGAAGTATAAGGTTTGATATTTAATAACGTGGTATTACCATCCTGTATTTTTTTAAAATAAGGGCGATAATTATAATTTGCGTGTATGTTATTTTGATTAGCTGTGGTCCAGCCATATTTTAAAAACCCGTTGCTATCAAGCCAGTTTACTTCACTATAATTTATAGAGCAGGTCAGGCTTTTTAAAATACCCAATGTGTCATCATGGTATTCTCCTGAAAATATATTTTCGCCGGTTTTATATTTCGCCGAATTTTTTCCAAGATTCTTAACGTCGTAAAACATTTTATGACTGCATGCAACTGTATCAAAATTTTGCAGGCACATAAATGCAGCATCAATTTCGCGCGTAAATGAAGAAGCAATAGTATCAGCAAGAAAATTTTTCGAATCTTCTTCAATATCGGGCTTAAAAGGATTGTTGTAAGTGAAACATAACAGTACAACAAGTGATATCAGCAATTTGGCTACCACTGCAGATGCAGCGGCATCTTTCATATCTATCTTGTCATATTTTCCCTGGAAATAAATCTTGATCCACGGAAGAAATAATAATATACCTAAAGCGATAATGATGGCTAATATTATTACGCCGGCAGGCAATTGTTTTTTTTCTGCGTCAATTGTTTTTTGTGAAAGCAGCCCGGCTATGATAAGCCTTCCATTGCTGAAAAAATTAATTGGCTGAAGAAATATCTGGTAATCTACTCCGCCTACTTTTTGTTTTATTATATTGGCACCTGTCATGTTTTTACCGGTAGTAAGCAAAGAGTCTTCATTTTTTATATCATACCCGAGACCTGAGTGAAAGTCTTCGTAAATATATTTTCCGTTATAAAAAATAACGTAATGCTCAAACAGGTCGGTAGTAAGCAGCGGGCTGATAAATTTTCCAAAATCAGATGTCATGACCACAGTGTACTGTGAATCTTTTTCCGGAATTTTTTTAGTAGCAGCAAACGTTAATTTATTTGACAGAGAATCCCATCTGAGAATAAACAGTATGCTGTTCGTATCTGCTTTGGTTTGATTATGATCCTGAACAAAAGTCTTTTTTTGTTTGCCTGAATCAAGTGAACTTTTATATGCGGATAATGTTGCGTCGGGAACAGTATAACCTTTGATATATTTTTCAACCGAATCAGGATCATTGTCAACGTAAGCATTCAGTAAATTGGCAAGCAATGTGTCGAAGCCAAGAATTTTTACGCGCACATTTTCATCAGCCTTTTGCAGCCAGCGAAAGTGTTGTTCTTCGAGCGCCTGTTCATTCTTTGGGATGTAATCAAAATAATACCAAACCACTGCCAACGACAAAACAACCAGTGTTATCAAAATGGTTGTTTGCTTTTTGCTTATGGAAAAAAGTTTTCGCATAGCTCAGGTCCTTCTTTAAAAAATATACCTTGTATTTTCGGTTTTTAATTTTACGAATAGATTATTTATCGTAAAAATTTATCAGGCTATAACAAAACTGCTTGTATATATAAAGCCTATTGAGTGCCGTGCGCTCATCTATGGAATAATTCCAGTCAGAAAAAAATATTATAACAAGTACTGATCATTTATATATTACTGCAAATTCACCAGGTATGCGGATGCCGGTTAGCTTAACTACAAATGTAACAGTTTATTCAAAGAAAGAAACTAACATTCAACCAGCTATTCATGCTTTTATAATGCAACTGTAAACTGCTATCGGTTTTACAGAAATGTGTTCTCTTTGCAGATCATACTTTCAATTATGAACAAACATTTCTACGTTTTGCACCTGCTTCCTTCACGAAAAGATTTTGCATCAACCATGACAGATGATGAACGATCTGTTATGTTGCAACACATCGAATATTGGAAACAATTCATGCAACAGGGAAAAGTATATGCCTTTGGCCCGGTGATGCATCCTGATGGTGTGTATGGGTTGGGAATTGTTGCGGTTGATGGTGAAGATGAATTAAAAAATATCATCGATAATGATCCCGCAGGTAAAATAAACCGTTATGAGTTTTTTCCGATGAGAGCTGTTGTGCCTGAATTAAAACTTAATTAAAAACTATAAAACACAGTGAAATAATAAATTAAAATATATCCTTGGCTAAAATTTTGTAATTAGCAATCTCATTTAATAATTAAAACGTCATATCGTGAAAATTAATCTCAGTTTAATGATCGGTGCTATAGCTCTTTTATCTGCTGCAAGCTGTGTAAGCACCAAAAAATACCAGGCATTACAAACAGAGAACAGTTCATTGCAGGGAAAGCTTAGCGGCATTTCGCAGGAAAATGAAAACTGTAAAAATAATCTTGGTTCAGCCAATGTTCAGATAGCAGGTTTGCAGGATCAATTACGCGCAGAACGCAGCCACGTGGAAGCTTTACAATCATCATTGGATAAATGCCTTACTTCTACCAGTTCGGGCAATACAAATATTTCCAAGCTGATTGATGAAATCAATGCATCAAACAAATACATACAGGAACTGGTGAATTCAAAAAACAAAAGTGATTCATTGAATATGGTATTAACCAACAACCTTACAAGATCATTAAGCAAAGATGAAATGCAGGATGTTGATGTTAAAGTGTTGAAAGGCGTTGTTTATATTTCGCTTTCAGATAACATGCTGTACAAATCAGGCAGCTATGAAATATCAGATCAGGCCAGTCAAACTTTATCAAAAATCGCCAAGATTATTACAGACTACAAAGATTATGATGTGCTGATAGAAGGTAATACTGATAATGTGGCAATAACAAAACCAAATATTCGTAATAACTGGGATTTAAGTGCACTGCGTGCATCATCTGTTGTGCAGTCTTTACAGAATAATTTTGGTGTAGATCCCAAACGCTTAACAGCAGGCGGCCGCGGTGAATACAATCCAATAGCAGGCAATGACACTGAAGCCGGTAAAGCACAAAACAGGCGTACAGAAATTATCATCACTCCTAAACTTGACCAGTTTATGGATTTGATAAACAAAGCTCCTGACGCTGATTCTACCAGCACTACCAATCCATAAATTTTTTTAATAGTAATTCAAAACAGGGTTTTATGCTTTTATAAGCTAAAGCCCTGTTTTGTTTTGCGGAAGTTTAATGACCTACTTTTATTAAACATTTGCGTTGTATAAATAAAAATCTATGCGGAACTTAATACTCGTTGTTCATATTTCTTTGGATGGCTTTGTTGCAGGCACTAAAGGAGAATTGGATGGATTTGATGCCAGCGAAGAAAATCTTCGATTCGTGTGCAGTTTAACAGAAGGAGCAGATGCAACTTTGATGGGAAGAATATCATATGAACTGCTCAACGAATGGTGGCCAACTGCTGCAACCCGTGCCGGCGCTACAACTGCGCAGATTGATTATTCCAACTGGTATAATGCAGCACAAAAAATAGCCGTCTCCAAAACATTGCCTGATGAACATCTGCATAATACTGTGATCATTCGCGATAATATTGAAGAAGAAGTTAGTAAGTTGAAACAACAGCCTGGTAAAAACATATTGATATTCGGAAGCCCTTCAATAGCACAGCTTTTAATAGAAGCTGATCTTATAGATAGTTATTGGATATTTATTAATCCTGTAATTTTTGGAAAAGGAATTAAACTGTTTACGGAATCATCGAAGATGTTGAAGTTTACGCTCGTTTCTTCCAAATCATTTCCTAATGGTGAATTCGGGCTGCATTATGTTGCGCATGCATAAACGCTTTAATCATTTACTGTTGTTACCTGTTTAACATTTCCCGTACGTTTCAGTACACCCCAATTCTGGCTTTCACCTTTTGCAGCTTTTCTCATCGATCTGAAAAGTATAACATACATCAACTGGCGATAGATAAGCCTTTGCGGAATCAGCCAAACCAGCTTTGATAGTTTTTCTTTTTCGAATATAAAAGCAATTATGCTTACCATTATATCAACACTAAAAAATACTACGTAATATAAAATGATCTTATGCAGGCTTTCAGGATCATTACGGTTCCATATAAGGCTTACGATAAACATTACATCTGCAAGCGGAGCAATGATGGGTAAAATTATCTGGAACAATAAAATATTAGGAAGCGCAACCATGCCTAATCCTTTATATGTTGGATTGAAACATGCATCCCTGTTTTTATAAAAGGCTTGCATAATACCATAGCTCCAGCGAAATCTTTGCTTCATGAATTGCTTTAAAGTTTCAGGCGCTTCTGTTACTGCAATTGCTTCTGTGCAATTCAAAATAGTATAACCATTTCTTAATATGCGAATGGTAAGGTCACAATCTTCTGCCAGCGTATCTGTAGTAAAGCCACCTGCTTTTTCAATCGCTTCTTTTCTAAAAGCACCAATAGCGCCGGGCACAACTGTAATGCCGTTGATAAGATCAAATGCCATGCGATCAAAGTTTTGCGCAGTAGTGTACTCAATACTTTGCCATCTTGTGATCATGTTTTTCTCATTGCCCACTTTTACATTGCCTGCAACCGCTCCTATTGTCTTTCCATTTGATGGAAGCGAGAGCATTTTTCTCATTAACTGGGTAATGGCATCCTGCTTTAATTGTGTATCTGCATCAATGCACACAACAAAGTCGCTTGATGTATGACTGATGCCGTAATTCAGCGCAGAAGCCTTGCCACCATTGGGTTTGGTCAATACATTAACCTGCTTGTTGTCGCAAAAAGCATCATATACTTTTTGATAGGTTGAATCTTTTGATCCATCATCAACAAAAACAATATTGAACTTTGGATAATTCTGCTGCAGCAAATTGCGGATAGTGTTTACGGCATTTACTTCTTCATTATAAGCAGGCACAATTATGCTTACAAAAGGCACATCGGCAGGCAAAGCAGGTACAGGATTTCTGCGGTTTTTTGCTCGTTTTATTAAAGCCATTACAGCCATCATTACAATGCGTGCCATACCTAAAAAAATGGCCACCCAAAATGTTACAGTAAAAACATTTCCTGCCCAATAACCAAATGTTGCAATCCTGCTGTTCAGATCAACCAGGCTGCTGTTTGCAACCGGCATTACCACATCTTTTGTAGTATGCAGCAACTGTGCTACACTGATGAACTGTATGTTTTTACTTTTGAAATAATGTATGATGCGCGGTAATGCTTCAACCGTTGCTTCCCTGTTGCCACCTGCATCATGCAATAGTATAATTCCTTTGTCAGGGTTGGCCTGGTACTGAGTTATTACTCTTTGATAAATACTGTCTGCGGTAACGCCCGGTTCCCAATCTTCGGGATCTATACTTTCACCAACGGTATAATAATTTTTTTGTTTGCTGATGGCGATTGGCCTTAACTCAACTTCAGTTGTTGGTTCAGAGTCTGCATTATAGGGAGCACGAAACAGCACCGTACTTCTTCCTGTGATGGCTTCTATCAGCAGCCGCGTTGTTTCAATTTCATTCACCGCTCTTTCCGGACTAACCAGTGCAATATTTGGATGCGTAAAAGTGTGATTGCCTATTTCAAAACCATCCTGGTAAATCTGTTTCACCAACGGCAGATTATTTTCTGCCTGTATGCCTATTATAAAAAATGCTGCAGGCACTTTTTCTTTTTTAAGTATATCTAATATCTCCGGCGTATAAGTAGGGTCGGGGCCGTCATCAAACGTAAGTAATACCTGGTTATTTACAGCGCCATATCTTTTTATAACATAAGTAGTAGGCAATTGTTCATACAATTGTTCGGTAATACTGCCCTCTGTAGAATCAACCGATATTTTTATCTTGCCCGGCCCCGGTGCCGTAAGCACACTCAACACTTCGCCATCACCGATATAATCAGGAGAGCCGGTAGGAGTGCTTACATTTTCCAATAGAGAAAAATCAAAGGGTTTTTGCTGCATGCTGCGGTTATCAAGGCTGCGGTTATAAAAAGTCCATAGCCTTTCATCTTCACTTCCCAAACGCCACAATGCAGTGCCTGCGGTGCCATATTCATCAGCAAATCGTATTGTATTAAAATTTGAGATCGCATCTGTAAAATAAACATCGTGATGAATACTGTCGCCATCTGTGTAACTGTAAGAATCATTGTAAGTATCATCATCAAATTTTATTGTAGCATTAAACTGCTTGGCAGTTGCTATCGCCTGCTGGTAAGTTACACTTGAAGCTTCATCGCCATCAGGCCAATCGTATCCATATCCTGCAAAGCTCAAAATAATTTTGTTTGATGGAATACTTGCTGCTGCTTCATCCAGCATTTTTTCAATCCATTTCTGGCTGCTTACAGGGCCGGGAACACTGCTGCCGTAATGTTCATCATAAGCCATCAAAAAAAGATAGTCGTTATAGTTTGCAAGCTCCTTTACGTTATAATCTTCATCTTCCGGTATAATATCCTGCGTTACCAAAAAGCCCTGCGCATGCAAAACAGTGTATAAATCTTTTTGAAAACTGATAAGCGCTTCATCTCCCTTTTCATCTAATTCTTCAAAATCTACATTAATACCCTGCAGTTTATATTTATGCAGTGCGTTTGCTATTTCCTGAATAAGCTTTTGTTTCTTCGAAGGGTCGTGCAATATGCGATGTACAAGCTTGCCGTTGAAATCTCCGCTCCTTGTTTTTATATCAGCATTATCAATCATTGGAATAATAGAAACATGATTTCTCTTCATCAGGTTGTATGCAGCAGTATCTTTATCTATCTCCGTTACAAGCGTGTCTGTATTGGGATCAATAAAAAACCATTCTGGCATAACCATGTTAAGCTTACCGATATTTCTTTGGAGCGAATAACCTGCCTGCGGATCCCAGTCAACCCAGAATGCAGCTCTTATTTCTGTTGTGTTAGGCTTTACAACGTGCGTACGGAGCGAATCATTTTTTTGCTTTGCTAACAGGAAGGAGTTAAAGCCTTTATACTTCTTCAGGTCCTTGGATGAAAGCTTGATGGGTGTAACAGGTTTGGAGAGATGATTAAAGGTTGAGCTTCCGTTGGAAAGTATTGGTAAATCGGGTGCCAATCCGCGGGAGAGCGTGATTACAACTATTGGAATCATGAGCAGTAACATAAATATCAGAAATCTTCCCACCCATTGAAAACTTCTCCATCGCCATTTTGATTCTGTTTGAAAAACCTGCCTTCCCTGGCTCATATTAAATAACTGTTTTGCAGACCGGTTAATTATTTATTTTAAAGACAGCAGGTATCGAATTTAATTTACTAAAGATATGATAAAACAAAGCAGCACTAAAGATACCTGCCGGCTGTCATCTAATTTTTTTTAAGCAATTATGGTATTGTTAATAGAGCCAGGAATTTTATTTAGCTGCTTCTTTTATGTCGCTTATCTCCAAAACATTTTTATTATAACCTTTAATTACACAGTTTATCATTGCCTTTCCAACTTCCGATATTGATAATACAGTTTTAGGCGAAAAAGCTTTCAGCACTTTCGCAATAAACTTATATGCACCATTCCAGTTCTTTTGGTCATCAAAAGGCAACATCGCGCCGGGACGAAAATTATATTCTGCTTTAAAGCCTAGCTTTGCAAGGTCATTTTCAGTTTTGCCTTTAACCCTTGCCCACATCACTCTGCCTTTTTCACTACTGTCTGTCTGGCTTCCCGATACATAAGTAAATACCATGTTTGGATTGTATTGCAACAGCACTTTTGCAAAAGCTAAAGTTGTATCGTAAGTAATACGTGTGTATTTATCTTCTTTCATACCAACACTGCTAATACCTGCGCAAAAAAAGCAGGCATCATATCCTTTGATCTGCCCGGCAAAATTGTTCAATTCAAAAAAATCAGGAACGATTAGTTCTTTCAGTTTTGCATGTGCGAATTCATAATGTTTGCGGTTAACAATAAGCACTTCACTCACATTTGAGTTTTGCAAACATTCAAGTAATACACCTTCACCCACCATTCCTGTTGCGCCCGTAATAATAACTTTTATTCCAGCCATGATGTTGTAATTATACCGGCAAAGATTGCAAGAAAAAGTATATAACTGTTTGTTGAAAATATATTCGGGAAACTTAGCTATGCAAGTTTACAATATCATCGTCAATACGACGTGGTTTTTGCGTTTTACTGTTCAAAGGTATCCAGGTACTTACCGCACTGATTATTTTTTTCCCGTCAGATGAGCGGATCACTTCATAATATCTTTTCCATGTAACATTGGTATATTCTCCCGTCCAGGTTGATACTACCAACTCATCATCTAAAAATGCCTGGTTATAATAATCAATTTCGTGACGCCTTACCATCCATATAACTTCTTCCTGCAACCATGCCGGCGCAAGCGATTGCCAATGCAACGTTGCTGCGTCCTGCATCCACTGCACATAAATTACATTGTTTACATGCTGCAATGCATCAAGATGTTCGGGTGTTACTTTTATTGTTATACTGAACTTTTTGTTTTCCGGCATTTTGAAATATGAATGTTTGTTTCTGCAAATAAAGAAACAACTTTTTGGTTATTGTTAATTGGTTGCAGGATTAAAAAGGATGCAAAAAAAGAATCTGTGTGTATGTAAACAAAAACAATATTGTATTTGCAATGAATAAAGCGGCAATCTTTTTTTCATTACATGCACACTTCAAAGCTATTGCGTATAAATACTGAAGCATGCCTGTGGTTCGGGTCAATTGCTTAAAACACTACTGCTGTTACCACCAATACCGTACAGCATATAAAGGTAAAAATCATTTCCTTCTTCAACCGGTAAACATGAAAACAGGTATTTCAATAGTACCTGTAAGCAGATTTATTCGAAAAAAATACGATATAACTTCGATATTTCTTCAATACAATAGATCGAAGTTATATCGAAATTATATCGAAGAAATATCGAAGTTATATCGAAGAAATGCTTTAGTTGATACAAATTTGTCTTGAAACAATAATGAAAAGAGTGATTAATATAATTGCAGGTGATCTGCAGTGCATAAAATTTTATCCTGAAATAATTCCGGGTTTATCAATCTATTCCTGGAGATATGTAACAGGCCTATGAACAATTAGTTGCACCAGGGTTTGATAAACATCTCATGAAAGAATAATTTTATGATGCAGTAAACCAAATATATGATTGCAAGAATCTGGCATGGTTACACAACCATTGAAAATGCAAAAACTTATGAAGAACTATTAAAGCATGAGATATTCAAAGGCATTGCAGCGAAAAATATAAAAGGCTATAAAAAAATTGAATTATTAAAAAGAGCGTTGCAGGATGAATGTGAGTTCACCACTATTATGTGGTTTGAAAATATTGATGCCGTAAAAGCATTTATGGGCGAAGATTATGAAACAGCATATGTATTGCCCGAAGCGCAGCAACTGCTAAAACATCATGATATAAAGTCTGTTCATTGCGAAGTGATCCATGAATTGAATTATGACTGATGTTATAATTTAATAAACTCATCAACCTTACATTTGTTGTTCAAAAAATATTTTTATGAGCGTACAGGACAAGTTAAAAGCAATGTTCCAGGAAAGAGCAGATGAACAGGAAAAGTTTCTGCAGGATAATGCAACAAAAGAAGGTGTGGTAACATTGCCATCCGGTTTGCAGTACACTATTTTACAGGAAGGCAATGGTAATAAACCCGGGCCTGCCACAATGGTTACCGTGCATTATGAAGGCAGCCTTACTGAAGGGAAAATTTTTGACAGTTCATATAAACGTGGCAACCCGGCAACATTTGGTGTGCACGAGGTAATACGCGGCTGGACAGAAGCTTTACAACTGATGCCTGTTGGCAGCAAATGGAGATTGTTTATACCATCATCATTGGGTTACGGAGAAAGAGGTGCAGGCGGTTCAATACCACCTTATTCAACTTTGATATTTGATGTTGAATTATTGGATATGCGTTGATGATGTATCATTCTTTATAACAGTTAATATCCTGCAGCCATTCCATCTTTTCTTGGGTCTGATGCACCATGATATACCTTGTTTTTTGAATCGTATTGAATGCATTGATAGCCGCCATAATTACCCGGTTGCTGCCATGCAACTTTATGTCCGTAACCCAGCAATGTTCTTATTGTTTCAAAAGAAAAGCCTGACTCAAGATAAATAGTTCCAACACCAGTGCTTTTTGCTCCGGTTGGTTCAGATGAACCCTGGTGGTCTATGCGTGGTGCATCACCGGCTTCCTGCGGATTCATTCCAAAATCAATCATGTTTATTAAAACCTGCACTTGTCCTTCGGGTTGAAAACTTCCGCCCATTACACCAAAGCTCATGTAAGGCTGATCATCTTTTGTAACAAACGCAGGAATGATGGTATGAAAAGGCCTTTTATGCGGAGCATAGGAATTGTTTTTTCCTTCTTCCAACGTAAATAACCTGCCCCGGTTTTGCAACACAAATCCTAAACTATCGGGCACTATTCCACTGCCAAAAGCAAAGTAGTTGCTTTGTATTAATGATACCATATTGCCTTCTGAATCTGCAACAGTTAAGTAAACTGTTTCACCATCTTTCAATGATATATCACCTGCAGCAAAATCATCGGCAGCATGATCAGGTTTTATCAATGCTCTTCGTTGTGCAGCATATTCTTTTGATATTAATGTTGTAACAGGAATATTTGCAAAAGCAGGATCTGCATAATATTTAGCGCGGTCTTCATACGCAAGCTTTTTCGCTTCAACAAACAAATGGATATGCTCTGCGCTGCCGAATGCAATTTTGCTGAAATCAAATCCTTCCAGAATATTCAGCATTTGTAAAACAGCAATGCCTTGCCCGTTAGGCGGTAACTCCCAAACACGATAACCGCGATATGTTGTTGAAACAGGCTCAACCCATGTTGCAGAATCATCAGCTAAATCTTTATAAGAAAGAAAGCCGCCATTTTTTTTCATAAATGCATCAATCGTTTTTGCAATGTCGCCTTTATAAAAAGCATCTCTTCCGCCTGTTGCAATTTTGCTCAATGTATTTGCAAGCTGAGGGTTTTTAAACACTTCACCTTTTTGCGGCACTTGTCCGTTTGGATAATATAAAGCTGAAAAATCTGGATAAGCAGCGTATGTAGTTTTTGAATCATTCAATTCATACGCAAATTCATCTGCAATCGGAAAACCATTGCGCGCATAACTAATTGCAGGCGCAAGTATTTGCTGCATGGTTAATGAACCGAATTTTTTGTTGAGTGCAAACCAGCCATCAACGCAACCGGGTGTGGAAACAGGCAAAGGTCCATACAAGGGTATTGCAGTAAAATTTCTTTTTTTGAATTCATCCATCGTTAACGCATACGGCGAATGGCCCGAAGCATTAATGCCATACAATTTTTTTGTTTTCGCATCATATACAATTGCAAACAGATCGCCGCCTATACCGTTCATCTCAGGTTCAACAACACCAAGCACCGCATTGGCTGCAATGGCAGCGTCAATTGCATTACCGCCTTGTTTTAGAATATCAATGGCAGCCTGTGTTGCCAGTGGGTGACTGGTGCAAGCCATACCATGTTGTGCAAGCACTTCAGAACGCGTTGCAAAAGTTTTTCCATTTAAACGATCCTGTGCAGCAGTGAATAAAACACAGAAGAAAAAGCAAGTCAGTATGATTGTTTGTTTCATGATAAATTTTAATTAATCAGCAAACAAGAAAGAAGTAATCAATAAAATTAACTATAAGCTGTTAATTGAAATGTGCAGAGTATAATAGTTTTATTGATCATACACATTAGTAGAAATGACTTGTATTTTTTTAATTTCAATTAATCGTGTAATATGCACGCGAATACCAAATACTGTTTTGTGAGTGATTGTTTTTGCTGTAAACTGATATTCTAAACCATAACATTTACTATAATCTTCAAATATTTATTCTTTAATTTTTAAATCCCAAACACATGAATTATTACATTCAGGCATTACGTAAGTATGCAGTTTTCAGCGGAAGAGCAAGACGCAGTGAATACTGGTACTTTGTTTTGTTCAATTTTATTTTTACAATCGTTGCAACAATTTTGGATAATGTTATACACGATACTTTTAGTTTGCAGGGCGTACCGATTTTATATGGCTATGTTTATTTGGTGTATGCACTGTTTGTTTTTTTACCAAGTTTATCAGTATTGGTAAGGAGGCTGCATGATATTGGAAAATCAGGCTGGTTTATATTCATAACTTTAATTCCTATTGCCGGTGCAATATGGTTGCTGGTGCTTCTTTTTAAAGACAGCCAGCCGGGCGAAAATGAATACGGGCCAAACCCGAAAGGCATTGGCAATTAT
>JABDFS010000022.1 GCA_013286425.1 Bacteroidota bacterium
TCACAAATAATTATAAAAGAAAAGCAACGCATTTTATGGCGTTGCTTTTTTGTTTTATGAGGGCTATGTTATTTTATTTGGTTTAATTCATTTTTTTCTGCATCCATCAGCACATAAGTTTTTACATCGCAGATGAGCATTTCATCCAAAGTATTTACAACATCTGAATATGTTGATTGATCTGTTGGTTTGATCAAAACGATCATTTCATCATTCTTACCATATTTATTTCTTACTTCATTCTTCTTTTGAATAATAGCTGCACGCATTGATTTGCTATCGCTGCCAAGGTCTTTGATATTCTTTATATCAAGGCCATTATATGCATACACTTTATCGTTTGCGCCAAGTATTAAATTAAGTGTTTTACTATCTGCTGCCAGTGAATGATTTGTTGTATCATTATCATCGGGCATAACAAGCTTCATTGCTTTGGGTTGGGAAATAGTTGTAGTAAATACAAAGAATGATATTAACAAAAAACCAAGATCGACCATGGGTGTAAGATCAACTCGCAGCGATGCTTTTTTTGATTTGTGAACACCCGCTTTTTGTTTATGTTCACGCTGTAAAATGTCTGCCATAGTTTTTATTAATGAGATGAAAACTCTCGTTCATTCCATAAAAACTATTCACCGGTTATTTTTACAGCAGGTTCATTTAAAATTTCTTTCCCGTTCTTTAATATTATAAATGCGTAAGGGAGGGAGCCTTCTTCGCCAACAACTATTGTTCTGCATATATAAGTGTAAACACCATTCTTAAAAATATAGTCATGATTGCCGCCACTTCCATCAAACCTGATCTTACCATTCATTAAAATAAGATCAGGTTTATCTGATTGTTTTTTATTGATTGACCACGATGCATACCGATAATTATAATCACCCATGTCATCAATTCTTATCCTGAATTTTTTTGTTGCCCAATACAACACCGGCTCTTTAAATTTTTGTAAACCGGGATACAATTTTGATTTATCAATTAATAAAAGGCTGTCGCGTTTTTGTTGTTCAATTTTAGATTCGTAATTAACCGCCTCAAGATCGCCATCGTAATCAAGCCATAATTCTCCATCTAACAACATAATACCTCTATAACCCATTTTGCTCCAATCTTTTTTTATATCTGAGTTGATGATCAACTTCACAAGGCTGTCATCAAATACTTCATGATAGCGATTCTGAAAATCTTCTTTTGATTTGATATCAGGAAGTGGTGTTTCCCTACTTAATGGATAGATCGTGTTTTCGGCAATTTTTTCAATGCTGTCATTTTTAATGCAGTCAATAAACTGATTCACCACTTTGTAATAATCAGTATCCTGGCTCATTGCACTTCCACAAAAAGTAATGGAGACGCTGATCAGAAATCCAATAAGGAAATATTGGTTTGTTTTACGCATAAAATTGCTATCAGGTATTTTATGCGAATTTATAGGATGATGCCAGAGAGTTTCATTATGAGATTTTTGCCTTCACCAAAATGACAAACGAGCGGTCTGTTAGGTCTATTAATTCTTAACATCAAAACCATCTGAGAATAAAACGCAACCACTTGCACATCATGCCTGACTTGACCCGGTATCTTACAATCAAAAGCTTGAAAACATTTATATACACTCCAACAAAACTGCGTATACTTTATCAAGTTCTTCATCAGTTATGCAATAAGGTGGCATAATATAAACCGTATTGCCAAGCGGTCTTAAATAAACATTTTTATCCAAAGCTTTTTGTATAATGGTTTGGCTGATAGAATTCAAATAAACATCATCGCCTTGTTCAATTTCAAATGCGAGAATAGTACCAAGCACACGCACATTTTTTATACCATTCAATTGCCTTAAT
The DNA here is from genome assembly GCA_013286425.1 of Bacteroidota bacterium. Lineage (GTDB taxonomy): Bacteria > Bacteroidota > Bacteroidia > Chitinophagales > Chitinophagaceae > Parafilimonas. The sequence goes on from JABDFS010000022.1 coordinate 1,851, forward strand.
TGTTGTGCGAGCGCAATATTTTTCTGTTCGATGTGGTGTATGTTTTCAAATACATTATTTTTTTCAAATAAATCAAGGCTTGCATTTGCAGCAGCGCACGATAAAGGATTTGCAGTAAAAGAATGCCCGTGAAAAAATGTTTTGAGTGCATCATCATTTACAAAAGCATTATAAATATTTTCAGTGCAGGCTGTAACACCCAAAGCCATTGTTCCGCCGGTTAACCCTTTGCTTAAACAAACAATATCCGGCTTTGTTTGTAAATGTTCGCTTGCAAACATTTTACCCGTTCTTCCAAAGCCTGTCATCACTTCATCTGCAATGCAAATGATATTTTTTTCTTTGATGAAATGCAGCAATTCATCCAGCAAGGTTGCATTATACATTTTCATTCCGCCCGCACCTTGAACCAATGGTTCATAAATAAATGCAGCAATTGAATCTGCATGTTGTGCTATCTCTTCTTTAATGGGATTAATGTTGGCTTCATCCGGCGTATCAATAAAAATAACTTCCATCAATACATCATGAAACGCAAGCGTAAAAACACTTCTGTCGCTTACACTCATTGCGCCGAATGTATCACCGTGGTAAGCGTTGGTAAAAGCAAGAATTTTATTCCTGCTCACTGTTAACTGCTCACTGTTCACTAAAGATTGGTTCCACCAATACTGTATTGCCATTTTTATAGCCACTTCTGTTGAGGTAGAACCATCATCGCTGTAAAATATTTTTGAAAAACTACCCGGTAAAATTTTTAATAAACGTTCTGCCAGTGTAACGGCAGGTTCATGTGTAAAGCCTGCAAAAATTATATGCTCCAGTGTTAATGCCTGCTCATAAATTTTCTGCGCGATGTATTCATTTGCGTGGCCGTGAATGTTTACCCACCAACTGCTGATTGCATCAATATAACTGTTGTTGTTTTCATCGAACAGCAAACTTCCTTTGGCTTTTGCAACAGCAATCGGGGCAATCATATTTTTTTGTTGTGTGAAAGGATGCCACACAAATGAACGGTCACGGTCAATTAAATTCATACAACAAAAGTAAACTGTATAACCAACTGCACGGTGTGTTTGTAACGTTAAACATCATCAATAAAAAAAGTAAGCTGTGAAGAGCAAACCAGAGCTGATTGAAAATATGCAGTACAAGGGAGTGACACAACGAAGTTCAACCGGAGTTCATTTGCCGGTAACCAAAGAAATAATTTCAGTAACTTCTTACGCTTTTAATTTTCCTTTCATCAATTAATACAATGCATATTGTTGATGTATTGTATTAAACAGTAATTTAACCTCGTGCAAACGAAAGATAAAATACCATTGTTCAAAAGCTGGAGTGGCTGGTATGCGCTTGTAATAATTGTATTGCTGTTGCTGATATTATTTTTTACCTGGTTTACACACTATTTTGCATGAGTTCCATCGACTGGATTGTATTGATATCAACATTGCTGCTTATTGTAGTATATGGCTTGTATAAAAGCCGCACCAGCCGCGACCTTGAAGGTTATTTTCTCAGCAACCGTAATATGCCATGGTGGCTCGTTTTGTTAAGCATAATGGGCACACAGGCAAGTGCTATTACTTTTCTTTCTGCACCCGGGCAAGCCTTTACTGATGGCATGCGTTTCGTGCAATATTATTTCGGATTGCCTTTGGCGATGGTTGTGCTTTGTATAACATTTGTTCCTGCATTTTCAAAGCTGAAAGTATTTACGCCGTATGAATTTTTAGAGCAACGTTTTGATGTAAAAACAAGAACATTCACTGCTGCATTGTTCTTGCTTTCGCGTGGTTTTTCAACGGGCATCAGCGTGTATGCACCATCAATAATCCTTTCTTCGTTGTTCGGTTGGAATATTTACATCACCAACATTATAATGGGAGGCATTCTTATAATTTATACTGTTAGTGGCGGCGCAAAAGCAGTGGCTTATACACAACAACTACAACTGATAATTATTATAACCGCCATGTGTATTGCAGGTTATTATATTATTCATTTAATGCCGCAGAATATACATTTCACAGATGCATTAAACGTAAGTGGCGCATCAGGCAAACTGAATGTGATAACAACAGGATTTGATAAAAATGGTTTTGTCTGGAAAGACAAATACAACATAGTTAGTGGTGTTATAGGCGGATTCTTTTTAGCTCTAAGTTATTTCGGAACAGATCACAGCCAGGTTGGAAGATATTTAACTGCAAAGAACAGCACTCAAAGCAAACTTGGTTTATTATTAAACGGCCTGGTAAAAGTGCCGATGCAATTTTTAATATTGTTATTAGGTGCTTTGTTGTTTGTATATTACCAGTTTCAGCCTTCGCCGGTTTTCTTTAATAAAGCTGCTGAAGAAAAAGTGTATGCAGCGCCATATAATGATTCGCTTAAAAACATCAGCGCAACTTTTGATAAAGTAAATGCACAACAAAAAAATACTGCAGTTAATTATACAAATGCATTAAATAACAATGATGCATCAGCCAATACATTCAAACAACAACTGCAATCGTTGAATGATACAGCAAACAGTTTGCGTACTCAATATAAAACGGTGCTGGCAAAAGCAGACCCTTCAGCAGATATAAACGATACCAATTATATCTTTCTTCGTTTTGTGATTGATAATTTACCGCAGGGTTTGATTGGGTTGCTCATCGCTATAATTTTTTTGGCTTCGTGGAGTTCTATTGCGGCAGCATTGAATTCACTTGCAAGCTGCACCATGATTGATTTTTATTGCAGGTTTAAAAAGAGCGATGGTTATGCAGCGTTGCACGAAAAGCAATATAAAATGTCAAAATGGTTTACACTGTTATGGGGAATATTCTGCATTATAATTGCAGAATTTGCCAATCGCATGGGCAGCTTAATTGAAGCAGTGAATATACTCGGCTCATTATTTTACGGTGTTATACTTGGTATTTTTCTCGTTGCATTTTATTTTAAAAAGATAAGCGGCAATGCGGTTTTTTTATCAGCAATTATTTCAGAAATCATTGTTGTTGTATTATTCGTTTTAGACAACAATAACATTATCGGCCTTGGATTTTTATGGCTGAATGTAGCAGGCGCTTTAGCCGTTATTATTTTCGGTTATTTGATGCAAAAATTCATCCGCGCATAATTTTCACTATTTCTTTCCTTTTTAATACCAAAAAAAGCTGTCTACTTTGCAGCCTTTATATTTTGTTATGCGTTATGTAAAGTTTGCAATTACTGGTCTTTTAGCGTTATACATTTTGCTTACCATAATTGGTTTGTTGATGCCTTCTTCGGTTACGGTTTTGCGTTCTGTTGATATAAATGCGCCACTCGATTCAGTCCGTTTTTATACCAACGATCCTGCGCATTGGCGCGCATGGATCAACGGAGCAGATACTTCTTATTATAAACAGCTAACTTCATCAACAACGGAGAGAAATTCAAAGCTCATGTTGGGCACCTACACGGTTACTGTTTTGAATACCTATTCCAATTACATTGTTTCATCGTGGCAGGGACAAACTACACACGAGCAATTGAACAGGCTTGAATTGTATTACAGCAACACGGGCACAACAGTTAACTGGAGTTTTCAGCAGCAATTGAATTGGTATCCATGGGAACGTTTAGGCGGAATGTTATATGATAAAGTTTACGGCCCTTCAATGGAAGCAAGCCTTGCCAATCTTAAAAAGGTTTGCGAGAAATAAGTTCATGTATTTTTTAGTTACGAGCTAATAAACTTCGATTGAGCAGTTGCGTCATCCCGCATGTGCCGGATACTACATATTGTTGCACAGCCATGGTTTCCTGTCCATAGCAATCTTGCCGACTTGATCGGGGCTTCATTATCAAACGTGTTAATTATGGATAAGCATTATTCTCCCCTGTTGTGCAGCCTTCTCCTCAATTCATCCAACGGCATTGATATCATTCTTCCGATTGGTTTGCCATCACGGTAAGTGATCACTTTTATTTGCGTTGCATAATTGGGAACAGTCAATGGCGCAGTATACGTTGGATAAAATTTATCAGGATAAGTATTATCAAAACTGTAATGAATATCCAATCCGTTTACTTCAGTCTTCAGTTCAATTTGTAATGTACTGTCTTTTGCAAATGAAGGAATAAAATCCGGATCGTACATGCTTGGCGCATATTTTACTTCCTGCACATCAAACCTTTGAAATTGTGTTTCCACTCTTTTTACAAAATCATCCCAGTTTTTATTTGCCGGTTGTGACCATGCATCTTCTGCAACGGCAAATGCTCTTGGCCATGTCATGTATTCTGCCTGGCGAAGATTATAAACTTGCTCTGTCCATAAATTTCCCTGTACACCCAAAACAAATTTTTGTTGATCAGGAGTTAAAGAAGCGGGCATGGGATCGAAGCTGTATACTTTATTCAAGCGCAGTGAAGCATAGATCAAAGGCTCCATTGTTCTGTCGCTTTGCATATAATCAAGGTATACATATTCAGTCGGGCTCATTACAACATTGTGACCCATTTTTGCGGCTACAACACCACCGTTTGCATTTGCATCAGCATTAGAACTAACAACGCCATCATGCGATCCGCGCCAGCTCATTACAGCAGCGTTTGGCCCTATTCCACCTTCAAGAATTTCATCCCAGCCCATAAACTTTTTCCCTTTTGATTCCACTATTGTTTCAAGGCGTTTTTCAAAATAGCTCTGTACTTCTTCATACGTTTTTAAATTTTCTTTCTGCATTAAAGCTGTAACAGCATCACTGTTTTTCCAAAAAGTTTTAAATGTTTCATCGCCGCCAACATGTATATATTCAAATGGAAACAACTGCGCAATTTCTGTCATCACTTTATCTAAAAAAGCATATACATTTTCGTTTGCCGGGCAAAGATTATCATCGTACAAAGCAGTATGTGTATCCCAATCTTTTATTTCTTCGCCCGAAGCAACGCCAATATTTTTTACACCATTCGAGCAGGATAATTCAGGATAAGCTGTGATGGCAGCAAGGCTATGACCAGGTACATCTATTTCAGGCAAAATATTTATAAAACGGTCTTTTGCATATTGCACAATTTCTTTTATATCATCCTGCGTATAAAAGCCACCGTATGTATGCGGCTCGTTTGGTGCAGGTGGAGGAAAGCTTCCAAAACGGCCAACGCGATAAACACTCCACGCACCAACCTGGGTAAGTTTTGGCAATGATTTTATTTCAACACGCCAGCCTTCATCATCAGCCAGATGCATGTGCAGTAAATTGAATTTATATTTTGACATCTGGTCAATATATGTCATCACTTCCTGCTTTGTAAAAAAGTGACGCGCCACATCAAGCATTAAACCTCTCCATACAAAACGTGGATAGTCTGTTATCTCAACACAAGGCGCTTTCCATTCAATATGTTGCACCAAAACACTGTCTTCAATTTCTGCAGGAAATAATTGCATCAATGTTTGCACGCCATAAAAAATGCCTGCAGCTTTATTTGCTTTTACAGTGATATTAGCAGATGTTACAGATAAAGTATAACCTTCATCACCAAGCGTTGTATCTGCTTTTTTATTCAGAATGAGTTTGATGGTTGCCGACGGTGCATTAGACGATACAGAAACTTTATAACCTGTCGGAACGGATAAACGTTTTTGCAAATCAACCAATGTTTGCTTTAGCTCAGTTGTTTCAACTGTTTGAATAGTTATATGCTCAGGCAATATAAAATGGCCTTGTTTTTCTTCCAGTTTTACAGGCTGCGGAATAAGCGCAATGGAAGATTTTGTCTGACTGAAAATGATAGATGAAATAAAAACTGCAATAAGCAATAATCCTGATTTTTTCATGCTGGCGTAATTAAAATTGAGCCTTAAAAATAATTGAAGAAGATTATTTGGTGAGATTTATTTTAACAGCTAATTATTCACCGCAATATCTTTTATAATCAAAGGCAGATAAGGGAAAGGTTGTTTCTTAATATTAAGTTTATAACGGAGCACTACTTCACGATTATAAATTACCTGCAGCCATTGCGCGTTATCATTGGTTACAATATATGCAGCCGTTATGCGGTCATTTTTTATGATACAATTTTTATCAGCCTTTGCTGCAGAATCTGCAACAGCAATGTTGGCTGAATCAACTGAAGGAATATCAAGCAGGCAGAGATTTTTTTTGTCATCAGTTGTTTCCAAAGATATTTTTATCGTGTCGCCAACAGTTGCATTGATAACACCTTTTGAAGGAGAATAAGAAACAATCCTGTAATTAAATGCAGGTTGTTTAAAAGGCGAACGATTGAATTCATTGATTGATGGTGCATCATTCAATAATGTCCACCTCACATCATCAGGATAATGATCGTCTATAAAATATTTTGGCGGCGTTAAAAAATAATTATCGTTATAATCTTTAATGAAACTTGTACCTGAAAAATTCAGGTACCCACTTGCCCAGGTTGCATCTAATAAATACCAGTTGCTGTCAATCATCACAGCATTCCATTTATGATTGCAATGAAATTCGCCGCTGTTAAAACTGGTGCGCGCATAACCTGTTATCACTTCACTTTTTATACCTGCATAATCGCATAGTGCTTTAAACAAACGTGCATAGCCATCGCACAACGCATATCTTCTTTTTAAAACCAGGCATGCTACTCTTTCATCCAGCGGAAGCAAAACAGAATCTGCATCATGCTCCGATTCATAACCATCATTTTTATAAGCAACAGGTTGTGGTTGATAGCGGATAGTGTTGTAAGAAATATGATCTGCAACCCAGTAAAAAATAGAACGCACTTTTTCCAGATCAGTTGAATAAGGCGATGTAAGCAGGTAAGATAAAGTGTCGGGCGAATTTGAATTGATCTCTTCTGCTCTTGCATCAATTGAAGAGAAGTTTGCTGTTTTGCGTTGAGCAAAGGAATACGTTGTAAAGAAAAGGAAGAAAAGGCTCAGCAACAGTTTCATACTGCACAATATTTTCAGAATTAAAATTATAAACTTTCCTATAAATGAAAATGAAGCAGTATTGTTATTTAAGGTATTTAACAAAAGCCGGGAGCCAGCGATTGCTGCGGCCTGGTTCTATATCATTCCTTTTACTGCCTAACACTTGCCCCATAAGGAATATAAATATGGATTATTTATTGATTTGCCATAGGTATTCCTGCCTTTATCACAGGAGTTCGTTAGGTATAAGTCAGCTATAACTTAGCTATAAGTTGGCTATAAGTAAGCTATAAGGTATTTATTTCTTTGCATTAAACAACGTCCATGGATAAGACAACATGTTGTTTAAATATTTTGCCTGCCATGCATATTCAGGATGCAGTTTATAAAATGAAGCGCCAATGAAATTTTCTCCGCAGGGATGACCCATGTGTGCCCAAAACTGCATGTGCTGAGCAAGGTCTGCAGTAGTTACTTTGCTTTGCACAGCGCCCATCGGGTAATAAGGTGCACAATCCCATTCAGTACAACCTTTTGGGTCTTCATCAATATGTCCGCAAATAACGCAACGGTTATTTTCACGCTTGCCAGCAGTTGCATCAACATGGTCTGCTTCAATGATCTTTCCTGTTGAATCGTCCAACTTGCCTTTCATATCAACATTTACCAACTGCACCATTCTTAATTTTCTTGCATTCGGTGAAGTTGTATTATCATTTATGTTGAATGTAGTTTCTTCTTTTATCAGCTTTGGATCGCTGGCAAAATTGGAACCGATGATCGCTGTGTCTTTACTGCGCCACACGCGATAATTTTTCAAACCCAATTCAAACTTTGCCACTTCATTTGTTTTGGTATCTCCGATCAGCCAGTCGTTTGCATAACCACCATTATTGTCTTTTAAAAATATATTCACTACATCATCAATACTATTTGCATATTGCGCCGCTTTTCTTGCGCGCATAAATTCAGGCGTTTTGGTTGAATCAAAACCTACAAATTGTGTAATAGTTGTTTCAGTGATTAAAATGCCGTTATCATTAATAACAAAATCATCGCCGCTGTGAATAAAACCCGGCATGCAATCCATCATCAAATGATGGCCATGCTCTGGAACAATATCTGCAATTACATTCCAGTGCTGGCCGATAATATATTCCGTCCAGTTATTATGGCCGATAACGATCTTTCCATCTTTCGTATAACTTCCTGTGGCAATAAATGCACTGCAATTTCCCGGCGCTTTGTTCTTCGCACTGTCTAACAACGGCACATAATAAAATGCAAGTTCTTCCAAAGCATTATAAGCAGTGAGATCAAGGCTGTCGTAGTTTTTGTTTTGGTCGTGAAGGCCTGCAACAATTCCGTTTATCTCATCTTTATATTCACGGTCTAATTTATCCCATAAAAAATTCTTTGCTGCCTGGCGATAAAAACTCCAGTCGCGATGCGTTTCATGTACGAGATAATAAGAAATAGCCTGGATAGAAGTATCAATATCATTCGCCAATAAATATCCATGTTGATAACCAATGTCTGAAGGTGAACCTTCAAGATGAACATATATCCATCCGTTTTTGTCTTCACGAGATGCCTTTGCAAGCACATCTTTTTTATCAGTTGTTTTTGTTGACGATTGATTACAGGAAAACAGGCTTAAACACAAAGCGGCTATCAGAAAATGTTTCATAATGCAGCCAGATTTTTGGCTTATAAAAATAAGCACTGTTGTTAACAATTTAATGAAAACATCTAAGCTTATATCAACCTATATTTGCGATTGCTAACGATTGTTAGTGTAAATTTCTAACACCAAATTTCAGATATGGATACGATGATTGCTTCAAAAAAGAACACTGTTGAACAAGCAGATTTTTTGCCTTTACAGGGAACAGATTATGTTGAATTTTATGTGGGCAATGCCAAGCAGGCAGCGCATTTTTATAAGACCGCTTTTGGATTTCAAAGCCTTGCTTATGCAGGCCCTGAAACAGGTATAAAAGATAAAGTAAGCTATGCTATACGGCAGCAGAAATTAACCTTCGTACTCACAACACCTTTAAAAAAAGATAATGCCATTGCTGAACATATTAACAGGCATGGTGATGGTGTAAAGTTTTTGGCTTTGCGTGTTGATGATGCGCGTGATGCATGGCATCAAACAACAAAGCGTGGCGGAGAAAATTTTATGAAGCCTGAAGTATTAACCGATAAACATGGTGAAGTTATAATGAGCGGTATTAAAACGTATGGCGACACTGTTCATTTATTTATTGAAAGAAAAAATTATAGCGGTGCTTTTATGCCGGGTTATACTGAATGGAAAACTGAGTACAACCCATCATCAACAGGATTAAAATATGTTGATCATTGTGTAGGCAATGTTGGATGGAATCAAATGAATAAATGGGTAAAATTTTATGAAGATGTAATGGGCTTCAGGAATATTTTATCGTTTGATGATGAAGATATTTCAACAGAATATTCTGCATTAATGAGTAAGGTAATGAGCAATGGAAACGGTTATGTAAAATTCCCGATAAACGAACCCGCCGAAGGCAAAAAGAAATCGCAGGTAGAAGAATATCTTGATTTTTATAACGGTGAAGGAGTGCAGCATGTTGCACTTGCTACTGATAATATTGTTGAAACAGTAGGCACTTTAAAAAACAGGGGAGTGGAGTTTTTAAAAGTACCTTCTTCTTATTATGAAGATCTGATTGACCGTGTTGGAAAGATTGATGAAGACCTTGAGCCTTTAAAAGAGTTAGGTATTTTAGTTGACCGCGATGAAGAAGGTTACCTGCTCCAGATATTTACCAAACCTGTTGAAGACCGGCCAACTTTATTCTTTGAGATCATTCAACGCAAAGGTGCAAAGAGTTTTGGCAAAGGCAATTTCAAAGCCTTGTTTGAAGCGATAGAACGAGAACAGGGATTAAGAGGAAATTTGTAAGCAATTATCGTTTTATAAATTTTTGCGTGCTTGTATTATTTCCATCCTGAATTTGTAAAAGATAAACTCCTTTTGCCATTGAACTTATAATTAACTGACATGTAGTTGAATGAGTAACTATTTGTTTTAATAACCTGCCTTGCAAATCAATAACCAAAATAGTTGATGCATTGGTTTTTGATAAGCCGCTAATATAAATAATATCATTTGCAGGATTGGGATTTATTGATATTGATGAGACAAGTTGTTTTGCTGTTAACAGATTATCTGCATTTGAAATTACATTCGCTTTGCCGCTACAAACTGTTGCGGGCATATTTCCCACAGTTGCGGTTAATTCATTTATTTCCTGTATTGCTATATTTTGTGTTTGCGAAAGATGAAATGAAGACTTAACAAAAGTTAAACTATCTATGGCAACAGAATCATCGAGAACCGGTAATGCATAATTTGGGCAAATTCTTCCTAACCGGTCATATTTCTCAAGCAGAATGTTATCCCTTGTCCCGTTACTAAATTCCTTAACGGAACCGTTTAACAGGTTCCATTTATCATCAAACCCATAAATATTTGTAAATGCATATCCTTCTGAATTATAACCTGGAAACTTATCTAATGTTTTTCCCTTGAAATCATCTATAGATTTTTTATAGAAAAGCCGTTGCAGGTTAAATATACTTCTGCTTACCTGGTATGTTTTTGCTTTGCCCGTAGGTGGCTTTAAGCTGCAATAGGTGTAATGAGTAGATCGGGGAGAAAAAAAATCTCCTTCCAAAATAAAATCAATATCACCATTGGTATTACCTGTTAACAATTGTAGAGGAGTAGCATAGCTGTACAAAGCGTTGTTTAAATTAAACTTTTCATCCGGCCTGCCGCCAGGTTTAAAGGTCATAAAAAATATTTCGTTACACTCATAATCGCATGATATAGTATTCAAGGCTAATGCAACCCCGCCACCTGCTGTTTCTGTTATGTTTGTGACAAAAGAACCGTAGTCAGATTCCGACTTAACAGTGAATTGATTCTCCCAAACTATTATACCAGTGCTATCAAATTTATACAAAGCATAGTGCCTGTCATCTTTACCTGTAACGTACACATAATTTTCTTGCAGGTAATAAAAACCACCATCCTGCGATTCTGCCAATCTCCCTGACTTTCGTGAGCTGGTTTGTTCTATCGTATGACTTTTCTTTTGCCAGCTAATATTTCCGAGGCTATCTGTTTTAAAAATTATAATGTCTTGCTGTTGTGTAAGAGAATCGGTTGAAATTAAACACGCAATAAAACCATTATCGTGTGTTTTTATTAGTGATTGTGTTTCCAATATTTTACCACGTATTCCATAGAATTCAGACCACACAAATTCACCGCCACTTCTAATTTTTGCAAAGCATATTTTGGTTGTTTTAATTGAATCGGGTGCATTGCCTGCCATTAAAGTACCACTGTCTTTTGTTATAATCATCTGTGTGGTAGTTTGATTAAATTTTGTTGGGAACCTTAATTGGTAGGTAACCTGACAAAAAATAGTTATTGAGATCAGTTGAAGTAGTAACAGTCCGATTATCTTTTTCATAAGTGGGTTAAATGTGATGTAATATATTAAAGTTTCTATAGCTTGTTATTGTTACAGATTGATATTGCCCTACTGGTCTATCAAGATTTATAATACCATATTGAAACTTTAAAGCTTTGTTTGAGGCAATAGAAAGAAAACAGGGATTAAGAGGAAATTTATAGATATCATGTTGTGTATAATAAAAAACCGCCTTTACACAGAGGCGGTTTTTTTATTAGTAAAAACTGATTAAACTATTTAGCTACCTGCAGGGCATATGTATAATATTTACCATCAACAACAGCAACAACACGATAGCTGCCGCTGGTTAATGAAGATGCGTTAATACTATAATTATGATTTCCTGAAGCTTCTTTTCTGTTTACAACAACTTGTACCGGTTGTTGCATGTAATTAAACACGGTAATCTTAACCTGTGATTCTTTTGCAAGATTGTATGTTAACGTAGAAGAATTCTTAACAGGATTTGGAGAAATCTTCATTGAGAATATGTTACCATGTTTTGCAGGACCATCAGGACGTGACTTTAATGCGCTGTTGCATGGGCCATTAGCTGCCCAGTAACCTGTGAATAATACACCACCAAAGCAATAGCTTGTCCAGTTACCGCTGCCACTGAATGTTGTATTCGGGCCATTGCCAACTATCTGGGCATTGCCCCAATAAGTGAATGAATCAGAATAGCTGAAACATCCATCCGGGCTTGGGTTATGAGCGTGTAATTCTACAGTTCCGGCATGGCCTACAAAATTACCTGAACCCCAAACAGTCCATATATTACCATCAACACTTAATGAACCTGTTACAGAATAGTTACCTGCACCCTGATCAGTGTAAGTAATGTTCCAGTTGTAGAAGCCATCATTAAAGCAAACACTGTTGGAAGTGTTTTTGTTTGTCTGAGTATTAGCCTTGTTCTTTGCAGGGCCGTAAGGCAAACTTACCAAGCTGCTGCTGCATGGGCCATTGGCAGCCCAGGAGCCTGTAAATAATACACTGCCTGAACAATAGTTTGCCCAGCTACCGCTTCCGTAGAAGGTAGTATTTGGTCCATTACCAGTTATTTGAGCATTGCCCCAATAGGTAAATGAATCAACATAACCGCCCTGGCAACCATCTGCATTTGGATTTGAAGCATGGAATTCAACAGAACCCATGTGTGCGCCAAAACTACCCCATCCATAAACCCACCAATTGGTTCCATCAACATTCACAGTTCCTGTGGCTGTATAATTACCACCACCTGCATCAGTGTAAGTAATGTTCCAATTGTAGAAACCATCATTAAAGCAAACACTGTTGGAAGCGTTTTTGTTTGTCTGGGTATTAGCCTTATTCTTTGCAGGGCCGTAAGGCATGCTTTTCAAGTTGCTGCTACATGGACCACTGGCAGCCCAGGAGCCAGTGAATAATACACTGCCTGAACAGTAGTTTGCCCAATTGCCACTTCCAAAGAAAGTAGTGCTTGATCCATTACCAACTATCTGAGCATTGCCCCAATAGGTGAATGAATCAACATAACCACCCTGGCAACCGTCAGCATTGGGGTTTGAAGCGTGGAATTCAACAGAGCCCATGTGAGAACCAAAATTACCAGAGCCATAAACTGACCAATTGGTGCCATCAACATTTACAGTTCCTGTGGCTGTGTAAGACCCGGCGGAACCAGTGTAGGTAATGTTCCAATTGTAGAAGCCATCATTGAAGCAAACACTGTTTGTTGTAGTTGTGCTAGTGCTTGCTGTGTTGGCTTTGGAGGAGAAACACAGAAGTGAAAAAAAGAGAGCAAATAGAGGAAAGATTGATCTTTTCATAGTGAAGCATTTTTAAATTGTTAAAAAATGGATATCCAAATTATACAAAATTTTAACAAGTAGAATTACTTTTTTTATAATTATTGAAAAAATAAAAATCTTTTTTCTGTTTGTAGTTAATGCTCTACATTTTTATTTGAGTTTTTTGAATAGTACACTTTTTGTTAAGCATATAGTTCCACAATACAATGTGGATAAGCGAAGGATCAGCGCATAAAATCCGTTTTTTTTGATAGAAAAGAATCTTCTTATTAAGTAAAATTGTTGCAAAAGAAATCATAGATATTATAGATATTATAACCTGCAGGCTGTATCCCATCATTTATTAATTACCAATTTCATGAACTTACCCGGTAGCTTATTTTTACGAAATATATTCGATATTTCTTCGACATTTCTTCGATTCAATTGATCGAAGTTATATCGAAGTTATATCGAAGAAATATCGAAGTTATATCGAAGAAATGAACCTACAGATACGAAAAATTAAAAACTGTCTTATACGTCAAAAGCTTTACAAAAGCGGAGAAGATTACAGAATACTATTACAATCAAATCTTTTATGTTTATCCCTTGTATGAAACTTCGCCAGGGAATTATAAATAATAGTTTCCAACAGAGATTATTTCAAGATTAACAGCAAAGAATTTTATTGCAGTTTATTTTTTAAATTATTTTGCCAATATGAAATTCCTGGCAACCGTTGTAGTAGTAGTTGTTTGTGTTACCGCACACGCACAAACATCTTTTATGGATTATCAGCGCAACTTTCCCCGTGTTTCAGATGCTATGAACCGTAAGGCAGATACTTTAAAAAAACAATTTGCCGCCGCCGGTTTGCAATGGCCTGCTAAAGAAATTTACATTCGTTCGTTTAAATATGACAGCCAGATGGAAGTATGGGTACGCAACAGTGAAAACGAGCCTTTCAAATTATTTAAAACGTATTCTATCTGTGCCCTGGCAGGATCGTTGGGACCCAAACGTATGGCGGGCGATTACCAGGTGCCGGAGGGATTTTATTACATCAATGAATTTAAGCCCAACAGCGCCTATCATATGTCGCTTGGACTGAATTATCCAAACCCATCTGATAAGATCGTAAGCAGCGATAGTAAAATGGATCCCGGTGGTGATATTTACATTCATGGCAGTTGTGTTACTGTTGGCTGTATTCCTATCCAAGACCCGCAGATAGAAGAGGTTTATATTCTTGCCATGAGCGCTAAAAGTAATGGCCAGGATTTTATTCCTGTACATATATTCCCTATTCGCTTTGATAACCCTAAGAGTGAAGCTTATTTTGAAAAGGCAACGAAAGATCAGCCGGATGTCCAGGCGTTTGCAGCCAAGCTGAAAGAAGCGTATGATTATTTTCAGAAGGAAAAGAAATTGCCTGTTATTTCAATTGATATGAAAGGCAATTATGGTGTTTTAGATTAGCAGGATCCTATAAGCATCCTGTTGCTTATTTTACTTCCCGCTACTTACAAGCTCTTTATACAGATCAACTATCTCATGCACTTGTTTTGTAAGCGAATAAGTCTGTTCAACAAAATTTCTTGCATTCAGGCTTTCTTTTTTAAAGTGCTCAGGATTGGCTGCATAATCGGCAATTACTGTTGCTATAGAAGCTGCATCAAATTCATCAAACTTATAACCGAAGCCATCAAAAGGCAATTGTTTTATTCCGCCAACATTACTTACAACCGGAACACAACCTGTGCTCATTGCTTCCATAATTGCGAGTGGCAATCCTTCGAAATCGCTCGTTAATAAAAAAATATCTATACGCTTAAAAGCATCTACAGTACTGGCTAACATACCCGGCAATTCTATTTTACCTTCCATGTTTAATGCTTTTATTTTTTCGCGCAGCATATCATCGTCAGGCCCATCTCCAACCATCAAGAATTTTATGTTTGTATTTAGTTTATATACTTCAGCAGCCACTTCAACCCAGCGGTCAACACGTTTTTGCGGACGAAACCTTGCTACCAACCCTACTGTAAAATTTGCATTTATATTTTCATAAACCCGGTGCGAATTTGAAAACTTATCGGTGTTAATTCCATTTAAAATAGTAGCCGCTTTCTTTGTTTTAAAGAACCAGCCTTTCTGTACCTTTTTTATTACTTCACCTACTTCATGCGATACATAAATAAGGCAATCAAACATGCCATAGGTTAGCCCGCTTAAATAATAATTGTATTTGGTATAAAAGTTTACAAGGTTGTGTTCGCTGTAAACAAACTTTGTTTTGCGGTTAAAAAGCTTTGCCGGTATGGTCATCCATCCTGCAACGGGTAAATGCATATGCACTACATCATATTTACCAAAGATGATGTGACGTAAAAATTTTGCATACGCTATAGGAAAACGCCACGTTGTTATTCTGTAAAAATGCAACTCATTCACATTAGGCTTTACCTCAGGAACAAGACCGAGTTTTTTGTGATCAAGAATATATAGATCTGAATCAACCTGCTCTTTAAAATATGGATGTGCAAAGCATTCACGCAATAAAACTTCTGCGCCGCCATAACTGAACACGCGAATAACATGCGCCACTTTAATTTTCTTTTCCATCTCTTGCTTGTTTAAAGTTTAATACTGAAAATTTAATGTTGTAGAAAGAGTTCAGGAATCTTAATCTATCTAACATCAAACTTTACACATTAAACATCAACATTAAACTAATTATAGTTTCCTGTAATTGCCAGAATTTGTTGTTTTGTTTCTTCGGGCATTGCGCTTTTGGCCGATCTGGATTGTCTTTCATTGCGATTATCGACAATCATATTTTCAAGATATTCATCTACTTTTTTTGATGAAGGCAGTTGCATAAACTCCATCATTTTATACATGAATGTTTTGGGATCTTTTACAAAATCTTCGTATCGGCATTCATATACATTCAATCCAAGTTTTTTTATTTCCTGCTGTGTTGTTTCCGTCAGTTTTTTATACTGCAATGCAGTTATCAGTGCAGGTTTATCTTTTATAGTTTCTGCATAAGCAATTTCTTCCGGTGTATAAGCGCCACGCCACCATAATTTATCAATTCCCATTCGTTGCCAGAAGCCAACCTCCAGCCATGAACGAACGGTTGCCACCGGCTCGCGCACCACATTTACAATTATTGCATCCGGAAAAATACTGGTAAGGTATTCTAACCTTGCAGGCCCTGTAAATTTCATTATCAAACGTTTCCTGCCCTGGTATCTAACCTGTTTATTTAAGAAGGAGCGAATGCGTTTTACTTCTGCCGGTGTTGCTCTTTCATTCATTAAAAATCCGCGTGAAAAATCTATACGCTTGCCTGAAATGTGCTCCCAAAAATTATAACGTTCTATTGGATTGAAAAGAATAAGATCAAATTTTGACTGGCCCTTTTGCCTTGTATTTTTACTTACACCAACGTATTTATAAAATTTTTTAAAATGCCAAAGCTTGTTATTAAAAAACGAACGCAACAAATTAATAAGCGGTGTAAATACAATTATCTCCTGGTAATTTGAATGCCATGCCAGATCTTCATGCTGAAAAATTATTTCAGACATAATAGTTGTGCCCGAACGTCCGCTGCCAATAATAATTATAGGTTTTTCAAGATACTGTTCATTTCCGTCTTTTGACATTAGCTAAGGTTTTATACTAATTGACTCAGGCGTTTATGATGTCGAGAATTTCTTTTTTTGTAGCTTCTGATATTTCTGTTTTTTCGCTTGCTGCCTGCCTGTCATTGCGATTTGCAATAGATAGTTTGTTCATGAATTTATCAATAAGCTTTGATGGCTGAAGATGCAGGAATTCCATCATCTTGCTTATAAATGCTTTCGGATCTTTTACAAAATCTTCGTAGCGGGCGGAATAAATATCAGGATGCATTTTTTCTATTTCCTGCTTTGTGGTTTCCATTAATTTTTTATACTGGAATGCTGCAAATAAGAATTTGTTTGATGAAAGCTCATTAGCCTTTTTTAATTCATCTTCTGTGTAAGCTCCCTGCCACCAAAGTTGATTGGTGATCTGCTCGTTCCAATAAATTTCCATCCATGATCTTATGATTGCAACAGGATCGCGTGTAATATCTACAAACTGTGCATCAGGAAAAATGCTCATCAAATATTCCATGCGGGCAGGCCCTGTAATCTTTATTGCAAGCCTTTTACGATCCTGATATTTTACAATTTTTGCAAAGAAGGTTCTGATCTTTTCGCGCTCTTCCTCAGTAGCTTTTTCGTTTAGCAAAAAATTGCGTGAGAAATCAATTCGTTCACCTGTAACTGCTTCCCAAAAATCATAACGTTCAATAGGACGGAAAAGCATATAGTTTGAAAACGAGTGGTTATTTTGCGTATTCATTCCTATTATACGCCACAGTTTATTATCAAATAAACGACGCATGCGATTGATGCCTGCAAACTTTGGAAACAGTTCCTGGTAGTTTGAATGCCATGCAAGATCTTCATGCTGAAAAATTAATTCTGAAATAACTGTAGTACCCGAACGGCCTGTACCAAAAATGATGATTGGCTTTTCAAGAAGGTTTTGATGCTTTGCGAGAAAGTCATTCATTAGCTTTATTTATTGTGGATGATTTAAAATTTCCGGATCATTTTTTTCAAGATCTGATTTGATATCAGATACGAGTTTTTTTGAAAAAAGTTCGGAGCCTACACTGTTTAGGTGGAGATTGTCATAAAACAATTCTTTCTTGTAAAAAGCGGTATCGAATCCATAATCCCAAAAGGGCTCGTTATACCTGTTTAATATAGATCTTATTGTATCGAGTGAAACAGTTGTATTGAAATGTTTAACATACAGCGGGGATTGAATTACATATAACCTGATATTATTTTCTTTAACTGTTCTTACAAACTCCTCGAACTTTTGTTTTGCGAATGAATCTGTTTGATCGCTTTCATCTGTAAAAGAAGGAATCTTGCCGGTAATTTTAGTACCGTGAATAGGCACATATCCATTAAGATTTTTATCCTTATTGAATTTTCTTTTTCCAACCGCTAATGAAAGCACCATAGAATTGTAAGCATAAATTTTTGACACCTGTGCTTTCATCAGTTCTTCAGGAAAAAGCTGCCTTGCGATATTAGCGAAAGATGTATCACTGTGTATATAGGGCAAAATCATTGAAGCCAGAACCATTTTGCTGTTCTCGGCTGAACGCCAGGTAAGTTCTCTGGCTGAAACATCCAATACTACAACTTTAGGTTTATGCTTTTTCAGCATTTCATCTAAAATAGAAGTATGATAAAGGATATTTGAATTTTCGCGGCCGCTGTTAAAGCAGGAAAGTGCTAAACTATCTGTAAAAACCCTGGTATCATAACCATGCACCGCCCTGGAACTTCCATATATAAATATGTCTTCTGTTGGGTCGGTAATGCTGTGCGCAAAGGTTTTAATATCGCCTTGCGGCGCATTTTTGTAAGCATTTTCAAGTAAAGTGCCTATTATTCTGTCGGTAATAAATAGCAACACGAGCAGGATAATAAACTTTTTAAAGAATTTGCCAACGTGTTTTACTTCTTCTTTTGTCATTTAACTATGTGTTTTTCTCTAAAATTGAAAATAAATGAACTGGCTTCCGTTGAAAACACCAATCAAAAGGATAACCATTAAAATAATAATATAACCTGCATACCTTATAACTACGCTTTTATTATTGATAAGCTTAACCTGGGGAAGATACTCCTGGAATAGCTCGACAATAATTAACAGCGCCGCCGCAATTATATAATAATAAAAATTTATAGGTGGGCTTCCTTTGAACAAAGGCCCTTTCTTCATGGTTACAATCGATTTTACAATATGTAATGCATCTTTTACATTAAGCGCCCGGAAGAATAAACATGAAAGAGCGGTTACCATAAATGATATTATGGTTCCGAAGATTATCATCCATATTTTAGGAATGTATTTCTGTGGTTTTACTTTGTCCTTATACAATCGTTCAACCACTACACTCAATCCCGAAAATGCTCCCCATATTATGAAGGTCCAGTTAGCGCCATGCCACAAGCCACTTAGCAGGAATATGACGACTATATAAGATAATAGTTTTGTTTTATTTCTTCTTGCGCCACGCGAAAGGGGCGTATATACATAATCCCGGAACCAGCTATATAATGAAATATGCCATCGATTCCATTTTTCAGCAACGCTTTTACCGAGTATTGGTCGTTTAAAGTTTTGCATCAGATCGTAACCCATAACTTTTGCAGTGCCGATCGCAATATCTGAATAGCCTGAAAAATCGCAGTATATCTGCACCCAGAATAATATAGTTGCTACAAAAAGGGTTTTACCACTGTGATGATAAGGATTGTTATAAACAGCATTAACATAGATGCTTATCCTGTCGGCAACAACCAGTTTTTTAAAGTATCCCCACAGCACTATTTTAAGGCCTGAAACTGCTTTTTCATAATTAAACTTTTTTGGCTCGTAAAACTGGTGAATTATGTTTTGAGGCCTTTCAATAGGTCCTGCAACCAACTGCGGATAGAACATTACATACAACGCATAAATGCCGAAGTTTCTTTCAGCTTTTTGGTTACCTCTGTAAACTTCTATTGTATAACTCATTGCCTGGAAAGTGTGGAACGACAATCCAATAGGCAATATGAAACTTAGATCTGTAATAGGATTGGTGAAATGAAAAAGCTTAAGAAAAAAAGTTATATTGTCGTTAACAAAATTGAAATATTTAAAAAAGCCGAGTATACCTACGTTAGCAACGATACTCATACGAAGAAACCATTTACGCTTTGCCCCTGCAGATTTTTCAATAAAAATGCCGGCGAAATAATCAACCACTATAGTAAAGCCCAGTACCAATATATATATTGGTATAAAGTCCATGTAAAAATAGCAGCTGGCCATTAACAACAATAACCATCTGTATTTGTGCGGAAGGATAAAAAAGAGAGCGGTTATGATAAAGAAAAATCCGACAAAATCCAACGAGTTAAATAACATGAATCATGCAGTTGTTTAGGGTGGCAATGTTAACACTTATTCTACAATTTTTTGCAGAAAGTCTTGAATATATATCACTTATAATAATTTTTTAATACAATTTTCATTAGTTAAAAAGAATTTAACGCAGAGATAAAAAAATCGTTAAAAAAAATTAATCCGGAATCTATATCTTTGTTCAAATGCAATACCTCTACTATGGAAATGAACCTTAACAATCAAACTACAACTGCTGATAGCGTGCTACATGTACATGTCGCCGCGCAGGAACTCTCGCGGTTTCGAGTATTAAAAAAGTCGGTGGATGAGAAAAAATTTCATTTTTTACTTAAGCGTATATTCGACATTGCTGTATCGTCGTTCCTTATTATTCTTTTTTCTCCTATATTATTAGTTGTCGCATTAATTATAAAATTAACATCAAGAGGGCCAATACTATATAGTAATGAGCGCGTTGGCTTGGATGGAGATCATTTTAAATGCCACAAATTCAGATCTATGGTCAGCGATCATTCAAAAAAGCAACATGACCATAAACGTGCTGTGGAGCATGCTGAAAAGGGGATACTCCATAAAGAAAAGAACGATTCCCGCATTACAACAATAGGAAAAATAATACGCAGAACAAGCATTGACGAATTGCCTCAGTTATTTAATGTATTCCTTGGAGATATGAGCATCATTGGTCCCAGGCCTTTGGTTCCGTTTATGCTAAAACCCTTTCCTGAATTTAAAGATATTCGCTGCCTGGTTAGACCCGGCATTACAGGTTTGTGGCAGATAAGAGACAGGGAACATAATACAAGCGCTGAATTCATGATAACGCATGATACTGAATATGTTGAAAATTACAGTTTCTTTCTTGACATAAAAATTCTTGTAGAAACTCCATTTGCGGTGTTGTCAGGAAAAGGGGCGTATTAATAATATAGTTTCTCTGATGGTTGCCCCTAAATTAAAAACTTATTTTAATGATTAAAGCAGATTTTGTTATTGTTGGCGCCGGGCTAACGGGTAGTACTATTGCCCGGATTTTAACTGATAGCGGTCAGGATGTAATTATTCTTGACCGTAAAGATCATTTGGCCGGAAATGTTTATGATTACAGGCATGAAAGCGGGGCAATGATACACAAATATGGTCCGCACTATTTTAGATGCGGGTCTGATAAAATCTGGAATTTTCTAAATAGGTTCACTGAATTCTACAACTGGTCGGCTACAATACGTTCAAAAGTTGGCGATGAATATTTAAACTGGCCTGTAAATCAGGATTACATAGAAAAAATTGCCGGAAAAGACTGGGAAGTATTCAAGGGCGAACCTTCTAATTTTGAAGAAGCCTGTCTTGCAAAAATGCCCAGGCAATTATATGAGCTTTTTATAAAAGGCTATACTGAGAAGCAATGGGGAGTTAACGCTGAAGATCTGGATAAAGAATTGGCTGTAAGAATCACTATTAATAAATCCAATGTAAACACACTTACGCCCAATCATAAGTGGAATGCTCTGCCGCGAAATGGCTACACCCAAATGGTGAAGAATGTGATTGGCGATATACCTTTAAAACTTGAATTTGATTACCTGCAGCACAAAGGTTCAGTGGTTGCCAACAAGATGCTGATCTTTACAGGGCCTGTTGATGAGTTTTTCGGGTATAAATATGGCAAATTAAAATACCGTGGGCAAAATCGCAGGATAGAACATTTGCCTGACACAGAACAACATCAACCATGCATCCAGGTAAATTACCCTAATATTGAAGATCCACGCATAAGAACCATCGAATGGAAACATCTGATGCATTCTGATGAAAAGGATAAAGTGAAAGGAACATTACTTACACATGAAACTCCGTTTACACCTGAAACTTCAGCCAGCTTCGAGTATCCTTTCCCGGATAAGAAAAACAAAAACCTTTACGAACAATATAAATCAGAGGCAGAAAAACTGGATGATGTATTGATCTGTGGCAGGTTGGGCGAATACAGGTATTACGACATGGACCAGGCAATTGGCCGCGCTATGAAACTTGCTTCTGAAATTATGGAGAAGTTTGAGATACCTGCTTCCGTTGAATATGCCTAAAAAGTATTACTGTTTATCGCAACTGTTTTGAACACCTGTAAGATAAACCTGCTTTTTTGTTCCCTGTTGTACGTTGCTTAAAAAACAAAGTATATTTTGTATTCTGAAGTCTTCTTCAAAAACGCCATGGCCACCTTGCGGATCAACATGCGCAATAGCAGTCTGGCCTAAATCTTTCAACCGGTTATATAAAGGATAAGTGCCATACACAGGGCTTGCACCAGAGCACGGTACAAATGTTCCTGAATTGAAAGGCACAGCCTTATCCAAAGCACCCTGAAAGAAAATAGTCGGTAATGCTGTTTTACCGGTGATAAGATTCGGATCGACGAATGCTCCCCACATGCTTATGATGCCCTTTAATGTAAAGTCAGCATTGGGTGTGTTCGCCGATTTATCGAGTAAACCTAACGTTGTATCCAGGCCGGGGAAGAAACTACCTGCGTCCTGCTGTTGTAAATAGGCAGTTATCAAAGCAGTAACGGCACCTGCACTTTGGCCGCCAATAAAGATCCAATTCTTATCGATATTGTATTCATCAGCATGGGTTGCAATATATCTCATAGCTGAATGTGCATCCTGTACTGACCTGTAAATTGCCTGTTTGAAACGCGTACTGTCATCGCAGGTTGTTGCACTTTTGGAAACGAATCCCCAGCCTAAGCGGTAGTTGACTGATATTGCTACATATCCATTGTTTGCAAGCTTTGAGCATGTAGATGCAAGGCCATTCTTATCTCCTCCAACAAAACTTCCTCCATGAAAAAGAAAAATTGCAGGGAATTTTTTGCCTGTTGCGTTAGCGGGTTTATAAATATCCAGAGAAAGATCCTGGCTTGAACCTTGAAAAGTGACAGCGTTTGTATAAATAACATTTTTTAATACTGTGCCCGTAAAATCTCCGGTATTAGCACTGCTTTTGGTATGAGTAGTGCTATTGTTGTTGCCCGGATTGTTACCACCATTTTTTTTTGAAGTCCCTGCGGTTGGCCTTAGGTTACGGCTACAGGATGATAACACAACAATCAACACAATTAATCCTGCTGCAATTACAAGAATCTTTGTCATAAGCTTAATTTAATAACAGATCAGTTATTCAATTTTATTTCAAACAACGCCGGCCACATTTTGCCGGTTACATAAAAGTGATTGCTCGCAGAGTCAAACGCAATGCCATTTAAAACGTTGCCATTTTCACCGGGATAATTTTGCGGGTTATAATCCATTCCGCTTTTTTGCAGCAGGCCGGTCATATCAATTTTAGCAACAACGTTACCTGTTTGGGGATCAATTTTTATTATATTGTTTGTTTCATAAACATTGGCATATATAAAATTATGCACATACTCCAATTCATTAATCTGGCTTACCGGGCCATAATTATCTGAAACACTTATTTGATTTAAAATTTTGAAAGTTTCCGGATCAATAAAATATAAAATACTTCCGCCCGTATCTAAGATCAAATGTTTACCGTCATTCGTCATGCCCCAGCCTTCATAAGGCCAGTTAAATTCATTGATCTTTTTAAATGTTGCTGCATCATACACAAACACTTTATGTTCTCTCCATGTTAACTGGTAAAGCTTACCATTAATCAAGGTAATTCCTTCACCAAAATACATTGTGTCAAGCTTTATTGACTTTAAAGCTTTGCCGTTAAGAGAACTCTGAAAAAGTTTACTTGTATGATAATTGCCTCCACTTTCATACAAAGTATTATTTCTCCATTCAAGGCCTTCAGTATAGGATGATGTATCGTGTGGATAAACTTTTACGATAGAATAATCAATAAAAGGCGGCGGAGGAATAGAGCTTGCATCCACATCTGTACTTGTTGACGTACTATTATTACAGGCTGAAAGTACAATTGCAAGAAAAAGAACAGCGCGAAAAATTTTCATGAATGCTGAGATTGTTTATGCCGGGCAAATTTATGCGCATAAATATTAAGAAATTGCAATAAATAGAATGCACTCCCGGTTAAAAAAGTTTATGCTGAACCATTAACATTTTTGTATGCAGTATTGCGACAATAGTTAAAGCATCTTTTATCTTTCCCTGCATTACCATTTCAAAAGCTTCTTCAAAGGGTAATTTTTTTATAACAAGTTGTTCCGTTTCTTCAGGCATTGCGGCATGTTGCGTTAGACCTGATGCTACATAAATAATGCTCAGTTCATCTGTGACTGAATTACTCAAATACATTTCTTTTACTTTTTGCCAGCGTTCTGCTTTTAAACCGGTTTCTTCCAGCAATTCACGTTGTGCGGCTTTAAGCGGTTCTTCATTATATAAACCGCCACCTTCGGGAATTTCCCAGCTATACTCATTTATGGTAAACCTGAACTGGCCAACAAGATATGTATTCAGGTTTTCATCCAGCGGCACAATACCAATGGCCCTGTTTTTGAAATGCACTTTGCCATAAATGCCTTCACCACCGGTTGGATTTATTACTACATACTCTGTGAGGTTGATCCAGGGATTATCATAAATTTCTTTTTCATTTAAAATTTGCCAGGGATTTTTATATTCATTCATTATAAATCATTGTCAGATGTTTAATATTCCGGGTTCAGTCAAAATTATAATGTGGAATTTTATTAAACGATTATGTTCTGCTAAATTCAAATTGCGTTTAAAAATTGTAGATGGAGACCAAAGCTGCATTATGCTATGATGTACAAGTGATGCGACGCAACCGTGACGCCATCTGTTCAATAGCTCGTAACCAAAAAATAACTTTAATTTCTTAATTACTATGGTGAAAAAAATTATACCGATTGTTTTTTTATTCGCTGCCTGCAATGCAAACCCGGATCTATCCAAACAAGCTGCGCAGGAAATAAAGCAGGCAGATGTTGATATGAATACACTGGCTGCCAAAAAAGGATTTTATAAAGCATTGATTTATTATGCTGATGACAGCGTGGTAAAACCGCAGGAAGGAATGTTGCCTGTTATTGGCAAAGCTGCACTTGAAAAATTCTGGAGCGGTAAACCTGATACAAAAGATATAAGCTGGCAGCCTTTTAAAGCAGAAGCTGCAAAGTCAGGAGACTTAGGTTACACTTTGGGAACGTGGACGTTTACCTCAAAAGATACGGTGATGTATGGCATGTATTATACTATCTGGAAAAAGCAAGCAGATGGGAAGTGGAAATTTACTATTGACGGCGGCAATAACACGCCTAAACCATAACAAAAAAATCGCGCAGCAATATTATTTTTTGCTGCGCGATTTTATCATCAATCAAGACAATTATTTTTTCTCAGGATATAAAACTGCAGTGATAACATTACTGCCTGAAAGCAATTTGTTCGCTACATTTTTTATATCATCTGTTGTAATTGCATTTACATTTTGTTCATAATCAAAAATGCGTTGCGGATCATCATTCTGAAAATATATGCCTTGTAATTTCCCGCTCCAGAAACCATTTTCTTTCAGCTGAACTTTATATTGTTCAAGCCATGTTTTTTTCACTTTATCAAGATCAGATTGCTGAGGGCCATCTTTCTTGATCTTCTCTATTTCTGCGTTGGCAGACTTTAATAATGTATCAACATTCGATGGGCCGCAAGGCAGTTGAAGTACGAATGTATAATTATTATAAGGCAGTTTACTCAAGCCGCCAAAAATTCCACCACCATAAATAGCACCGAGTTTTTCGCGCAGGTCATCTATTATTTTTATGTTGAGTATTTCAGTTAAAGCTTTTGCTTTTAATGCAAGATCATCATCATATGCAACTTCGCCGGAATAATATTTTATAATAAGGCTCTTATCTTCTGAACCTTTATATACATTAAGATCAATGTTGCCTTTAACAGGGCGAACACCATTGTCTGCAAAAAGTGCCTGGTTATTTGTATGCGGCAAGCCGCCGATATAAGTTTCCAGCAGAGGTTTTATAGAATCAACATTAATGCTTCCGGTAAATATGAAAGTGAACTGGTTGGCATCACTCATTTGCGCATTATAAATTTCAAGTGCTCGGGTAAGATCAATGCTGTCGAAATAAGAAGGCTTTGCAACTATAACAGGAGTCAGCGGATTTTTTTGAAATAATGTTTGATAGAAGGTATCTACAAAAGTTGTTTGCGGATCCTGCAATGCAAATTGCACTGCTGATTTTTGTTTCTCTTTCCATGCATTGAATAACGCTTCATCTTTTCTTGGTGCTGTGGCATACAGGTAAATAAGCTGAAGCATTGTTTCAAAATCTTTATTGCTACTGCTTCCATTTAAGCTCGCACTTAAACCACCTATGCGCGGAGCAACACCAACAGTTTTGCCTGCAAGATATTTTGTAAGATCGGTGGGAGAGAAGTCGCCTATGCCCATTTGCTGTACAATAGTTGATGCATAGTTCGCGCTGTATTTATCATTCACACCATAACGCGATGTGCCGCCTTTATGAAAAGAAGTAAGCAATATTTCATCGTTCTTAAAATCAGTTGGCTTTAAAACAACTTTTGCACCGTTTGAAAATGTAAGCTCTGTTGTACCAAGCGCAGCATTCTTTGTTTCATTAACAATACCTCCTGCTGTTGGTTTTGTTTTTAATAATGATGATGCAACAGCTTTTTCTGTATAAGCTGATACCGGTGCTTTCATTGCAGCATAAGCATTTTGAAGGAACTGGTTATTATCAGGCAAAGTAAAATTACTTTCAGACGGGCCGGTTAAGCTTACATAAAAATGCGGATTTTGTTTTAGAGGATCGGTCAATGCATTTACTTCATCCAAAGTGATTGTTGGCAACAGTTCATTGTAATATTTGTATTCAGTTGCAATGCCGGGCGATGGAGTTTGCGTTAAAAAGTTATCGATGTATTCCTGGACATAATCAGTGGACTCAGTTTTATTACTGTTGTTATACGCCTGTTCAACAAAAGATAACATTTGTTTTTTTGCGCGGTCTAATTCAGTTTCTGTAAAACCATATTGCTTTACACGCTCTATCTCACGTATAAGCGCATATAAAGCTGAGTCAGGCCCGTTTTTACCGGCAATAGCATTTCCGCCAAAGCTTCCATAATTCCTGGCCTCACTTGCAAAACCAACACCCGCAAATAAGAATGGCGGGTTATCACTTTTAGCAAGATCAGCATAACGCTGGTTCAACATTAATGTAAAAAGATTTTTACCAAGCTCATGTTTATAATCGCCAACTGTGACTTCCGGATTTAATTGGAAGAAAGGATAATCGATCTCAGCACTAAAATTTGTTGCTTCCTTATCTGTAACAACAATGCTTTCGTCTTTACTGCGCACAGGAATATCAGCATAAAACCTTTTCTTTTCATTTGTAGGATTTTTCAACGCGCCGAAATATTGTTTAACCAGTTGTTCAGTATTGTTTACATCAACATCACCCACAATTATTACAGCCATATTATCAGGCCTGTACCATGTATGATAAAAGCGTTTAACAGCATCGTAAGGAAATGTTTTTAAGATACTGTCTTTGCCAATTGGCAAACGTTGTGCATATAAAGAACCTTCATACAATAAAGGAAAAGTCTTGCGGTTCATGCGATCTTCTGCCCCTTTACCCAAACGGCTTTCTTCAAGCACTACGCCACGTTCGCCATCAATCTGGTCGTTATCGAATGAAAGTCCGCCGGCCCAATCCTGCAAAACCGTTAAACCCTTTCTGAAGTTTGAAGTATCTGAAAGCGGGATAGGAAGGATATATACTGTTTCATCAAAGCCTGTAAAAGCATTCAGGTCAGCACCAAATTCAACTCCCATATTTTGTAAAAAACTTACAAGCTCATTCTTTTTAAAGTGTTCACTGCCGTTAAAAGCCATGTGTTCATTAAAATGCGCAAGCCCCTGCTGATCGGGATCTTCAAGAATGGAGCCTGCATTTACTACCAAACGCATCTCTGCTTTATTTTCAGGCTTTTCATTGTGCCTTATATAATAGGTAAGACCGTTGGATAATTTTCCAACGCGCACAGCAGAATCAAACGGAAGTTTCTGAGAAAGGTCTTGGGCATTAAGGGCTGCGTTTGCTATAAGTAGCGAAAGCGCAAAAGAGATCAGTTGTTTCATTAAGATTAGTTTAATTGAACAAATATATCAAGGCAATTTATTTTTTGATTGCCGTTTATACCACACAGATTTTTATGAATGAATTTTAACATGCTATAAAAAATCGAATACATTTAGGTTTTAAAACTATGCTAATGTATAAAGCTTATAAATGCTTTTATATTTTAATTGGAATTTTTGTTTTAAGCAATTGCTCGTATGCTCAGAATCAAAATAGAATTGATGACCATCCTGCATGGATAATGCAGGGCAATATTTATGAAGTGAATGTTCGTCAATACACACCTGAAGGAACTTTTAAAGCATTCGAAAAAAGTTTGCCAAGATTGAAAAAAATGGGTGTACAAACTTTATGGTTCATGCCTATAAACCCGATAAGTAAAGTTGATAGAAAAGGAACATTGGGAAGTTATTATGCGGTGTCAGATTATATGGCCATTAATCCTGAATACGGAACGATGAATGATTGGAAAGAATTAGTAAAGCATTGCCACGAAATGGGCTTTAAAGTAATTATTGATTGGGTGCCAAATCATACCGGCGCGGATAATTATTGGCTAACTGCACATCCTGATTTTTTTGTGAAAGATTCAACCGGAAAACCGCTTTCTCCTTTTGACTGGAGTGATACACGCCAGCTTGATTACAGCAACACCACTATGCAGGATTCTATGATCAACGCAATGAAGTTTTGGATAACTAACAGCGATATTGACGGATTTCGTTGTGATGTTGCCTGGAATGTGCCGGATGCATTCTGGAAAAAATGTATTCCGCAATTAAGAGCTATGAAAAATATTTTTATGCTGGCGGAATCTGATAAAGCCTCTGACCAGATAGATGGCTTTGATGCAACATATCCCTGGCCTGAATTTCACACAATGGTTGATATTGCAGCAGGTAAAAAAAATGCTTTATCACTTGATAGTATTATGAACATTACCAATAGAGCTTTTCCGCAAAATGCTTTGTTGTTATACTTTACAAGTGATCATGATGAGAATAGTTGGAATAAAGCAGACTATGGAACAATGCCGGGTGCATCTCATGCCCCGTTTGCTGTGCTTACACAAACATTGCCCCGTTCAATACCTTTAATTTACAGCGGGCAGGAAGAACCTTTTCTCGACAGCATTTCATTTTTTTATAAAGACACTATCACTTTTAAAAAATATGCAAGAGCAGATTTTTATAGCAAGCTGTTACATTTAAGAAAAGAGAACAGCGCGTTGGCAGCAAATGCATCATTTGAAAAAATTCAATCAAACAACGATAATAATATTTATGCTTTCATACGACAGAATGGAAAAAATAAAATACTGGTTCTTGTAAACCTCAGCAACACCCAACAACATGTTACGTTAAGTGATCAATCTATAAATGGTACTGCAACCAATTTGTTTACATCAAAAAAAGAAAACATTAACAACAATCAATCAATGACACTCAAAGCATGGGATTATAAAGTGTATGTTTACTAATTGTTGATATTATATAAGTGTATGTTGCATATACTAATATCACAATAATTTTTTTTGAGTATTATTGCCGTACAATGAATAACTAAGATAATTTTCCCCCTTATATATGTTATCAAAAAGAACAAAATATGCTATTAATGCCCTTGTTTACCTCGCCCGCGAAGGAAGCGATGGTGAACCTGTGCAAATAAGCCGTGTAGCAGAGAGCGAACACATTCCAAGAAAATTTCTTGAAGCAATTCTTTTGGAATTGAAGCATGCAGGTATGCTGAACAGCCGAAAAGGAAAAACAGGTGGTTATTATCTGCAGAAAACACCGGAGGAAATAAACATTGCTGATGTAATGCGATTGTTTGACGGGCCTATTGCTTTACTGCCATGTGTTGCTTATAAATATTACGAACGTTGCGAAGAATGTAAGGACGAAGAAACTTGTGGTATACGTTCTGTTTTTTCTGATGTAAGATCACAAACTGTACAAATGCTTAAAAATGCAACTTTATTCGAAATCATTCAACGCAGTGAGAAATTAAAAAAAGAAACGAAGAAAAAAGTATCAAAAAAATAACGGGGAAAATTTTTTTGAATAAAATCCTACTAATTCGATAGGAATTATATATTTGCTCAAAATTACCTGTTTATGAAAAGACATTTTATTCGTACATTATTTTTGTTTCTGCTATTGGGAGCGTTGGATGCAGGCTCTCTAAAAGCTCAGATTATTCAATATGCATCTCCAATTGATACGGCAAAAAAGAACGCTACTGATACAGCAGTAAAAAAGAAGGTAGTACCAAGCACTTTAACTTTTGGTCTTGATTTACGTTTTCGTTCCGAACTAAGACATGGATATAAATCCATTCCAACATCAGATACTACTGCAGCCTTTCAAATCAATCAGCGTACACGTTTTAACGTAGATTATCAAAGTAAAAATCTGAATGTATTTCTGTCATTACAGGATGCACGTGTATGGGGACAACAGGATCCGAGAGAAGGACAGACCGGTACCAGCACAACAGTTTCACCAACAACAACAGCTCCTTTGTACTTGTTTGAAGGTTATGCAGAGCCGAAGTTTGGAGACAAATTTTCCATACGCATAGGTCGCCAGAGAGTGATGTATGATAACCAGCGTTTATTTGCTGAAAATGATTGGAGATTACCTGGCAACTCGCATGATGCCATCAGGTTGATCTATAACAACAAGATAAATTTTACTACAGAATTGTTGGCAGCATTTGGTCAATCTGGTGAGAATGTTTTTACAACAAAATATGCTCCGCTGGTTCCAAACTATAAAAACCTATTTGTAAACTATCTTAACTGGAAAGTAACGGATAAATTAACATTAACTACTATTAACACAGCAGATGGTTATCAAAGTTCAGACCCCAAAAAATATACTACAACCAATGAAAGATTTACAAATGGTGGCAGGTTAGAATATTCAACTTATAACTGGTATGTAACTTTCAGCGGATATTATCAGTCAGGAAAAGATTCTTCAGGAAAAAAATTAGGCGCTTATTATATACAGCCTGAAATAAGATATACAGGCGGCCCTTTAACTGTTCGCCTTGGTATGGAATATATGAGCGGTGCTGACAGTTCAACACATCCAAAAACTGATAAAAACTTTGTTCCATTGTATGGAGTTGCGCACAGATTCATGGGCAACATGGATTTGTTTGCCACTTTCCCAAGTGATGTAAATGGTGCAGGATTGGTTAATCCATATTTATTCATCTGGTACCAAAAGGGTAAAGTATTAGTACGTATGGAAAATCATTTATTCTATTCGCAATCGCAGTTTGTTTATAAAGGAGCACCGATAGATAAGTATTTAGGTTTCGAAAATGACTGGAGAGTTAATTATAAGCCAAGTAAAATAGCTGATGTTGAAGCTGGCTTTTGTTGGGCTGCTGTAACTAAATCAATGACGATTATTAAGAAAGGCGGAGATGATACCGGCGCATTCCCATACTTTGCTTATGTAAGCTTAAAACTTACTCCAACATTGGGTAAAATAACTTTCTAAACGAATTGAATTTTTTATGATATTAAATCCTATTAAATTCATAGACTTAATGTAAAAGCATATTTATATAAAATTATAAGTGCCCTTACGGCATCTGAAAACACAAAAAAGTATCAAATGAAAAAAAGATTTTCAATTAGCGTTATCGCTTTGCTCACATTCATTGTAAATTTTAACGGAGTGCCGGCAAATGCGCCAACAATAGCAAAAGCGCCAAAGAGTGTTTCCATTTCTTTTTCCGGAGCATACTCATTATATCCACTAACCCAGTTGTGGGCATCAGAATATAATAAAACGCATCCTGATGTTAGGTTTGATATACAGGCTGGCGGAGCAGGCAAAGGGCTTACTGATTGCCTTTCCGGTGCAGTAGATGTAGCCATGTTTTCACGTGAGTTAAGTCCTTCAGAAAAAACGCAGGTATGGTCATTATGGTTGTGCAAAGATGCTATACTGCCTACGATTAACTCAAACAATCCTTATGCTAAACAAATAAAAATAAGAGGTATAAAGAAAGCAGAAGCGCAGGCAATTTATTCTGATGGCACTATAACTACATGGGAAGACTTTTTGGGAATAAACAGCAAAACGCCGCATAAGATAGATGTGTATACAAGGGCTGATGCTTCAGGCGCTGCCGATACATGGGCTTCTTTTTTTGGAAAGAAACAAGATGGTTTAAAAGGAATTGGTGTAAGTGGTGATCCAGGTCTTGCTGATGCTGTAAAGAAAGATGTAAACGGCATTGGTTATAACAGCTATCCTTTTCTTTTTGATGTAAAAACAGGTAAAAAAATACCAGGTATAGAAGTAATTCCTATTGATGTAAACGGTAACGGTACAATTGATCCGGAAGAAAACTTTTACGATAATGAAAGAATATTTCAGAAAGCTGTTAATGATGGAAAGTATCCTTCACCTCCGGTTAGGAATCTTTATTTTCTGGTAAAAGCAGGTACAAAACCAAAACCGGAAGTACTTGCCTTTTTTCAATGGGTGTTGACAGATGGCCAGCAATTTTTAACACAGGCAGGATATGTGCCACTTCCAAAAGGCGATATGCAAAATTCTCAAAAGAAACTTGCAGCAGCTTCAGGAAATAAATCTTAATAATTGAAGAATTCAAAGGTTATTATATCATCCGGATGCAGGCTTTCATGAAGCTAGTCAGCATGAAAGCTTGCGCCGGAACATTCAAACCACAAAACTACCAACAATGATTTTATCAAGACGACTATTAGACAATGTATCATCTAAATGGATGATCGTCTGTCTGAGTTTTTTCCTGATACTCCCGTTTGCAATTGCAACCGGGTTGGTTTTAAAATCAACAGGTTTATTAAAAGAGAACTCATTCATACATTTAATTACATCTTCTGACTGGTCTCCATCAGAAGGCAAATTCGGTTTCTTACCTTTTATTGTGAGTTCTTTATGGGTTACTATAGCAGCGTTAATTGTATCTATGCCTTTGTGCCTGCTGGCTGCAATATATTTATCTCAATTTGCACCCAAGTGGATGATAAAATTTATGCATCCGGTAATAGATATACTTGCAGGAATACCTTCTGTCGTATATGGCGTTTGGGCACTATTGGTTATTGTTCCTTTTGTAAGAAATACATTGGCTCCTTTGTTTCATACGGATTCTGTTGGCTATTGTATTTTATCGGGAGCCCTTATTCTTGCAGTAATGAGCATACCTTATATTCTTAATCTATTGCTGGAAGTGTTTAGGCAAATACCAATTGAATTAGGAGAAGCTTCATTAGCATTGGGCGCTACCAAATGGGAAACTATAAAAAAAGTCTTTTTACGAAAGGGTGCTACAGGAATTCTTTCTGCTTACGGTCTTGGATTTTCAAAGGCTTTGGGCGAAACACTTGCTGTAATGATGGTTATTGGCAACGTTGTACAAATACCACATTCAGTATTTGATGCCGGCTATCCTTTACCGGCACTTGTAGCAAATAATTATGGAGAAATGATGAGCATTCCATCTTATGATTCAGCGCTTATGTTTGGCTCGTTATTACTGCTGGTAATTATTCTTATTATAAATATTTTCTTTCGTTACATAATTTATAAATCCATAGCCCTATGACGTTAAGAAGAAAATGGGAAGAAAAATTTTTTCATGGCTTGTCCGCCATCGTAACACTACTTATTGTATTAGTGCTCGTACATCTTGTGTGGACTATAATTGCCAAAGGAGCATCTTCACTTTCATGGAAGGTTGTTTCAGAGCCACCGAACGGAAGTTTTTATTTTACCGGTGAAGGAGGTGGTTTTCTGAATGCTATTGCAGGTTCATTTTATCTCGCCGTAAGCGCTGTAATACTTTCTTTCCTGGTAAGTTTACCGGTTGCTCTTTTTTTAAATATTTATTTGATAAAAGTACCAAGACTGCTTACTGCATGCCGCTTCTTTCTGGATGTATTGTGGGGCATTCCATCAATTGTTTATGGTGCATTCGGATTTTTAATTCTTATGTATCTCGGTTATCGCAATTCTTTAGGTGCCGGTATTATTACAGTTGCCACGCTTATTTCTCCTATCATGATCAGATCTATGGATGAAGTTTTGAAAACCATACCCATAGGTTTGCAGGAAGCTTCATATGCGCTTGGGTCAACAAAAACAGAAACAGCATTTAAAATATTTTTCAAGCAGGCTTTTCCAGGGTTGGCAACTGCAGTGCTACTTGCTTTTGGCAGAGGCATTGGCGATGCAGCTTCGGTTCTTTTCACAGCAGGATTTACAGATCTTGTGCCTCACAGCCTTGGAGATCCAACTGCTACTTTGCCATTATTTATTTTTTACCAGCTAAGCTCACCCAGTGAGAGTGTTCAAAATCTTGCTTATGCAGCTTCAATTGTTCTTACACTTATAATACTTGTTGTAAGTATAACGGCAAGGCTGCTTAAACCAAAAAGATAATTGTTACCTGTAAAAACTATTTACCATGCCATCAACACTTGTAAACATGCAACAAAAAAATATAACAGTTGAATCTATAGCCGCTACTGTTCCTGTAGTAGAAATTGATAAGTTAAATGTGTACAGCAAAGGCTCACACATTCTTAAAAATGTTTCTACTGTAATTCCTAAAAATAAAATAACGGTGTTACTCGGGCCATCAGGTTGCGGCAAAACAACACTATTAAAATGCCTGAATCGTTTAACAGATCTGTATCCTGATTTGAAAGTGAATGGAAGCATTCGCATTGATGGTGAAGATATTTTCGATTCACGAAAAGATATAACAGCTATCCGTCAGAAAATGGGCTTATTGCTGCAACGTCCTTATCCTTTGCCTATGAGCATTTATGATAATATTGCTTATGGTTTGAAATTAAAAGGCATACGCAGTAAAAAAATTATCAGCGAAAAAGTAGAGAAGCATTTAAAAGAAGTCGCATTATGGGAAGAAGTGAAAGACAGGCTTAAAACTTCAGCGCAGCGTTTATCAATAGGCCAACAACAACGTTTGTGTTTGGCAAGAGGCCTTGCTGTTGAACCTGAAATTATATTGGCAGATGAGCCATCCTCAGCCCTTGATCCTATTTCTTCACGTGTTATTGAAGAAGAATTTATAAGACTGAAATCAGATTATACGATCATATTGGTTACCCATATATTGCGGCAGGCAAAACGCCTTGCAGACAACGTAATATTTATGTATTACGGAGAAATAATTGAAAGCGGTCCTGCAGAAGAGATATTCGAAAATCCTCAATCAGAGATTTTGAAAGAATATCTGCATGTTGGACACTAAAGTTTGTTGGTGGTAAACGTTTGAATAAAACGAAGCCGCTCTTGTCTAGGAGTGGCTTTTTTTATTTAGTGAATTTACGTAATTAAAATTCATTATGCATTTAACATTGCCTGCAATTCAATATTCTTATTTCTTAAATCAATTCCACCTTCCATAATTGATTTTAAATTGGCGAGATAAAATACCCAGCCTGTGCTGCATGCAACATACCAGTTCTTTTTTCCTTCATCGTCATCAGGTATATTTTCCTGAATCAATTCAACAATGTTTTCATTTTGCTGTTCATAAAATTTTACGGTTACATTGCCTGCTTTGCCAAACGTAAATCGCAACTCATCTTTATCATTGGCTTTTAAAATTTCACCTGTTTCAGCTGTTGAATCAGGATAGCCATACCAAAGCCATTTATAAGTATCACCTGCTTTAATCAATTCATGATCTGCCAATGGTTCATCATTGCGTTTGTATTCGCACAGGCGTAAAAACCATTGCTGCATTAAATAACGTGTAGCAAATGCATTATATAGTTTTTGTAGTGGAGCATTTATATTGATGCGTTGTGTAAAGCGGCTCCAATCTATACTGCTCATAATTTTTTTATTAAAACTATTGTATTTCCGTTCAATAATTGTTCGCTTCCGAACAGTTTTTACAAGCTCATTTTTACTCACACTTTTTATTATCCTTTCAGAATTCAAAATAACCATTCATCATCAAATGCCTGCTGTGGTATCTGCTTTGAAAATGTTTTGGCATAACTGATAAAACAGAAATTAAAATTACCGGATATGAAAAAGACACTGATCGTTACAGCTTTAGCACTTCTTATTACTACTGCATTGTGGTCAATAAACAACAATTCAACAACAACAAATGCTGTGAGCAAAAACATTAATGTTGAAGTGTATAAAAACGCCAGCTATATTTCTCCTGCTTATAAAAATACTTTTGCCACATTAAAAGTAACGGTTGTGCGTATCAACGGAAAGGAGCGCGATATTGTATGGCAACACACATATAAGCCGACTGAATTAAAAGATTTCCCCGGTGTTGATAAACCTATGACACAAAAAATATCAATACCTAACATAAATGACAAAAAAGAAAAACTTGAGATTTATTACCAGGTTACTTATAACTCACAGGGAAGTATTTTAAATCTGGTAAATACCTCAGTTATAGAAAAAGGACAAAAAACAGGAAAACTTTCAATTGAAATATAGATTTTAAACATGTTTTAATCACATCAAAATTAAAGGGGTAAGCGAACCACAGATAACGAAGCTAACATCAGGAGAGCGATAAGCATAATAAGTGCGGGAGAGTAGCTTGTAACAGTTAAAAGGAATAATTTGATTACCGTAATAAATTCTTGAACAGAGCTCTTGCATTAAACAATATAGATATTTGTTTAAAAGTCAGGATTGAGCCGGGTATAATAGCCGATAAGTGAAAAGCATGGTTGGAAACACATATCAAAGACAATCACCATTTTAACGGGCAAAGAAGTGAAGGTAAACTTCCTTAACGTGTATTTTCTGTGTATTAATTAAATATAGCCAATATCAATTCAAAGAGGTAGCAAAATCAAACAAAAGAGAAACAAAACATAGGTAAATTCTGTGTTTTGTCTCTCTTTTGTCTCTCTTTTGTCTCTCTTTGGTCTCTCTTTGGTCTCTTTTTTGTCTCTCTTTAATTAGTTTAAAATAATTGTTGAATAAAATTTTTATTCCCGTTTATGTATGCCTGGTTAATTACACAGCGGGTTCGGTAATTGCAGAGTGCTGCGGAAACAGAAGAAAAGGTTTGGATGGACGGGTAAATCTCCATAACTGGCATTATAACTATGAAGCCGTGCTGGTTGCCCGTTAAAAGGGGCAACATTTCTCAAAAAAGGGTTTATTTACCAGGAAAAAGGATTGGATTTTTTCAAAAAGGATTGAAATGACAAAAAGAAGGATTGATTTTTTGAAAAACAGGATTGCATTTATCTGAAACAGGGTATGCTTTCATAAAAACAGATTGATTTTAGAAAAATTTGCCGTGTATAGATGCACAACCTATGCAAAAAAGCAAGGCGGCTATTACCACTTTTTTATTGTGTATTATTCTTAAAGTTTGATGATAGTTAT
>JABDFS010000023.1 GCA_013286425.1 Bacteroidota bacterium
GTTTTGTTTCATTACTTCAAATTCAAAAGCAGCGCCGATTGCATTGGCTGTACAACTGCCAAGATCGCCCTGGTTGTAAACAGGAGGGCAGCTTTTACGAAGGTCAACTTTTGAAGGCAATGCTTTTATAAAAGCAGCCGGAGCTTTGTACGCAAAGTCGCGCTGGTCCGGCAAGTTAAATATGCCAAAGAAAAGCGAGCAATCAATCGGTGGCCATGCTGTAGTGGCTGTTGGATATGATGATAAAGCAAAACGTTTTACCGTGCGTAATAGCTGGGGTGCCGATTGGGGCATCAATGGTTATTTTACTATGCCTTATGATTATTTACTGGATGAAAATTTAGCGGATGATTTCTGGACATTGCGCATCATTGAAATTAATCCCGCAGCAACAAAGACAGCACCGAAAAAGGCAGCAGCAAAAACAAAAAAGAAATAGATCATTACTGACGCTTGATTTATCCCTGCTTAATTGAATAACTGATTTTTAACAGAGATATACTATAGAAAACCCGTTGGCGGAGCTTTTTTGTAAGAGATGATCTTACAGTTTGGACAATTTGGCCATTTTTCATTACCTGCAAACTTATTTCTTCGATATAACTTCGATTTATTAGATCGAAGAAATAACGAAGAAATATCGAAATTAATTCGTAAAAATAAGCTACCTGGTATGCATGTATTAATAAATTGAATGGTTAATACAGTCTGTAGTTATACTCTATTACTATCTATGGGCTGATAGTAAAAAGAACGTCTTTCGATTTTTACCTTCGGTTAGTGGCCTTATGTCCATAGCAAAAAACTTTGCTAACAGGTTATGGAAATTTTATTAGTAGTATTTCTGAAAGAAAATTTTTAATATTACTCTTTGAAATGCTGCCCGTTGAAATAATAATGTACCTGTGAAGGAACTGTCTTAAAACAGATATGTGAAAAACAATAGCAGCCTGTGAATTTGAAACCGGAGATGCGCAACGATATACAGTTGCAGTGTTGCGATCCCGAATAGCTTCGCTTTCGGGACAGGCTCCACGAAGATCAATCGGAGTTCATTAGCCGGTAACCAAAAAATAATTTGACCAGCTTCTCAATATAAAACAGAACATTTTTTTACCGGTAAGCCGAAAACGGTATCAAGAGTAGGCGCAAAAAAAATTGCATGAGCGGATTTCCTATTATTGACCTTATTGCGGGAATGATCTTTATTTATTTCCTGTTAAGTGTCATCTGCAGCTCTGTTGTTGAAATAGCATTAACTTATGTAAAAGCAAGAGCAACGCTTTTGGCTGAATGGTTAACCGGCATATTTGATAAGCCTGTAAAGGATGGCAACAGCACTGTACCGCTTGGGCAGGCTATTATGGATCATTGCTCTGTAACCGCTTTGTCAGGAAAAGGGAAAGCGCCTTCTTACATTGATGCAAAGAATTTTACTTCTGCATTGCTTGAAAAGTTGACCTACGATCCAAACAATCCCACCAGTATTGCGAACAACCTTGATACATTTATCAATAAGATCGAACAAACAAATGACCTGTCAACAGAATTGAAACGTGTATTGCTCAACTATGCTTATGAAGCAAGAGATAAATACAAGGAAGTATCTGTAAAAACAACCAGCGAACTGGAAATGTTCCGGAAAAAAATTGAGACCTGGTATGATAGTTCAATGGATCGTCTTACAGGCGATTTAAAGAGAAGGTATTCAAGGCCGTTCACTATGATCGTTGCAATTGTAACTGCTGTACTTTTAAATGCAGACAGTTTGAATATTGCAAAATATTTATACAGCAATCCTGATGCAAGAGCTGCAGTTGCCACACAGGCATACCAGGCTGCAGATACTACGGGGCAGGCATTTATGAACCGTATAGATACAATGCATGCTGCTACACCTGCAACAGTAGCTCAATTGCAGAATACTTTAGATTCAGGATTGTATAATATTAATAAAGCCAAAGCTGCACTGCAGGAAAATTTGCCTTTTGGATGGACCACAAATTCTGTCAGCGCGCTTTTCCCGAAAGGTAATTTTTGGGGCGGGGTTCTTGCTTTGCTGGGTAAAATAACAGGCCTTGCTGCAACAGTGTTTGCCATGATGATGGGCGCGCCTTTCTGGTTTGACCTGTTGAATAAAGTCGCCAACCTGCGTGGCACTGGTGGTAAACCTGCAAGCAGTTCAGGAGCTGATAATAATTCCTCTGCACCACCGGCTCAGCCGGCTCAACCCATAACAATATCTGTAAACACAAATAAAGACGAGGAGGCTGTTGGTTAATATGGCACGCATGATCGTTATAGCAAACAAGTTATACAGGCGCTCTGCACCTGTTTCAAATATGTTTGACAGAAGCAATGTAATAGACATCGTAAGCAAAGGTTTTAGTTTTGATAACATTGGTGAAACATTTACTGTAGCAGGTACCTGGTACCAGGATAGTTCTCAGCATTTTTATTGGGGTGGAGGATTAATTGCAGACACATCGGGCACGGCGCCTGCTCCGGCTGCAGCCCCAACATCAACTGCTGCAACGTCAACGCCTGTGCCAACTTCAACTTCTGCATCACCACCTGCTTCAATAACTGTAACATCAACTGTCGCAGGCAGATTGGGACCTGATGATGTATGTGTTAATTTTATTAAGCAATATGAAGGATTGCGGTTACAGGCTTATACTGATAGCGCAGGTATATGGACGATTGGTTACGGGACTATTATGTATGAAGACGGCACCCCGGTAAGAAAAGGTGATGCTATTACTGCCGACAGGGCTGAGAGTTTACTGCGAAATGAAATAATAAAGAAAAGCACTGTGGTAACAACAGCATTGACAGATACAACCATAAACCAAAAACAATATGATGCTTTGGTGAGTTTTACCTACAATGTAGGAAGCGGCGCTTTGCTGGGTTCCACTTTATTAAAAAGAGTAAAAGCAAATCCTGCAGATCCTGCTATAAGAGATGCTTTCCTGATGTGGGATAAAGCCAGGGTTGATGGCGTGCTTACAGAAATAAATGGCCTTAAAAAAAGAAGGCAGGATGAAGCTGATCTTTATTTTTCATAGTGGAATAAAATTTTCTATTTTTTATCTGCTTATATCATACCTGTATTAAATCAAATTAAAGTTTTTTAAAAGCACATTATGGTTATGTGCTTGTGTTTAAATTGCCGTCACTTCAAAAAAACAAATACCCGGAGCGAAGAGCAACTTTATGAAAGTATACTTGTGCCTATTATTCGTCGTTTATATTAACTCGCTTGCTGCACAACAATCAATAATACAGATCAACGATACGCTTACTGCACACCGTTATGAATTTTCTGCATTAGCCAAATGGCATAATAAAATTTTATTGGTGCCACAGGATCGCAGGAATGTTATTGATTCAATTTATTTTATAGACAGTTCTGAAATAGAACAATCACTTCAAAAAAATACTATTGCTGCACATACAGCATTTGCCATAAAAAATTTGAAGCATGTTGGCCCAAGAAAAGACTCGCTTTACATCAATAATGTATTGCTGAAAAAATACGACGGCTTTGAAGCTTCGGTTGTAAAAGATGATACTATTTTTTTTTCACTTGAAGCAGATACTTCTTTTTGTTATTTGGTAAAAGGAATTATTGATGGACACACAAGATCAGTTAACATACTTCCGGATACAATGCATATTCCCAACACTTACCCGATTGATAATGCCGGTTACGAAAGCCTTGCTTTATTACCAGGCAAAGATTCTTTGATCGCTTTTTTTGAATGCAATAAAGATGTTGAAACGGCAAGAGCATTTATGTTTGGCACTAATTTAAAAGGCACGGCAAAACCTGTGGAATGGCAGCGCCCGTTGTATTTCAGGATAACCGATGCATATGCAGTAAATGATAGCCAGCTTGTAGGCATCAACCGTTTGTTCACCAATCAGGCATATCCTTACGAACGCGACGCGTATATTCAATGCGAGAATTTAAGTACTGTTGAAAAACAAATAACTAACGGAGGAGCAATTGATACCTGTTTTAACCAACTGGTTAAACTTACAATCACAAACAATAAAATAAACTGGCAGCCATATGCATTTATTTCTTTGGCAGATGTAGATAATTATGAAGGTTTAGTTCCTTTTGATAAAGGCGTGTTGATCGTTGTTGATGGCGAGCCCGGTAATAATCCGTGTAAGCTTGTGTATATGCCGTTGAAATGACTATTATTTACAACGTTGCTTTATAAATTCTTTCAATTATATCAACCACTTTCATTCCTTCTGCTGCACTTGTTGTAATAGAAGTTTTGTTTTGAAGAACATCAATTACATTTTGTATAACGAAATGATGATTGGCTGCACTGCCTGAATAGCTGCCATAATTATTAGGCATGGTTGAAGATTGTAATTCAGGCATTGAATAATTTTTTATGTGACAATATTCAACTTTATCCATGTATTGTCCGCCGATTTTTATACTTCCATTTTCGGCAATAACTGTGATGCTGCTTTCAAAATTTTTATTCCATACAGCAGTTGAAAAGTTCAGGCAACCCAGGCTGTTTTCTCCAAATTCAAATAATACAACACCGCTGTCTTCAAATTCAGTAAGCTGTTTATGATTGAATGATTGAAAGCGTGCACTGATGTTTTTTATATCGCCGAATATCCAGTAAAAAATATCAATGAAGTGAGAGAATTGTGTAAACAAAGTACCACCATCCAAAGCTTTATTTCCATGCCAGCTATCTTGTGTATAATATCGTTCATCGCGGTTCCAAAAACAATTCAGTTGAACAGAAAATATGTTTCCAAAAACATTTTCATTCACAATTTTTTTAAGCCATGCAACTGGTGGAGAATAACGGTTTTGCTTTACAATAAAAACCTGCTTCCCATATTTATTTGCAGCATCAATAACTGCAGTTGCGTCGGCAGTGTTCAATGTCATGGGCTTTTCAATAACCACATGCTTATCATGTTTCAAACATTCAATAGCATGTTGCGCATGCAGTCCATTTGGTGTTGCAATATTTACAACATCTGTTTGGATGTTTGATTGAAGAAATTTATTTAACGATGAAAAGAAAGGAACAACATGTTGTATGTTCAACAACGAAGGGTCTTTAATATCAATTAATGCAACAAGTTCAGCCTGCGGATTTTGTTCAATAACCTGTGCATGCCGTTTGCCAATATGGCCGCAACCAACTACAGCAAATTTTATTTTCTTCCCGTCGGCATTCATCAGCTATTTCTATATTTTATTTAAAATATTTTTTCTGCAAAGCACATAAAATAAAACGCAGTTAATTCAATACTTTATTTTCTATGAAATATTGACGAAAGAAAAGCATCTGGTATTTAACCGAATTATTCCAGTAAGTCCAGTTATGTTCACCGGGTCTTTCCGTATAATCGTGGTCTATTTTTTTATCTGCCAGTTTTTGATGAAGGTTTCTGTTGACCTGTATAAAAAAATCATTCACGCCGCAATCAAAAATTATTTTCAGATCGCCGTTTTGTAATGAGTCAACAAGATTCACTATAACATTTTTATCCCAGTTGTTTTTGTGTGAAGTGTAATCGCCTAAATCTTTTTTTATATCCCAGTTATCAGGAAAGGGTCTGAAATCAACGCCGCCACTCATGCTTCCGGCAGCACCAAAAATATCTTTATGTTTTATGGCAAGATATAAAGCGCCATGGCCACCCATGCTCAAACCGGCAATGGCTCTTGCTTTGCGCGTAGCGATCGTTCTGTAATGTGCATCAATGTATGCGGGAATTTCGAGCGCAACATCTGTTTCATACTTTGATGTTGTATCTACCGGGCTATCAAAATACCAGCTTCCATAATTGCCATCCGGGCAAATAACAATGTACCCATTCACATCTACCGTATGTAAAAGATCAGGCGCTTTATCAATCCAATCTCTGTAACTACCACTGTAACCATGTAGCAAATACAACACAGGAAAATGTGCCGTGTCTGTTTTATATTTTTCAGGAAGTATAACAATACATTTTACATTTTTATGCATGCTTGCACTGTACACAACTATTGTATCAACTGTTGCTGCTTTTGCAAATAATGTGTAAGCAAAAAGAATAATAATGATTACAATTTTCCGCATGAAATTATTTTTATAGTTAAGGTTTAATTTTTTCAACAATATCGTTTAGCCTGTAATACTCGCCTGACGTTGAACAAACTGCAATGCCTTCTTTATTGAAAATTAATTTGCTTCCATGTTCACTCATCCATCCTGTTTGTTTTGCAGGATTACCGGTGATCAACGCATAAGCTGCAACATCTTTTGTTACAACTGAACCTGCTCCAACAAAAGCAAATGCATTAATGGTTATCCCGCAAAGTATAGTTGCATTTGCGCCAATAGTTACACCTTTTTTAATGGCTGTTCTTTGAAACTCATGCTTTCTTGAAATAGCACTACGTGGATTAATAACATTAGTAAATACACAGGATGGCCCAAAGAAAACATCATCTTCGCAAACGACGCCATCATACAACGAAACATTGTTCTGCACTTTTACATTATTGCCCAATATAACAGTTGAAGCAATAAAAACATTTTGCCCGATGGTGCAGTTATTACCCACAATACACCCATTCATTAAGTGAGAAAAATGCCAGATGCGCGTGCCATTGCCAATCTCTGCACCTTCATCTATAACTGCTGTTGCGTGTACAAAAAAATTATTGTGCATTGTTGAAATATCAACACAATACTAAAAATTAATTTTTAGAATGATAATGTTATTAAGATGAAGCAGTTTTTTTTGTTATAAATAAAAAGCCCCTGCATAAAGCAAGGGCTTGTCAGAAACATTAATAAAAACACCTATTTCAGTGAGCCACTTTTATTATTTGAGTCTTTGTTTTTATCGTGCCGGGCATGGATATCTTTTTTCTGCTCTTCATTCTTTGCATTGTCTGCATTTGAATGCTGATTATTGTGATTTCCTGCATGTTGGC
Organism: Bacteroidota bacterium; assembly: GCA_013286425.1. GTDB lineage: Bacteria > Bacteroidota > Bacteroidia > Chitinophagales > Chitinophagaceae > Parafilimonas. The sequence goes on from JABDFS010000023.1 coordinate 6,992, forward strand.
CTGAACCTGAATTGCTCATATTACCAGAGCTCTTTGATTGGTTATTGCCACTACTATTGCCTGCATTTTTCTGAGACGAACCTGATTGGCTTCCGCCTGTATCCTGCCATGATTTTTCACTTTGATCTGATCCTGCTTCACTGCTCATGCCTGTGCCTTTATTGTGCGACTGTTGTGAAGTGTTGCCAGATTGATTGATGTTACTTTTTTCATCGGCGCTTTCGTTTACATCCTGGTTTTTCATTTTATCGGATGGATTATTTGTTTTCATAAAAATGATTTTAATGATTAACAATAGTTAGAATAATACAAATAGCAAGCCATTAGAATTAGCAATTATACGTGCAAGCCAGCGGTAATAAGAAAGCATTTGCTTCAGAGAACATTGTTGCACACCTTCCTCAATTTCTGAAAGGTTTAGCAAGTGTTCACTTATTTTTGCAGCCTTTACATGAAAGATTTTAAGAGATATTTAATTACAGCGGCCTTACCTTATGCAAACGGGCCTGTTCATATTGGTCATTTAGCGGGAGTTTATTTACCCGCTGATATATATGTGCGGTATTTACGTGCCCGCAAACGCGATGTGAAATTTGTTAGCGGAAGTGATGAACATGGTGTGCCCATCACTATTCGCGCGATGAAAGAAAATATAACGCCACAGGAAGTGGTTGATAAATATCATGCGATCATTAGGAGCAGTCTTGAACAGATGGGTGTTTCTTTTGATATTTATTCAAGAACATCTAACCCGATACATCATAAAACCTCGCAGGACTTTTTTACAACTTTATACGATAAGGGTTTGTTTGAAGAAAAAGAAAGCGAGCAGTATTATGATGAGAAAGCAAAAACTTTTTTAGCAGACAGGTATATCATCGGAACATGTCCTGTGTGCGGAAATCCCAATGCTTATGGCGATCAATGCGAACGTTGCGGTTCTTCTTTAAGTCCCGAAATGTTGATCAACCCGCGCAGTGCTTTAAGTGATGCTACGCCTCTCAAAAAGAAAACAAAGCATTGGTATTTTCCTTTGCAACATTATGAAGCATGGTTGAAACAATGGATATTGGAAGACCATAAGGAATGGAAAAATAATGTATACGGCCAATGCAAGAGTTGGTTAGATAATGGTTTGCAATCAAGAGCAATGACGCGCGACAGCAACTGGGGAATTAAAGTGCCGTTGCCTGATGCGGAAGGAAAAGTTTTATATGTTTGGTTTGATGCACCGATCGGTTATATCAGTGCTACAAAAGAATTAACCGACAACTGGAAAGATTACTGGCAAAGCGAAGATTCAAAGTTGATACATTTTATCGGGAAAGACAACATCGTTTTTCATTGCATCATATTTCCTGCAATGCTGCATGCACATGGTGAGTTTGTTGTGCCTGATAATGTTCCTGCCAATGAATTTTTGAATATTGAAGGAGATAAAGTTTCTACATCGCGCAACTGGGCTGTTTGGGTGAATGAATATCTTGAAGATTTTAAAGATTGTGAAGATGTGCTGCGTTATGTTTTATGCAGCAATGCACCTGAAACAAAAGACAATGATTTTACGTGGAAAGATTTCCAGGAAAAGAATAATAGCGAACTCGCAAGCATCTTTGGAAATTTTGTGAATCGCACTTTTGTGCTGATGCATAAATTATGCAATGGCAAAGTGCCTAAACTGCACGAAGATGTGATGGATGATATTGACCGCGCACTGATTGCAGACATCAAATCTGCAAAGACAAAAGTTGAAAATGCGTTGGAAGAATTTCGTTTTCGCGAAGCATTGTTTGAAGTGATTGACCTTTCGCGCAAAGGCAATAAATACATGCAGGAAAAAGAGCCGTGGAAAAAGAAAATTGACAATGGAGAATTGACAGTTGACAGAAAGCTTGTTGATAATTGCTTGCATCTATGTTTACAGCTCACTGCAAATCTTACTATTCTTATCAATCCTTTTCTTCCCTTCACAGCAAAGAAAATGTTGCACATGATGAAGGTGGTTGATAAGATGCTCGAATGGGAAAATTCCGGCTCAATAAAATTATTAAGTGTTGGTTATAGCTTACGTTCACCTGAAATTTTATTTAGAAAAATTGAAGACAAAGAAATTCAAATGCAGGTAGAGAAATTAAAAAATGGATTAGTGCAAGCAGAGAATACAGCGTCAAACGCAAAAAGCGAAACGCAAAGAGCAGAAAGCGTTGAGCCTTCAGCGTTAAGCCTTAAGCCAACAATTCAATACGATGATTTTGCAAAGCTTGATCTGCGTGTTGGCAAAATTCTATCAGCAGAAAAAGTGGAGAAAGCAGATAAATTATTAAAGCTTGAAATTGACCTGGGTTTTGAAAAACGCACCATTGTTTCAGGCATTGCATTGCATTTTAAACCTGAAGATATTGTTGGAAAACAGGTTGTAGTTGTTGCCAATTTAGCGCCCCGTAAAATGCGTGGAATCGAAAGCAACGGAATGATATTAATGGCAGAAAATGCAGCAGGTAAATTGATCTTCGTAAATCCAGATGAAGATACTGATGCGGGAAGCGGCGTAAGTTAGTAAAGTTGGAAAGACGGAAAGCCCGAAAGTCAGTAAGAAATTATTTTCTCGCTTCCGGGCTTATAGACTCACCGACTTTCGGACTAAGGGTTGTTAAATACTACTTTACTACAAGTACCCTTTTACTCAACCCAGTTTCATTGTTTTTAATAAAATAATAGCCGGTCGCAAACGCAGACACATCAATTGTTCCGCTGCCATCAATTGTTTTATTTAATAAAGCTTTTCCTGATTGATCAATAAATGTAAAGTTTGCTTTGCTTGTGGTTTTTACATTCACAATATTTTTTGCCGGGTTAGGGAATACTGAAAATGTATTGTCATCTTTTATGGTTGCAATTGCAGTATTGGTTGTGTTTGCATCTTCTGCAAAACCATTGCTATGATCAAGAGTAACTATCCAAAAATCATTACTGCCCCTGCTTATATCAGTTTTATCGCCATAAATATTTCCCCAGCTAAAGCCACCTATCAAATATTTGTTTTTTGAAATTTCCTGTATGCTGCGCAGGTTGTCATCACCATCGCTGCCAACATCTTTGTTCCATAAAATTTTTCCGTTGGCATTTGCTTTTACAACCCAGTAATCAAAACCGCCCCAGCAATTTTCATCCTTATCACTTGAAACAGGCGAGATTGATTGGCCGCCCATTATTAAACCGCCATCAGAAGTGTTCTGAATTGTTTGTCCATAATCATCACTTAAACCACCAATCGTTTTATCAAATAATAAAGTTCCCTGCCTGCTTAATTTTACCAGCCAGTAGTCAAAACCACCATGAATATTCTCTGTTTTGTCGCCTGATTTATTTGATGCAGATACACCAAATAATGCATAATTGCCATCCGATGTTTGTACTACACTGTTTACATAATCATCTGCACTACCACCAATTGTTTTATCCCATTGCTTATTCCCGAATCTGTCCAGTTTAACAGCCCAGTAATCATTTGCACCGCGATTGTTCTCAGATTTATCACCTGATATTGTAGAATTAGACAGGCCTACTGCAATGTATCCGCCATCTGCAGTTTGTATAGCCTGGTTTACAAATTCATCGCCGCTGCCTCCGAGTGTTTTATCCCATTGCTTGTTGCCTGAAGCATCTAATTTTATCAGCCAGAAATCGAAACCGCTTTTGCTGTTTTCAGATTTATCGCCCGCTATATTTGAATTAGACATACAGCCAACTATATAACCTCCGTCTTTTGTTTGTTGAATTGAATTGCAGAATTCATACTGATCTCCACCCAATGTTTTTTGCCAAACAATATTACCGGATGCATCAAGCTTTATAACCCAGCAATCAAAAACACCTTTGCTGTTCTCTGTTTTTTCGCCTGAAATATTTGATTGCGAATTGCCGGCAAGAATGTAACCATCATCCGATGTTTGCTGCACTGCAATGCATTCATCTACATCACTACCACCTAATGTGCGTTGCCATTGTATTTTTCCGGCCTTGTTCAGTTTTACAACCCAGTAATCATCAACGCCACGGTTATAATCTGTTTTGTCTCCCGAAATGTCTGAATAAGATCTGCCTGCAGCAATAACGCCGCCATCAGTTGTAAACCAGGCGCCGCCGGGTTCATCATCACTGTTGCCGCCAATGGTTTTTTGCGGCCCGATGATAAACTGCGAATAGCCTGTAATAGTTATTGTGCATAGAATAAGGAATAAAATTTTCTGTTTCATATGTTAGTTTTTAATATTCAAGAAAATATTTACGTTATATAGTGATAGTAATTTATTGTTTATTGATTTCTAAAATCAATAGAAATGCTTACATTATTTGTATATGTTTTTAACCTGGAAGCTTATGTATCATCTTGCACAAACCATTTGTTTTGTATCAACTATTTTCCCATCAACATAGAAGCTGCAGTTATAAATGCCCGAACTGAATGATGAAGTATTTATTGACAGGCTTCTTTTTCCGGCACCAGTAACATTTATTTCCTTTAATGTTTTACCATCGTTATCTGCAATGATTATTTTAGCTGAAGTATAAATTTGTGGTAACGTGTAATTAAGTATTGTTGAATTTGAAAAAGGATTTGGCTGATTTGTGCCAAGTTCAGCTTTAGTGTTTGTTATGGCGTTATCTGCAGAGAGTACAATGCGGCTATCTTTTATAGTTGCAATCTCATTTTTCAACTGTTCTACCTCATCAATCAGCTTTTCATTTTGTGTGCTTAATTCCTGTACAGCTTTTACTAAGGGTACTACAAAATCTGCATAGCTTAAGCCATAAGCATCTTTATCGTTTTGAGGTTTATACACTCCGCTAAAATCATAACCTAATTTGTTTGCGGCGGCTTCTACATCCTGTGCTATAAATCCTGTATATGTTTTCTTTTCTTTTTCAGTCATAGCAGTTTCGTAAATATTATCAATTGCACTTTTGGTTTCTTTTTTAAAACCACCTGCATTGTTTGAAGGAGATGTGTATGCATTAAGTGCATGAATATTATAATTATAGGTTATTGGTTTCAGCAGTTTAATGAATTCAAGACCAGGTACATTTTCTTTTATATTTTTTTTAAAGCGCCCATCAGAAACAATCACTATACTGCCTGCTGCTTTAACGGAAGTAACTGCAATATTACCCAGCATAACCTGGTTGCTTGCTGTAACATTCGCTTTATAACCGATGGCAGTGGCATTGGTTAAACCGTTTTTGCTTATATCTGCGGAATCACCAATTGCTGTATTATAGCTGCCGGTAATATTTGTTGCCATACTTCCAAAACCCAGTGCGGTATTAAATTGCCCTGACGTATTATTTTTTAAACTCTGTTGCCCCGCGCCGGTATTATAGCTTCCATTCTGCGTTGCCTGTAATGCGTACGCCCCCAAAGCTGTATTTGCCAAACCTACCTGGGAAGACATGAGCGTATTTTCACCGATAGCAGTATTTCCAATTCCATTGTTCTGTTGTAGTGATCTTACTCCAATTGCCGTATTAAACCCACCACCGGTTGAGTTCATTAAAGCGCCAAAACCATATGCAGAATTCTCAGCAGCACCGGTATTTGAATACATAGCAAAATAGCCTGTGGCTGTATTTCTTGAACCTGTTTGATTTAAAGCCATAGCGTAATCGCCAACCGCAGTATTGCTGTGGCCAGACACGTTTAATAGTAAACCATTTCCAACAATTGTATTACTATCCCCGGTTGCCGCTTCCGGATCACTTCCTACATACAGATTGGTGCCCTTTACAAAAACAAGTGAAGGATCGAAAATAAGTCTCCAGTTACTTCCATTATAATAGTAAAATCCAGACGCATTGTCTGTTTGATATATTAGCAGGCTTGTGGCAGGCGATACTATTGCATTACGCTGAACCTGTGTCATTCTGGGTATTAAGATGCCTTTCCCGGTAGTGTCAACATCTAATATAGCAGAAGGGTTAGGTACGGTAGTTCCAATGCCCACACTTCCCTTTTTCGGTAAAGTGTTTTGCGCATTGACAGTCATAAAAAAAGCGATAGTGAATAAAGAAAAGAATATCTTTTTCATAAGTTGATTTTTAATGATTGAGAAAATATTATTATCATAAGAACAAGCAATCTATTACCTGGATTTAGCGAAATCAACAGTCAGTTGGCAGTTGATATGTTTCGTTTGACGGCTTACTGTTTAGAGGAATTAATTTGATTGAAGATTGAAATGATTGTTCAGTCTTTCGATTGTTGCTTTATCGCTTATAAGATGTTTTGCTTTTTGCTGTGCCTGGATGATGTTGGATTTATTTGCATGGAAAGAATTAAAAAAATTATGAGGCACCTGTATTAATTCAGGGTGAATTATTGCGCTTGTTTTTACAAGGTCATCATAATAGCTGTTATGTTTTGACAGCTGATGATGCAGCAGTATGCTAAATTGAGAATAATCAGTTATTGCATGTTCAAATGCAGCATAACATTTATAACGAAAAGGTGAATGATTAAAATCCGGAACGATGCAAAAATCAATTAAGATTTGATGTGTTTGTTTACATGTTTCTGCTATTGCCTGTTCTGCCTGTATGGGCAACATGTGTTCGCCGAAAGGAGAAAAAATATCATTCAGTCTTCCTTTTACAATCAAGCGATAAGGTTGAATTGAAACAAACTCAACAATGTCATTCATAATATAAGCACATAAACCATTATTAGCTGAAATGATGATGCTGTAAGGTTTTGCGGGTTTCACATCTTTTAGTGATAAGCGTTCAGGATTTTGTTGATGAACGTTTTCAAGTTCAACAAACTCATAAAAGATTCCATTATTGCAAATAAGTTCCATGCCTTTTATACCCAGTGAAACCTGGTACGCAAAATTGCCTTCTGTTGCAGAATAGTTTTCCATCAGTAAAACATCATCACCCAAATGATTGCGTAATAAATTTTCGTAAGGCTCGTAATTCATCCCGCTTAAAAACGCAACGATGAAATTTGGAAATGCATCTTTGAATTTCATGTTTGTGATGGCTTCAAACTGTTGCAGAAAGTGAGAAAGATAAACAGGTAAAGCAACAATCATTCTTACATCATTGCCTTGTATATTTTGTATGATGGTTTTTATTTTTTCTGCAGGATCATGAATAAATCTTATATCATCATTTGGTAACGAAAAGTATTTTGTCCATGCAGGTTTGTTATATATTTTAATAGTTGAGATAGCGCTACATAAAAAACCATTTATTTCTTCAAGATCCTGCTGATCGCCGAGTGTTAGCACTTTGCTGCCCATGAATGAAGCGCCGTTTAATTGTTGAGATAGATTACTCAACATATATAAAGCTGCCAACTGTGTTGAACGTAGAAATTCATTTGTTACAGGTAATAATTTTGGCTCGTCCGATGTGCCGCTGCTCTTTGCTAAATAAGAAGGTAAACCTGGCCATAAAACATTTGCTTCTTTGTTTAAAATTCTTTCTATATAAGTTTTGAAATGGTCATAACTTCTTAACGGAACATGGTTTTTAAAATCGTTATAATCATTGATTGTGTTGAATGAATGTTCTTTACCAAAGGCTGTATTTTTTGCAGCATTGATTAATGAGGCAAAAGTTTTTTGCTGGCATTCAATTGCATTAAGCCTGTTTGCCTTTACAAGGTTTGTATATCTTTCTAGATATTGATATTGTATGAACGAAAGCAGCGACATAAAATATTATTGCTGAAAAATGAATCAACAGTACAAGAGAGTGACACAACGAAATTCAATGCCTGCACTGCAGCCGGTTACCAAATAAAAAACATCAACTGTTGAACAAAGCAAATTTTTTAAACGTCTTGCCTTTTCTTATTAAATATACATGATAGGTATTGGGCACATCGTGTTGCCATTTTGGTAAAATGAGTGTGATCAAAATTCTGTCGAGATGCGAAACAATGCCTGCACATAAACAAAAATAAAAAAGAAAACCTGCGTTGCCGTTTAATATAAGATCTGTGAATGCAGCAAGCAATGTTATGCCCCAGAATTTTGAGAGATAAGCGTGTGTGCATGTTTCGCGGCCGAACTTTAAAATGCTTACCAGGTAACAGGATGCTTCCATGCCTAATAAGATCCAGATCATAAATAAATTTTCGCTAATGGTTTGCGGTCGGATGAACCACGCGGTAAAACCTGCTGAAAGCCAGAAGATCATATCGGTCTGGCTGTCGAGCCTGTGCATTTTTGCAGTGGATGTATTTTGTTTGCGTGCTATAATTCCATCCAACACATCTGACAACAAACCAAGGAACAATAACACAACAATCAGTTTTGTATATTGTGTTTGATAAAAATATCCAAGGCACAACATTACAGGAGCACATAAAAATCTAAACAAGATTAACGCATACGGGAGTTGTTTCATGCAGCAGTAATTTTACTTGTAATGAATATAAAATAATCTATTCGAGGATGCTTTAATAACTGATGTTGCCTGTATCCCAGTCAAGCTGCAAGCCCCATATATAAGCATCATCAATGTGTAAAGTAATGCATGGAATGGGCGGCTCAGGAATTGCGCTAAAGCCGTTAAAATCTACACCGGATTTTGTTGCAATGCCTGCTGATAAAGAGACAAGCCCCAGCAATACATCCCATCCTGCGGTTTTCACATCGCGGTGCCTTGCATCTAATGTAGGGGCTATGTAAAATGCAGCATCTTTTCTTTCAAGCTGAAAAAAGCAGTATGCATTTCTTACAAATAAATTTTTGCCATCACAAAATCCCCAGTAAGAAGTATCCGGTTCTTCATTACTTGTTTTTTTTGAAACACGGTAATGCATCAGGTCTAATAATTTGGGTAATGCGCTTGCGCTGTCGTAAGTAAAACCAGGGCTGTTATTTTCAAACTCTGAAAAGTTATTATAAAAACCGGGCTTTAAACTATCGGTAGTAAGAATAGATTTTTGCCTTTTTAGCAAGCCTTCCTGTTTTATATTTTCAATTGTAAAGTGTCGTTGATTGCTGTCAGTTGTGTTGTTGAATTGCAAAGCATTTTTAATCGAGGCCTCACACAAACGCAATAAATAATAATCCCAGAATTGATAGTTGGTGTGTTTTCCGTTTTTGTGGCTGGAATACCTTTTATAAGAGAATTTTTCTTTTATCAGTGTATCAAAATTTCCGCGGTAAGCATAGTTGTTATTATTGCCGGTAAATTGTTTGCATGCAATAATTCCGCAGGTTAAAATAAAACTGGTGTCGTCAACAAGTTGGTCGCTTATAAATAATTTTTCAAGCTGGATGATCAGCGTATCCCTGCCAGGTGTATACAAATTCTGATAATATTTATTCAGCGTATGCTGTAATGCAAGTGGCTGGCTTGAATCTTTTAAGGCAAGATAACCATCAAGAAAACAGCCTATACCTGTTGTATCATATCTTGAATCTATGATGCGTATATATGAAAAAGGAATACTGTCTTTTAAGGTGCTGCTTTCGTAAGGGTCAATAAGTGAGCTAAATGTCTTAACAGGTTTTTGAGGTTTAAAAATAAATTGTGCTGCAACACAGTTTATCAAAACAACATTCAATATTATTAATATAATAATGCCTTTCATTTCTAATAACCTTTAGCGCTGATAAGAACGGGACAAATGTTCTTTTTCCATTAAATTTTACGTAAGCTCAGTTCATAGTTAGATCAAGTCAATATATAATTGATCGTTGAACCGCTTTATTTGATAACTGTTATTTCATGCTATATGAACAGCTGTTTATTATTCGCAGTTGATGATAATTTTTAATGGATTGTGCTATTGAAATTCATTAATACTCGTTAAGCTCTTCTATGTGATAACCTATGTGTCTAATGTTTCTATGTGGTTCAATGTAACTTTTTACGACAGCTTGTCCCGCCAATGCGTGGATAGGCAGATAGTAAATATAGGTTTCACATAGAAATGTTGTAAATCTGATAGCACAACACGTCAATTTTTATTCTGCTTTCAACAACATTTCTGTTGTAACATCCTGCCAGCCGGTGCAACCTGCAAGGCCAAGCGTAAGCTCAATATCAGCCAGTAAATTGCCTATAATTTGTTTTACCCCTTCTTCACCCGCGAGCGCAAGTGCATAAACATAAGGCCGGGCAACCAATACAGCTTTCGCACCTAATGCCATTGCTTTAAATACATCGGCTCCGCGACGAATGCCGCTGTCAAATAAAATGGTTGTTTTATCGCCGACAGCGCCTGCAATTGTATTCAACATATCCAAAGCTCCAACTGCACCGTCTAATTGCCTGCCGCCATGATTGGAAACAATAATGCCGTCAGCACCATGATCAATTGCTTTTTTTGCATCAACAGGATGTTGTATGCCTTTTAAAATAACAGGCAGTTTTGTACAGTTGCGGATTATCTCAACATCTTTCCATGTTGATGAAGCATTGGAAAAACAATAGGCAAACTCCATCATCATTTTCATTTTGTCTTCTGTATTTCCAACCGCTGCCATGAACGCCGGATCGGAAATATAATTCGCCAATCCTTCGCCCACCAAGAAAGGCAGGTAAGCATTTTGTATATCTCTTTCCCGCCAGGCGAATATTCTTGTATCCAGTGTAACCACAATTGCGCTGTAACCAGCTTTTTCTGCGCGTTGAATAATGCTGCGTGTAAAATCATTATTGCTTCCCCAATACAATTGAAACCAGTGTGAATGATCGCCATGTGTTGCTGCGATCTCTTCAATGGTTTTAGATGAAACGGTACTTACAACCTGTGGTACATTCATTGCTTTGGCTGCACGCGCAACTGCAACTTCCGCTTCAGGATGTGCAATAGATAAAACACCAACAGGGCCAAGTAAAACAGGAGAGGGCAATTTTTTCCCAAACAATTCAATTTCCATGCTGCGCTTTGATACATCACCCAGCATGCGTGGTACAATCTGCCATTTGTTAAATGCGGCTATATTGTTGTGCGTTGTTGTTTCTGCACCGGCACTGCCTGCTACATAAGCGAAAACTTCAGGCTTCATTACTTCACGCGCTTTTTGCTCTAATGCTTCATACGATACAGGCAGTTGAGGTTTTATGCCCTGCATGCCTGCAAAATAGATCTGCAACTGGCGTTGCATTCCCTGTGATAAGTTTGTTGAAGTAACCGGTGCGTTCATAGTATGTAGGTTTTATCGTTGTATCAATTTCCTTCTTTCATGTATACGTTGCCTCAGGTTATTAAAAAACATCTGCCTGTCTCTTTCACTTATTTCACTGATGAGCGTAGATTTTTTCAGCAGTATTTTTAAAGTTTCAAATGTATAATCCGTAAATGCGTTATTGTTCGTCATCATGTAGTTGATAACATTATGGTTGATGAAAACCATGCGTTTCCCGTTTACTTGTGCCATGATAGTATTATCGCCCAGGAAAAATTCATTGATGTAAACGTTGTACTTTACTTTCTCTGTTTTGCCAGGTTTATTATAAGGAAATTTATATCCGTATTCTACCTGCAGTTCTATGTGATCAACTAATTTTTCAAGGCATTGATATACTGTTTCAATATCCTGCTGTGATTTAAATACATGCGATTCCCGATAATAATCTATCTGCCTGATGGTTGTATTAATGCAATCAAGATTCCATATTTCTGTTGAAGGGATCTGGAGGTAAAGATCAGATATTCTTTTGCCTGTATTGTTGAAAATATCGATGAAGTCGTTTATTAAAAACTGGCCTTTATTGAATTGCTGGTAATTAAGATCATAACGGCTCCAGAAATAACATTTAAAAGTTGCCAGTTCAGGAAACATAAAGTGATGAAATATCGGGATGTCTTTATTAAAATAGAACATCTGTTTTTCATCAGCATCAACAAAATATTCCAGTTGGCTTGCAATACCCTGTAAATAACTTTCAAAATCAAAACTATTCCTGTCAATATTATGTCCCCAAAATACTACGCCATCATTTTGTAAGTGCAGAAAACTATCCAGCGATATTTTAAAATGTGCAGCAAGAACCTGTATCTCATCAAAGGATAAATGTTTCTCTGCTCTTATACGCCGGTAGGCGCTGTCGTTGCTGATGTTTAATTGTTCAGCAACAATATCAACCAATGCAATATGCGAAGGCAACTGGTCTTTTATCTTTTTAAAGAAAGCTGTTTGAAGTTCTATAGCATTCATAGGCAGAAAATGGTTAATTAAATATAAGCATTAATGTGCTCATATGCTTATTTCAAACATATATGTAAAGAGGATCGTTAAAAACAATTCAAACTGCCACCAAAAGAAAAACCAATATTTTACTAACCTGATAAATGATTTTTACTAAAAAAGCAACACGCTTTGTTGCGTTTGGCAAAAAATGCAAAACATACCTGCAACAATGGCGTACATCAATTTGATCCGGGTATCCGGTGTATTCAACTTTATGCATGTTAAAATATTCAGTGTAACTAAAAATATTTACCATGCAAAAAGTACAACGTCTTGATAGCTTAGACCTGCTTAGAGGAATCGCTGCCTTAATGGTTTGCACTTGTCATTTCGGTGGTGAATTATCATCAAGAAATTCTTATGCTTCTATTTTAAATGCATTTCATGACTACGGAAAGTTTGGTGTGCAAATGTTCTTTGTAATATCCGGGTTTGTGATTCCATTGAGCCTATATAATGGAAAATTTACAATTTCTAATTATTTTACTTTTATTCAAAAGAGAATTGCCAGGTTACATATTCCTTACCTGGTTGCTTTGTTGGGGTCACTTATTATGATGAGTATTTCTCCTATTTTGAGACATACACCTTATCCTGAAAATGTGTTCACAATTTTCCAAAGTTTATTTTACGGGCATATACCTAATAATAATCCGGTCTTCTGGACTTTGCTTATAGAGTGGCAATATTATTTTTTCATAGGCATTTTTTATTGTCTGCTTGTAAAGTACCCTAAGTTTTCTGTTGGAATTGTAATTCCTGTATTAATATTAATTAGCCGGATAGGTTGGATATCTTCTGTTCATTTCTTTTCTTTTATTACTTTTTTTCTGATCGGTAATGTTGGGTTCCTCATATATACTAAACATGGAAATGTTTTATTAAACAGATTAATACTTGCCGGTTTGATTATTTTTTCTTTTTGCTCTTATGAAATAGCACCGGCTCTTGTTTCCATTCTTACTATTTTGTGCATACTTTTCTATAAAAAAGCTACTCCAAAGCCTTTGCTATTTCCAGGTAAAATATCTTACGCTATTTATCTTATCCATTGGCCTATCGGAATTAAATTTTTGAGGTTACCCTATCCGATACTTCAGCAACACTCTGTATGGATAATGTTAGTGTTTACTTTATTAATGATAATATTTTTATCCTGGTATTTTAATAAATGGATAGAAATGCCTGCAGAAAAGTTAGCAGGTAAGTTTAAGTATCAGCAAAAACAAAAGACGTTACCTGTAAGATTACCTCAATTGGCATAGGGTTTATTCATTCTTTAGTTCGGCATATTAATAAGCAATCAGGTTGAATTAAAAGAATTATAATATTAATCAATATTCTGCTCACCAGGATACAAGCCTGCGTTTTTAAATCCATTAATCATATTTAATAAAGAATGATTAATGGATTTATGTTTTAAGACAACAGATAGCTTATTCGCATTTATATCAAGGCCATCTGCTTTCATATGCTTTGCAAAAAATGCAACTATTGCCGATAGGCTCTTATCGCTTTTGCAAAATTTGCAAAATACAAGTAACAGTTTAGATAACATCAATTAGGAATGGGCATTATGCAGGCTGAGCTTTGTGTTGTAATAATCAGCATACAAAAACAATCAAAATCTGATTATACAATAACCAATTTCTTAACAATAAAAATTTATCAATCATGAAAAAGACAATCTTCACTGTTATCACAGTAGCCACAGTTACCATTTTCACTGCTTGTTCAAAAAATGTTGAACAACCTTCAGGCAAAGCAAATTCAATACACACAGGGAATACATCTAATGTAACTAAAAAGGGCGGTATTATATGGGGTGATAGCGCTACAACAAAAACCACCACGCACCCTTAAGAATACTTTCTTCAGGTTCTGCTTTGCTGCAGAAGCAAGGCAGAACTTTTTAAATGCTTCAAACTATAAAACCTGTATTATGAAAACCTATGTTACCAAATATGGCCTTGTTGAAAAAGAACTTAACTCTAACGTTTTAGTGCTATTCATCGAACTGAAAATGATAAATGCGCCCATCAGTGATAACAGCCTGAACTGCACAGATTCACTGAATACAGACCTTACAAAGTATTTCAATAATGCTGAAATGATAACTGATGGTAATACAATGCAGGAGGGCGTTGCAGCAATTGAAACAGCATTTAATTTTCAAAGCTTATTCCATAACCATGCGCAATCCGTACAACAACAAAAAATTGCTTTCGCGCAAAGAGAGGGTTATGAATTTATAGCTGCGGAAAATATTTTGTATTGCAATGCCGAAGGTGCATATACAAAAGTTCATCTTACGGGTAACAAAAGATTCCTTGTTTCAAGATCATTATGTGATGTTGAGGTAATGTTGCCCGATAATACGTTTCAACGCATACACCACTCCACTATCGTGAACCTGCAGCATATAACAAATTTTATTCGCTCAGACGGCGGATATGTAATAATAAACAGCGGGGAAAAATTAATGGTTTCCAAAGCAAGAAAAGACGACCTGCTTATCAAACTCGGCCTGAAAAAGATTAAATATGGCCTGTTCGTGAAATTACTTTATAGAGTTAAGTTATGTTCCCGGGTAGTGCCTAAGGTTGAACCACAGTAGTACATCGAACACAATAGAAAACCCATAGATACCTTGTGTTTAACCCTATGTTTTTACTACGACTTATGTGGTTCCAATTTTCATATTGTGCTCTTCGCTTCTCAGGCGTACCTACAACGTACTTTATTCAGCATTTATTCGATATAACTTCGATGTTTCTTCGATATAACTTCGATATAACTTCGATCAATTGAATCGAAGAAACATCGAAATTATATCGTATTATTATCGTAGAAAATATGAACCTGGTATAGCTCAGATAACTATCTGTATACAACAAACCCCCTGTTTTCGATGGCAAAAACGGTGGTTGCAGTAACGAAGTTTGCTATGAGTGAAGGAAAATTTGTTAGTTTTAAATGAAAAATGATCAGGTATAATAACTTCCTTGTCTTGTTTTTATCAGTCTTTATATGCATAGCATTTTTTCGATAGTGCTGCATGTGCAGGGATATTCCGATCATGATCCTTTTGAAATACTTAAAAACATATTCAGTATTCCGGTGATCATTAGTTTTAGCGTGCTTGTTTTAAGCAACTTAGCCAACCGTATAATGGGCATTGTGGCTGTCGCAAAAAACAATACAGTGTCTGACGGAGAAAAAACCCTTTGGATAGTTGGCTTTGTCTTGCTGAGTTTTATTACATCAATTGTTTTTTTAATTATGGCAAAGGGTAAAGGTTTTGCTGAATAGGTTTATACCTTTCTTCACCATAATGTCACTTTCCTTTCCTGTAATGTCTGGTCGAATAGTATGGTGGGCGGCCACCGGTATTGCGGCTTGACAGCATAAGATTTACTAACCACTACCAGGGAATTTACCAATCATTTCATTCGCCGCGGCGGATTTAAAAGCCTGAAGGGCTGACAGGATTATAGATTAAAAGATGTGCTATCTGAATAACCGGAGAAGCGGTGATATATTTTATAAGCTTAGCCTTACGCCTATACGCCATAGGCGATATCCCTGCTGCCGCTCAAACACGAGGCTAAGAAACATTCACAGGAAAAAAGCTTTACATATTATTTTACTTTCCTGAATTTTAAAGGCTATACATTTACGGCGAAGTCGAAAAGCACTCTTTCAGGCTTTCGGTCTTACCGACTTTCGTACTAAAAACATAATATGAAGCATTTACCATTGAATCCGCAATTGTTTGTTGAAAACCGCAAACGGTTTATAAAAGAAATGAAGCCAAACAGCATTGCCATTTTTAACAGCAATGATGAAGTGCCGAGTAATGCCGATGCGTTATACCGGTTTCAACAGAACACAAGCCTGTACTGGTTTTGCGGCATTGAACAGGAAGATGCAATGGTGATTTTATTCCCGGATAATCCAGATGAAAAGTATAGAGAAGTTTTAGTGTTGGTAAGGCCTGTTGAACTAAAAGAAAAATGGGATGGCAGAAGACTCCGTGCGAACGAAGCAACAGCATTGAACGGCATTAAGACGATTGTTTGGTTGGATAGCCTGGATGCATTGCTGCAGAAATGGGTGCATGCTGCAGATACAATTTATCTCAACACAAATGAACACGACCGCAAATCAACCGGGTATTATGCAACGCGTGATTATCGCTTTGTGCAGGAAATGAAAGAGCGTTACCCTTTGCACAATTATGAACGTGCTGCAAAAATTTTATTGGCGTTGCGCGCTATTAAAACAAAGTATGAAGTTGAAGTAATTTCAACCGCAATTGATATTACCGATAAAACTTTCCGGCGTTTACTTCAGTTCATAAAACCAGGTGTAATGGAATATGAAATTGAAGCAGAGATCATGCATGAGTTTTTACGCAACCGTGCAAAGGGCGAAGCATATGGAAGTATTATTGCAAGTGGTGATCGTGCAAGAACATTACATTATATTTTCAATAATGAAGAAACAAAAGATGGTGAATTAATATTGATGGATTTTGGCGCCGGATATGGTGGTTATGCTGCAGATCTGACGCGCACAATTCCGGTGAATGGAAAATTCACTAAGCGACAAAAAGAAGTATACAATGCATGTTTGCATTTGCATAATTATGCAAAGGGATTATTAAAACCCGGCGTTACGCTTACAGATTATCATGAGAAAGTTGGTGATGAAGCAACAAAGTTTTTTATAAAGATCGGGTTGCTTACAAAAGAAGATGTAAAGAATGAAGACAAAGAAAACCGTGCGTACAGAAAATATTTGTATCATGGCATTTCGCATCATTTGGGTTTGGATGTGCATGACCTTGGCCCTTTTACAGAGCCATTAAAAGAAGGCATGGTGTTAACAGTTGAGCCGGGTATTTATATTGAACAGGAACAAATGGGTATTCGCATTGAGAATAATGTCTGGCTTACCAAAAAAGGTAATGTTGACCTGATGAAAAACATTCCAATTGAAGCAGATGATATTGAGAAGTTAATGAAAAGACCATAGTCAATAGTCCATTGACCATAGCAAATTATATAATTAATAAATGGCGTTTAAGTTTGAGAATTTAAAAATCTGGCAGCTCTCATTAGATTTAGCTGATGATGTTGACAAACTTGCTCAAGCTTTTCCTAAACATGAACTATATGCGCTTTCAAGCCAGATTAAAAGAGCCGCAGATTCGGTATCTCTAAATATTGTTGAGGGTTCAACAGGATTATCTAATGCTGAATTCAAACGATTTTTACAAATTGCAAATCGTTCTGCACCTGAAGTTGTTGGTTGTCTTTTTTTAGCTAAAAGAAGAAGTTATATTGCCGACGAAAAATTCCAGATTTTTTATACTCAAATTGAAACCTTAGTTAGAATGATACAGGCATTAATAAATTCGCTTCGCGATTAATGCTATGGTCTATTGACTTTGGTCTATCGACTTCTACATGAAACAAATTCCAAACATCATTACATTACTTAATTTATTCTTCGGCTGTATTGCCATTGTTTATATTTTACAACCCGGGCTTGTGCCGCTATATAATTCCGGCGACCTGGCAATGATGCCTGATGTTACACAACTCGGCACTCAGTATGTAAGCATTCCCGAACAAATGTTTATGGCTTCTTTGTTTATTGGTTTAGCTGCCGTTGTTGATTTTCTGGATGGCTTTGTTGCAAGATGGATGAAAGCAACTTCCGCAATTGGTGTTCAGTTAGATTCACTGGCTGATGTGGTAAGCTTTGGCGTTGCACCATCGTTGATTATCTACCAGTTTTTACGCTTATCATTTGCGCAACAGGATAATGGCCTTGCTGTGAATACAATTTTTTTATTGCCTGCTTTTTTGGTTGCATGCGCAGGCGCTTACAGGCTGGCAAGATTCAATATTGATACATCACAAACAACTTATTTTAAAGGATTACCTATACCGGCAAATGGATTATTCGTTGCAGCGTTCCCGTTAATTTACTGGACGAACACTTACCCCGCTGTTACAAGAGTAATAATCAATCCATGGTTTTGGTATGCAATGATTATTTTACTTTCTTACCTGATGATATCAAAGATCCCGATGCTTGCACTTAAGTTTTCAAACTTCAGCATAAAAAAAATAATTCCATTTATAATTATTGCTGCTGTTGCAATTATTTCAGCATTCTTTATTCAATGGCTTGCAGTGCCATTAAGTTTTTTGCTGTACGTTATTTTATCTTTGCTCACTAAACAATCAAAACAGGTATGACATATAATGTTCAGATAAAAGTAATGTTGTTAAAAGATTTATTAGATCCGCAAGGCAAAGCTGTGCAGGCCGGGTTAACGAATTTAGGTTTTAACGGCGTGAATGATGTGCGCATCGGCAAGCACATTACTTTACAGGTTGATGCAGGCTCTGAAGAAGAAGCAAAACAAATTGCTGATGAAGCATCAAGGAAACTGCTTGCCAATCCTGTGATGGAGTTTTACGAAATTGAAGCCCTCAATCCCTAAAGGGAAGTAAACATTTCCTGAAAATTGAATAACGGAAATTTAATTTTTCACTCGTAAAGTTATGAGCATTGAGTTTAAATAAATCTCAATACTCCCCTTTAGGGGCAGGGGGCGTAGATGGGGGCATGAGTTCTTCGCTTTATCTCGTTCCCACACCTCTTGGTAATTTAAAAGATATTACACTTCGTGCGCTTGATGTTCTAAATGCTGTTGATGTTATCCTTTGCGAAGACACACGTACATCATCCAAACTGCTGCAGCATTATCAAATACAAAAACCTTTATCACCTTATCATCAACACAACGAACATAAAATCCTCAATCATTTAATAGAACAATTAAAGGCCGGTAAAACAATGGCTGTTATTACAGATGCAGGCACGCCTGGCATTTCAGACCCTGCATTTTTATTGGTGCGCGAATGTTTAAAGAACAACATTAAAGTAGAGTGTTTGCCGGGTGCAACTGCATTTGTTCCTGCACTGGTGAACAGCGGATTGCCGATTAACCGTTTTGCTTTTGAAGGGTTCCTTCCTTTAAAAAAAGGCAGGCATACTTTACTTACCCAGCTCGCAGTTGAAGAAAGAACAATGATTTTTTATGAAAGCCCTTTACGACTTGTTAAAACATTGCAGGACTTTATGCAGTACTTCGGGGAACAAAGAAAATGCAGTGTTAGCAGGGAGTTAACAAAGCTGTTCGAAGAAAATTATCAGGGAAGTTTGTACGAAGTTTGCAATCACTTCTCATCTAAAACCGTAAAAGGCGAGATCGTAATTGTAGTTGAAGGAAAGTCATGATTTCTATGAAAAGTATTTTTTCCCTATTATTTTTTTCCTGTGCTGTTTTAGTTGCCGGTGCCCAGATAAGAAAGATACCTGCAAATGTTACTGATGCTTTTACAACGCTTTACCCGCATGCTTCACATGTTGAATGGAAAGATAAATTAGAATATTTCCAGGCAAAATTTCAATTGAATGGCTGCATTATTACTGCTGAATTTTCTTCAAAAGGAGAATGGGAAAGTAGCGAACGCGAATTAAGTTTTGAGCAATTGCCAAACGAAGTGCAGACTGGATTTTTGAAAAGCAAATATGCAGAACGCCGCAAAACAGATGCCTGTGAAATTCAGCAATTAGGCAAACCCCTGCAATACCGTATCAGTGTTGAAAAATCAAGCATTCAAAAAAAGATTTTGTATTTTGATGTGAATGGAAAGCTTGTAAAAGAATCTATGGCTTTATAATATTTTTTTGCATGGCGATTTGTTTCGCATATGTAATCTTTGCATTTTTTCTATCAATAATTTATGAACCTGATGAATAACAAAATCAGAATTGCCTTATCAGTGGCTTTATTGTTTTCAGCATTTACAACATTTGCGCAGCCTGATCGCTGGCAGCAGCGCATTGCTTATAACATTAACGTGAACATGAATGTTGTAACTAACCGGTTTAAAGGTGTTGAAAAGATTGATTACTGGAACAATTCTCCTGATACATTGAACCGTGTTTTTTTTCATTTATACTGGAATGCATTTCAGCCAAACAGTATGATGGATGTGCGCAGCCGTGAATTAGGTAAAATAGAATTAGGAACAGATAGAAATGGCAATACTGTGTATGATTGGGACGAAAGGGTTAAAGACAGGATTCAACATTTGCAACCGAATGAAATTGGTTATGACAGCACTGATTATGTAAAACTGAACGGTGTTGCGCAAAAATTAATTTATCATGAAACTATATTGGAAGTTGATTTAATAAAACCGCTGTTACCACATTCAAAAAACAGTTTTGAAGTTTCGTTCAGTTGCCAGGTGCCTTTACAGGTAAGAAGAAGTGGCCGTGATAATGCTGAAGGCATTCGTTACAGCATGAGCCAGTGGTACCCGAAAATGGTTGAATATGATTATCGCGGATGGAATGCCAACCCATACATAGCAAGAGAATTTTATGGTGTATGGGGAGATTATAATGTGAACATCACTATTGATAAGAATTATATGCTTGCGGGTTCGGGCACTATTCAAAATCCAAATGAAGTGGGTTACGGGTACGGCAACTCACAACTCACTACTCGTAACTCAACGCTCACCTGGAAATTCGCTGCACAGAATGTGCATGATTTTGTTTGGGCTGCAGATACAGCTTATACAATGATCAAAAAACAAATTCCCAATGGGCCTTTGTTTTATTTCGTGTACAAAAAAGTTGATTCATTACAGGCAAGCTGGGAAAATCTTGCCAATGCAATTGAGAAGGCATATCCATTCATAGCAAAAACCTTTGGCGCATATCCATATAAAAATTATTCATTCATACAAGGTGGTGATGGAGGCATGGAATATCCTAATGCAACATTGATTAAAAATGCAAGCCAGGGTTCTGCCATTCACGAATTTATGCATAGCTGGTACCAGGGCATGATGGGCACTAATGAAAGTTTATATCCGTGGATGGACGAAGGCTTTACCACTTATGCAGAATTAAGAACAAGCGCATGGTTAAGAGGTGACAGCAGTTTCGCCTTTGCAAATTCATACAATTCTTATTTCAGAATTGTAAAGAGTGGAAAAGAAGAAGCGTTGACAACGCACGCAGATCATTATAATACCAATTATGCATATTCGGTTGCATCGTATTCAAAAGGTTCAATCTTTTTATCGCAACTGGGTTACATTGTTGGTGATTCTGTATTGAATAATATATTGCTCGAATATTACAGCGAGTGGAGGTTCAAACATCCTAACTCCAATGATTTTATTCGCGTAGCTGAAAAGGTAAGTGGCATTGAATTGCAATGGTATATTGAGTATTGGATAAACACTACGCGCAGTATTGATTATGCAATAGGAGATATTAATGCAGACGGAAACAACACTTCTGTTACTTTAAAAAGATTAGGTTTAATGCCAATGCCGGTAGATGTTTTGATAACATTTAAAGACGGCACACAGGAAACACATTACATTCCAATGAATCTTATGTATGGAGCAAAACCGGCAGAGAATAATATTCCAAGAATTATACATACAGAATGGAAATGGGTTGATCCTGAATACAGCTTTACTATTTCAAAACCGGTTATAAATATTAAGTCGATTGAGATTGATCCATCTCAACGCATGGCCGATGTAAACAAGGTGAACAATAAAATAATTGTTCCTTAATTTTTTTAACAAATGCATAAAGCAACTGTTGTAGATTGTTTTCGTATCTAACAGCATTAATATCAAAAGCAAACTGCTTCAATTATAACTTTATCTAATGCGTTTAATAGCTTTTTTTTAATTTGGGATAGATCAAGTATGAAGTTACTTTTGTGCGCTTTGTAGAAAATAAAACAACTTAAGAATGTTTCAAACTGCTTCACGTAATTATGCTTTTTTCCTGGCACTACTTTTTATTCTTGCGAATCTTACCTCCTGCAAAGTGCAAAGGACAGCATACTTTCAAGACGTTCCTGATTCAGCTACCACTAAAAAGATTTTACAAACCATCCCTCCTGTACAATCTGCTGTTGTTCGTCCGGACGATGTTTTGAATATTACAATTCAGACACTCGATCCAAATGCCAACAGTATCCTCAACCAGGGTAACCTTCCTGTAAACTCAGGCGCTGTTACCAATTCAAACAACAGTAACTCTTCAACGCAGGCAATCATCTCCGGCTATCTTGTAAATAAAGATGGCTATGTGCATTTGCCTTATGTGGGTGATTTATTGGTGAAAGGATTATCAACCGACCAGGTTAAAGAACTTGTTGCACAGAAAATATCTGTGTATTTCAAGGACCCTGTTGTAAACGTAAGGTTTACTAATTTTAAGATAACTGTATTGGGCGAAGTAAGAAACCCTTCAACCTTTCTTTTCCCTAATGAGAATCCCACAATCTTTGATGCATTGGGTTTGGCCGGTGATATAACTATTTCCGGAAGACGCGATAATGTAATGCTGATAAGAAGCGATGACGAAGGAAAGAGAGATGTGGTAAGGCTTAATTTGGACAGCACAACAGCACTTACATCGCCTTATTTTTATCTCAAACCTAATGATGTTTTATATGTTGAACCAACAGAAGACAGGGTTGCGAGCGAAAGTGCTTACAGAACAAAAGATATAGCAGTTATTGCTGCTGCGCTTTCTTTGATGGTGGTTATTGTAGCCCGCATCATTCAATAATATAAATGCCAATATTTAATAAAGGCAGAAATTAACTAAAATCTAAACTGGAGGTTTTATATGCAGGATGTTAATAGTAACAATAGTGAATTTGCAGTAAGTGCCAGGCAACAGGATGTTGATATAAAATTCCTGTTCGCAAAAGTTTTTGGAAACTGGTATTGGTACCTGTTTACTGTGGTTATCTTAAGTATAATTGGTTTGTTGGTTTATTTATATGTAGCCCCGCACTATACAGTAACAGGCAGGGTAATGGTAACCGGTTATAACCCACAGGGCAAAGCCGTTTCAGGTACAGATGAATCTACCGTATTGCAGAACCTGGGTACTATGTTTTCTTCTCCCAATTCGGTAAGCAATGAAATGGAAATCATGCACTCAAGAACATTGGTTGAAAAAACAGTGCGCGACCTTCAGCTGAATGTAACTTACTGGGCACAGGGCCCTATACGCTATGACGAATCTTATGTGAATTCACCATTTTTTATAAAAGAACTTACATTAAAAAATATAACGTCGCCTATTGAATACGATGTAAGAGTAATTGATGGTGGTGATAAGGTTCATTTTGAAGATGAAGAGACTGACAGCACTTTTACAATGGCATTCGGCGATACTATTCATACGTATTATGGAAGCTGGGTGTTGGTACGCAATCCTAATGTAACAGAAAAAAATCCTAAGCATACATTAGGCATGGTAATAAACAGCTGGGCTCAAACGCTCTACACTTACATGTCGTATATTGAGGCAACCAACATAAACGAATATGTAAACATTATTGATTTAAGCATCAGCGGTATCACCCCACAGAAAAATGAAGATTTGCTTAAATACCTCATCAACCTGTATGTTCAGGCTGATATAGATGATCATAACAGGATTGCGGATAGCACTATTGCATTTATTAATAACAGGCTTGAAAGTGTATCACAATCGCTTACTTCGGTTGATAAGGATATAGAAAGCTTTAAAAAAGCAAATAAGCTCACAGATCTTACCAATGATGCAAATGAATTGCTTCAAACAAGTACAACTGTAAACCAGAGCATGCAGGATAAGCAGGTGCAGTACAGGGTTGTTGATGACCTGGAAAATTATTTATCAAATGCAGATAACAATACGCGTGTAATGCCAACTACAGCGCCTATTTCAGATCCTGCTTTTGTACAAACACTGGATAAATATAATTCGCTTGAATTACAGCGCCAGTCGCAGTTACAAACTTCAACTGAAGCTAATCCAAACATAAAAAGTATTGACATACAGCTTGGCCAGTTACGTGGTGATTTGTTGAGCATGTTAAGAACGTATAAGAAGGGTTTGAATACAGAGCAGAATGATTTGGTGTCACGTAACTCGGAAATGCAGGGTTCTATTGAAAAAGTACCTACGCAGCAACGCACCTATCTTGACTTTACCCGTCAGCAAAATGTATTGCAGGGTTTGTATTCATACTTGTTGGAAACACGTGAACAAACAGCAGTTTCCAAATCAAACAGCCTTACAGATGTACGTATAATTGATGAGCCGATAAGAGCGCCGTTACCTTATTTCCCAAGCATTATTATTATTGTTGCGGCAATAATTTTCTTAGGATTATTTATTCCTTCGTTAGTATTATTCCTGCGTGAATTGCTGAACAAGCGCGTGATTTCTGCGGATGATATAAACAATGCTACCAACGTTCCTGTCGTTGCTAATATCAGTCATACTAAGTCTAAAAAAGGAGAGAAGCTTGTTATTTCCAAAGACACACGTACAGAAGTTTCAGAGCAATTCAGAACATTAAGAACAAACCTGCAATTCCTTATGCCTGATGCTTCTGAAAAAGTAATGCTCATTACTTCAAGTATGGGTGGTGAAGGAAAATCTTTTGTACTGCTTAACCTGGCTTCAGCAATTGCAATTTCAGGTAAGAAAGTTTTGATAATGGAGCTTGACCTTCGCAAACCGAATATCTATCCGAAACTAAATGTGAACGATTCAATCGGTTTTTCAAATTATGTGATCTCTGATATAAAAGCAGCGGATATTGTTCAGCCAACAGATGTTCATCCGAACCTTTATTTTGTTGGGCCTGGTACTATTCCTCCAAATCCTTCAGAGCTTTTAGCGTCTCAAAATAAAGTTGAGCAGTTGTTCAATGATGTAAGAAATAAGTTTGATTATATATTAGTAGACAGCGCGCCGATTGGCCTGGTAACTGATGCTTTATTACTCAGTAAGTATACTGATATGGTGTTGTACATTGTTCGCCAGCGTTATACTTATAAAAAACAGATCAATCTTATACAAGGCATTGCAAACGATAAACGCTTCAGGAAAATTAATATCATTCTTAATGATGTAAAACAATTACCTGGATATGCAAGCCGTTATGGCGGCAAAAATGCCCATGGTTATTACAGTGATGAAAAGAGATCAGTTTTTTCAAGAATTTTCGGTAAGAAAAGAAGATCAGAAACTATTTAATATTTAAAATTGTGAGCTGTGCCATAATACGCGCTTTCCGCAGTATTATGGCACATGCATTATTACACGTTTTGATTTTTTGATGCATGGTTAAAAAAAGACAGGTTGTACAATCAGGTGCCTGGCAAATGCTGAATGTATGCGTAAAAATATTTTCGCAGTTCGCATATTTTGCTATCATGGCCAGGTTACTATCAAAGGCAGAGCTTGGTATTTTCGCCATTCTTAATTCATTCATGAATTTTGGAAACATGCTTGGCGATGGCGGTATGGGTGATGCTTTGGTACAACGCAAAGACATTGAAAAGCAGCATATAAATGCGGCTTTTTATATGAGCAATATGCTTGCTGTAATTATCTATGCTATTATTTTTTTAGCAGCACCATGGATTGCTGAATTTTATAAAGAACCGGTACTTACTTCCTCACTGCGCATACTAAGTATCATTTTTGTTTTTGCTGCTGTGTATTCACCTTCTTTTGCATTACTGCAGAGAAAATTTGCATTCAAAAAAATATTCGTAGCAGATGGAGTAACGCTGCTTATATCAAATGTTATTGGTGTTATACTTGCCTATTATGGTTATGGAATAATGTCGCTTGTATATTCGCAGCTTTTCAATTTTGGCGGTGAGTTGATTGTTTTATTATACTATGAAAGAATTCCTTTAAAGCTTGGCTTTAAAAAGCAACACTGGAAAGATTTGATTGGCTATGGCAGCGGTTTAACGCTCATTCGTTTTAATACATATATCGTAAACTTCGGAATTATACTTGAGGTAGGAAAGCTTGTTTCAGCAGCAGTGCTGGGTGTGTTTGACAGAAGCTTTCGTATAATGAATATTCCGCAACGTTTTTTATACGATATGGTGCAGCGTGTAATGATGCCCGCTATGGTAAAAAAGAATGACGGGCAGAAAGGCACTTTTAATGTGTTTGCAAGAACGCTTTCACTAATAATATCAGGGTTGCTTCCGCTTACTGTTTTTTTTGATTTTGTTCAGCAGGCAGATCGTACTGATATTTCTTGGAAAGAAATGGTTGGATGCAGTACCGCTGCTCCAGATATTTTTTCTTAATCTTCCTTTGCGCACAACTGCAAGCCTTGGTGATACACTTATGCGTGTGCACGGATATATAAAACTAAATCTTGTAAGAAAGGTTCAGAGTTCTGTTATTATTTGTGCATTAATTTATATTGGTTATTTAACAAGCGGGTTTTTTATCGAGAATTCTGCGCCCGGCGGAAAAGATAATATCCCGCAGCTATACGGTATGGGCTGGGGTATTTTTATTTCAACATTTATTTCTTACTTAATGATGATGGCCATTATAAGGAAAAGAATATTTCCTGAAGACTGGAAAAAGCTTGTATTTAAGCCATACTACAACGGAGCTGTTTTAACTGTTTGCGGTGTTCTGCCTTGCTTTGCTGCATATTATGGGATACATTTTTTTATAAAAGATGAAGTAATTGCGTTTACAGTGTTGTGCAGTATTGCCTCGCTTGTTGGGGCTTATCTCTTCATTAAAAAACCAAAATTGCTCGGAAGCGATATAGCATATATACAAGGTGATCTTTTGCAAATGTTTTCGAAGAAGAAAAAGAAGAAGGGAAATAAAGAAGCAAGAGCAATCGCTGAGCAAACAGAAGATACCGTTTAGTTAAACTGAATTTCAACAAATGTTATCTGCATTAACTTTAATAATTTTGAACTGATAAAGCGCATAGGTTATGTATTACCAAATTTCAGGCAATGCAATAAGAAACAATGAAGAATCTTTCATAAAGACCAACGACGTTGTTTTTGTTGCTATCATGACAGTGATAAGTGCTACATTATATTTCTGTCTTGCAGAATCTACATCCATTTACCTGGTAATGATCGCTATACCTTTATGCCTTTACGATCGCTCTTTTGTTTTTCCCATGTTGCTTACCATCGCGCTTTGCCAGGGCGCTTTTGAAGAAGCGGAAGTAACTACAACAGGCGCCACGCAAACCACGGATTTCTCTGAATCACTTATCCTTGCGGCAGTTTCGCCAATGCTGTTGTATGATCTTACACGTGATAAAATAAGCAGGGTTGCACCATACAGGTTTATTATCTTCTACGTTATATTCCTCTTTTTCATTTTTCAAGGTGTAATTATTTATTATCAATATCCTCAAAATTACCAGAGCCTTATACAAATTCATGCAAAATGGTCACCTGTACTGCATTCTATAATGAAGTCCATTAAAGTGGTCTTTTATATTTTCTATGTACGTGTGCTTATGAACAATCCCGTCCAGAAAAATCTTCGAACGCTTGAGGTCACGCGGCGGTTTGTTCCTTTTGTGTTGATCGTACTTGGCATAAATCTTTTACTGAATGGCCGGGCGCAAAGTGGTGCGGGTTACCAGGATACTTTGCAAATGGGAGATGCGCATCATGGAAGCTATACCACGCAGCTTTGCGCACTTTCCATCTATTGTTACATAACATTTTTTAAGGAAAAAGTATCACTTGCTACAAGAGGTTTTGCTTTAGCCGCCATTGCAGCGGTTGCTTTTGCCATCTTAGAAATGGGTTCAAGAAATGGATTGCTTTCGTTTTGCCTTATTTGTCTTTTGGGATTTATCCTGAGCATGTCAGGCAAAAGTTTAGACTATAAAACTTTATGGACTGTACTGGCATTTTGTGGAGCAGTTTTAACCGGGGCTATCGCACTTGATTCACCAACCGTGCAACGTGCTATTTATATGACGGAAGTGGAAGGCGGTGGCGACCGTGTATATTATTGGGAAGCAGGATTTAAAGCAACTGAATCTCATCCGATTTTTGGCATGGGCGGGGATGAATCTGCATCACAGGCGGCAGTAGCAAGATATGCACCGGCCGGAACCGAAGATAAAGTGATGCACAATACTTACATGGAAATGTTAGTTGAATATGGCACTTTTGGATTACTCTTCTACTTAAGCCTGTTATTCTTCACCTTCTTCTGGGGGTATAAGCTCTATAAATATGCATTGGCGAACGGAAATTTATTAATTGCCGCCACACCTATAAGTTATTTTATATTGATGGTGGGAGCATTTTTTGTGAGTGATGTTTGGGATACGTCTATCTGGTATAACCAGGCCATGATATTTGCCCTTGCTATACAATTGGTATATTACCCATATATCAGCAAGAGAAAGATTGATACGCGATCCGGCTTCGGACGATATTTTTAGATTTATGTAATTAATAAGCTATTTATTATAACGTGTGTTCGCCGGGTAAATAAATATCATTTTGTCTACCCGGTTTTCATTTCCACCACTTCTCCACAGTGCAGACAGTGTTAATTTCTCCCAGTATAATTATAACTATGTTCGCATAGAGTAAAGGCGCATACATTTTTGTGCCATTAAAAACGTTTATAGATTATTCGGTGATTAAAAGAGGATTGTTATGAAACTTAAGCAACTTGAAATAAAAGGCTTTAAAAGCTTTGCTGATAAAACCATTCTGAATTTTGATGAAGGCATTACCGGCATCATTGGCCCGAATGGTTGTGGCAAGAGCAATATTATTGATTCAATACGATGGGTTATTGGTGAACAAAAGATCTCGCAACTGCGTAGTGAGAATCTTGAAGCCCTTGTATTCAATGGCTCTAAAACCCGCTCTGCAAGCGGACTTGCAGAAGTTAGCTTAACGTTTGAGAATACAAAGAACCTGTTGCCTACAGAGTTTAATGAAGTAACAGTAACACGCCGCTTTTTTAAAAACGGTGAAAGCGAATATCGTTTGAATGATGTCTCCTGCCGCTTAAAAGACATTCATAATTTATTTCTTGATACAGGTGTCAGCAATGATAGTTACGCCATCATTGAATTGGGAATGGTGGATGATATCATTAAAGATAAAGACAACAGTCGCCGCAGAATGTTAGAGCAGGCAGCCGGCATTACAATTTATAAAACAAGAAAGAAAGAAGCAAAGCTGAAACTTGATGCAACAGAATCTGATTTGAATCGTATTGAAGACCTTTTATTCGAAATACAAAACCAGTTAAAGCTTGTTGAAAGCCAGGCGAAAAAAGCAGAGAAATATCACGAGATAAAAAAAGAATATAAACTTGTTTCAATTGAATTGGCAAAAGCTGCACTGGAAGGCTTTAATCTTACTTACAAAAATTTAAATAAACAGCAGGAAGAAGAAACAGATAAAAAGCACGCATTGGAAGCAGAGATTGCAACCGGCGATGCAGCATTGGAAAAAGAGAGAACAGATTTTATTGCTGAAGAAAAAGCCTTGCAGGAACAGCAGCATAATTTTAATGAATTGGTGCAGCAATTACGTGCAAAAGAAAATGAGAAGAACCTTGCATCGCAACGTTTGCATTATTTAAAAGAAAAAGATGCATCGCTGAAAGAGTTTTTAACGCGTGCGAACGGCCAGTTAAAAAATATTGAGGACTCCATTCAATACACGCAACTGCAGCATCAGAAAGAAGAAGAGACGTTGCAGCAACTAAAAGAAAAACTGGAAACAAGCAGAACAGAAACTGATGCAAAAAGAAGTTTGCTTGATGAAAAGCGTGCATCAACAGATAAAGTGCGCAGCACACATTTGCAAACGCAACGCAAACAGTTTGATGCAGAAAAGAAAGTTGCAGTTGCAGAAACATCAGTGCATAATCTTCAGCGCAGCATTTATCAGATTGAACAGGAGCAGCAAAATCGCGATGTGCAGATAAAGCAATTGGAAAATGAAGTTTCGATAAAAGCAAATGCACTTGAAGAAAAACAATTGTCGCTTCAGCAACTAAAAGAACAACACGAATTAACGCGTCAGCAAATTTTGCAAACACAAGGCGAGCTTGAAACTTTGCGTGCAAAGCTTACAGAAGAAAATCGCAAACTTGATGCAAAACGCAATGAGCATGATTTGCTGAAAAGCCTGGTTGATTCAATGGAAGGTTATCCTGAAAGTGTAAAATTTTTACATAAGAATGCTGAATGGAATACACATGCGCCCATACTTTCAGACATTATTTATGTGCAGCAGGAATATAGAACAGCATTGGAAAATGTATTATCGCCATATCTTAATTATTACATTGTAAATAATTTGGAAGAAGGCTTGCATGCAGTTGATTTATTGGATAAAAGCAAAAAAGGCAAAGCCAATTTTTTATTGCTTGATAAGATTTCAAACGTTAATGTTGATGCGCATCAACCTGAACATACACTTAAAG
The DNA here is from genome assembly GCA_013286425.1 of Bacteroidota bacterium. GTDB lineage: Bacteria > Bacteroidota > Bacteroidia > Chitinophagales > Chitinophagaceae > Parafilimonas. Next base: position 37,627 of record JABDFS010000023.1, read on the forward strand.
CTATAGATGTAATTGAAGTGGATGAGCAATATAAAAAGCTTGCTGAATATTTACTCGGCAATGTATTCATTGCAGAGAATGATGAAGCACTGGCAAACAGCAACGGCGCTGTTGTGCTGGAACGCAATGGTAAATATGTAAAAGGAAAATACAGTTTAACCGGTGGAAGTGTTGGCTTGTTTGAAGGTAAAAGAATCGGTCGCGCAAAGAATTTGGAAAAGCTGCGCGAAGACATTGCTGCACAGGAAAAAATTGTGAACGAATTAAAAGCAGGCATTCAAAAAAAACACAACGAGGTTATTGGTTATAATGAACAGTTGAAAGAGAATTTGATTCGCCAGACAGAAACTGAAATCAATCAGCTAACAAATAATCTTTTTGCTGCGCGTAATAAAATGGAGAACCTGCAAAACATGCAGAACAATGCTGCGCATAATCTTGACGATATGCAAGGCCGTTTGCAAAATGAACAGGAAGCCATTGCAACATTGCGCGATGAATTGTCAACTTTCAATGAAGAATTAGCAGCAACTACTGCAGCAATTAAAGAAGCAGAAGAAGCATATAAAAATGCAGAGCAGGATTACAGAACAGCTTCCGGAAATTTTAATGAAACCAATATTGCTTTTACGCGTTTGCAAACAAAACTTTCTGCCTTGCAACAGGAAGTGAATTATAAACAAACGCAATTGAAAGATTTGCATGCACAGATCGAACAAAACAAAACACAAGCTGCAGAAGTTGTAACACAAATAACAGAAAGTTCTGCAACGTTAACTTCAACAGAAGAAGCAGTGCATACTTTGTTGCATACAAAAAATGTTGAAGAGAAAAAACTGAACGAAGCAGATGCAGCATATTACAATCACCGCAATGCTTTGCAGGAAAAGGAAAGCGAGCTTCGTCATAAAACAAAGAGTAAAGAAATTGTTGACCAGTTATTGAATGAAATAAAAGATAAGCTGAGTGAATTAAAGCTCAATCTTGCGGGCATGCGCGAGCGCTTGCATGTTGAGTTTAAAATTGACCTTGATGATATTTTAGATGAGCCACGCACTTCGTCATCAACAAGCGAAGAATTGCAGGCATCTTCAGATAAAATGCGTAAGCGTTTGGAAAATATTGGTGAAGTAAACCCGACCGCTATTGAAGCTTTTGTTGAAATGAAAAAACGGTATGAATTTATTCTTGAACAAAAGCAGGATTTGGTAGCAGCAAAAGAAAGTTTGTTGCAAACAATTGAAGAAGTAGAAGCAACAGCCAACCAGCAATTTCTTGATACATTTAATAAGGTGCGTGAAAATTTTCAACGCGTATTTAAAGCATTGTTTACTGAAGAAGATACGGCAGATCTCATTCTTGAAAACCCTGATAACCTCGCAGAAACAAGCATTGATGTAGTTGCAAAACCTAAAGGCAAAAGGCCTTCGAGCATAACGCAATTAAGTGGCGGTGAAAAAACATTAACGGCAACTGCATTGTTGTTTGCAATCTATCTTATTAAACCTGCGCCATTCTGCATACTCGATGAAGTAGATGCACCATTGGATGATGCAAATGTTGGCAAGTTTACCAACATGATTCAGCAATTCAGTGATAATTCACAGTTCATTATTGTAACACACAATAAAACAACCATGAGCACTGTTGATGTTATTTACGGTGTAACGATGCAGGAACCCGGCGTAAGTA
>JABDFS010000024.1 GCA_013286425.1 Bacteroidota bacterium
AATAGAGTACACCAATATTGGTGACTTATATAAAGCCATTGAAGATTATAAAACTGCTTTAACGTATTATACTGAAGCTTTTAAAACCAGGGAAAGAGCATATCTTACTGTATCGGATTATACAATATATGCTGAATTATTCAGCCTTACTAACAAATTTGATTCTGCAATATTTTATTATAATTTGATTGACACAGCAAAAGCTACAACAGGAGATTTGCATATATTCCTTGTAAGTAAAGGCGAATATTTCCTGTTACAAAAAAAATATGATAACGCTCTTGCGTATTTTCAAAATGAGCTTGTAATTAACCGGCAATTAAATGAACCTAATGAAACTGCGCGTACATTAATTGATATTGCACAAACTTATGCCGGTAAAAAAAGTGTCATTGCAGCTTTAGAATATGCAAGGCAGGGATTGAACCTGGCATTGCAACTCAAATCCAGGCAATACATACTTATGGCTTATAAAACTTTATCTTCTTTGTATGATGAACAGCACAACACAGATAGCGCTTATTTCTATTACAGAAAATATGTAGATATAAATAATACAGTATTGAGTGACCAGATAAAATTAAACCTCGCTGCTTTTAATTTTGAACAAAAAATTTCACTCCTAAACAATGAAGAACAATTACAGCAACAACAGCTTACGCATTCATCACAACAAAAACTTTTTCTTATCCTCGGCATAATATCTGTTTTCATATCAGGTTTCATTGTTGTACGGAATGTTTCATTAAAAAGAAAAAATGAAAAGAATCTTCGTGAGATAGCTGAAAGTGAATTGCAATTGCAAAAGTTGCAAAGTAAGCAACAGATATCAGAGCTTGAAATGCAGGCATTGCGTTCTCAAATGAACCCGCATTTCATTTTTAATTGCCTCAGTTCAATTAATCGTTTTATACTAAAGAATGAAACAGAGGCCGCCTCCGATTATCTTACAAAATTCTCAAGGTTAATAAGGATGGTACTAAATAATTCAAAGCAGGAATTTATTTCATTGGGAGATGAACTGGAAATGCTGCGGCTATATCTTGACCTTGAACAATTACGTTTTAAAAACGCATTTGAATACAATATCATTTGCATGAATGAAACAGATGCAGATAATATTTTTATTCCACCATTGATTTTACAACCCTTTACTGAAAACGCCATCTGGCATGGTTTGATGCATAAGCAAGGTCACGGCCATCTTGAAATAGAATTAAATCCCAACTCGAAATATGCTACTTCAATATATTTTTTGTTATTTGTGTGGCTATACCATTGCAATGATTCTTTTGCCAGTTGCTCTATTGCAGGGAAGTTACTAATACGATTTAAAAAAGCTGCCTTTTGAAAAAGTGCTACTGCAATACCATGAATATAATTTATTTGTTTTGATTCCCGATAGCTTAGATTCAAGTAATATTCCATTGAATCCAAATTATTTACATACGAATAATTGGCGATGATTTCAGTAATGCAGTCTATTCTTGCCGTATCATGCAATAAAGACAATACTTTTTTAAGGCTGTCAATTTCTCTTTGCTGAGATAACGCATCAGAGAAAATGAGAAGCGCAAAAATGCTTACTGCAAATAATCTTGGCATAATAAATAAGATGCATACTAAACTACTGCCAATTAAACTTCTCTTCTATAATTATTTAGCCGTTTACAGTTATTAATGACGGTTGAATGTTTTGAATGAGTAACCTGCATATACAAACACCTCATATTGTGTGTTAGTTAATCATTCATTTCAGCAAACTATCATTCAATCCTGTTAACCAATCATTCCTGCTTCTCTTTCAATTAACTGGAGAATAATTTCACTCCTGTTTATTATTATTTATAATAACCCAAAAAACAAAAATTATGAAAACACTATTTACCAAAAACCTTGTTGTAATAATTACTATTTTTTTTACAACAGCAGCAAATGCACAAAACATTTTTCCATCAACAGGCAGAGCAGGTATTTACACAACAAGCCCTGCTTCTTCTTTACAGGTAAAAGGCGGCGCACGCATCGGCACTGCTGCCAACTATTTAAATGTTGATAGTGCAACCGGCAACTTATCGTTTGTTGGCACATCTGCATACCAGGTTGCCGGCAATAAATATGCATTTCAATACACAGGCAATCCCAACTATGGTTTATTCTTTAATTCATCCGCAGTGCAATATGAATTTAGAAACGGAAGCGCTTCGCCTGTGTTTAGCATAAATGCTAACACAGGCAATGGAGTATTAAACGGAACACTTAAAATTGGAGCATATACTTTACCCTCAACAGACGGAGCGAATGGAAGAGTTCTAAAAACAAATGGAAGTGGTGCAGTAAGCTGGGGTATTGACAGCAATACTACTTACTCTGCTGGTGCAGGCCTTAGCCTTAGCGGTACAACGTTTACCAATACAGCGCCTGATAAAACTGTAACACTCATGGGTTCCGGTGCCACAACAGTTAGTGGAACCTATCCTAGTTTCACCATATCATCTCCTTCTTACAATTACGATATACTTACCTACCCATACAATACCGGTGTCGGCAACAGTGCATTACATTCCTTAAATCCAAATGGCTCTGTAATAAACAATACAGGAGTGGGAATTTTTTCTTTAACCGCAGATACTTCCGGTTATAATAATACGGGAACCGGCGCTTATGCCCTTTTTTCCAATACAACCGGATATGATAATACAGCAACAGGGAAAGATGCAATGAATGGAACCATTTCCGGTCATGATAATACTGCTGATGGAGTGGGAGCCCTTTTGCAAAATTATGGTGGAAACTATAATACTGCAGTTGGTGCGGGTTCTGCCGCCAGCATGGGGTATAGTACCTACAATACGGCTGTTGGTGATGATGCTCTTTCTTATGTTACTGGTAATAGTAATAGTGCAAATGGTGCTTACAGTTTGTATGGATTTAATAATGGTTCTGGTTCCACCGGATCTGACAATACAGCCAGCGGTTATGAATCGCTTTATGCCATCTCTTCAGGGAACTATAATACGGCTAATGGTGTTGTATCGCTTTATAATAACACAACCGGGTTTTATAACACGGCTGCAGGAATGTATTCATTGTATGACAACACAACTGGTGCTTATAATACAGGTATTGGTTTATTAGCTGATGTTAATAGCGGAGGATATAATTATTCTACTGCTGTAGGTGTTGGCGCTACTATTACTGCAAGTAATCAAATTCGTATTGGAAGTATAGGCAGCACATCCGGATATGACCCTGTTTCCATTGGTGGTGTAGTTGGCTGGTCAACACTTTCAGATGGCAGGGTTAAAAAGAATATTAAAGAAAATGTTCCGGGCCTTGCTTTTATCAATAAGCTGAAACCCATTACCTATAACATAGATAATGATGCAATTAATAAAATTGTTCAGCGTCCGGCAATAAAAGATAAAGATGGAAAAACAACGCAGCCTTCTGCAGATGAAATAGCTACCCGCAAAACGGAAGAACAAATAGTGCACACAGGTTTTATAGCACAGGATGTTGAGAAAGCAGCCAAGAGTTTGAACTATGATTTTAGTGGTGTTGATGCTGCAAAAAACAGCAAAGATTTATATGGATTGCGCTATGCTGAATTTGTAGTTCCGCTTGTAAAAGCAGTGCAGGAACTTTCTGCACAAAATGATTCATTGCAAAATCAAATCAATGAATTAAAAGCAATGATCACTCCGAACCAGTCAACAATTAGCAATCAATCGGCAGTTGTTTTAACCGATGCTTCATCACTGCAGCAAAACGTTCCTAATCCTTTTACCAATACAACTTCTATTGGTTATTCGCTTCCGCAAAAATTTAATAAAGCACAAATTTTGATTACGGATAAAAATTGTGCAACACTAAAAGCAATAAATATTTCAGGAAGTGGAAAAGGCAATTTAACGGTAAATGCATCAACACTCGCTTCAGGCGCTTATCAATATTCTTTAATTGTTGATGGAAGATTGATTGATACAAAACAAATGGTGCTTGCAAAATAAAATCATAAACAGAATTATACTGAAACCAAAAAAGATTTCTGTTGTAAAATAATTTCCTAACTACTGAAATATTCCCCGGGCCACTTTTTATCCATTAACAATCAAAATTTATAAACTATGAAAAGGTTTTTAAATGAATTCAACAGGCATGCAATATATCGCATCCTGTTTTGTATGATTTTTTTAAGCGTTAGCTTTTTTGCCTGTAAAAAAACTGAAACACCTGTTTTGCAAAGCAATGAAAACAGCAGTAACTTACAGTTAAACAACAATGCATCGCAGTTTTCATCTGAAGTAATAGACAAATGGATCACGATGCAGCTTCGCCTGGATCGTGATGCTGTTGGTATTGCAAATGTTGCTTTTTCCAGGTACTATGCTTATTCAGGTGTGGCGGCTTTTGCAGCGCTGGGCCCGGGCACGCAGGTTGGTAGCTCCTTCAGTGAAAAACTAAGAACATTAATCAGCATGCCGCAGACGGATAAATCTGCACTGTTTTATTTGCCGGCAAGCGTAAATACCGCGCTGGCTTTTATGAACAGGAATATGTATACAACAGCAACTGCTGCTGATACAGCAGCCATTGATTCTTTAGAAACTGCCTTGAATAATTCTTTTATTTCCCAAACAAATCCTGAAGTATTGGCTTTATCAAATGCTTATGGAAAAGAAGTGGCAACTGGTGTGTTCAACTGGTCTGAAACAGATGGTTATAAGCATGCGAGTGATCCATATATACCGCCTATTGGCCCTGGTTTATGGGTGCCCAAGCCACCTTCCTACGCGCCTGCCAGTACGCCTTATTGGGGCAATAACAGGCCGATCATATCAGGAGATATTGATAACACGCAACCTGGCGCTCCCATTGCTTACTCAGAAACCCCCGGCTCGCCATTTTATCAAATGGTAAACCAGTTGTATCAGCAATCACATCACCTGACACCTGATGATTCAGCACAGGCATTTTTTTGGAGAGATATACCGGGTGTAAGCTCACCAGGCCACTGGCTGAGTATTCTTCAACAGGTAATACAACAAACCAATAGCCATCTTGATAAAGCTGCCTTTGCGTATGCGCTTACAGGTACATGTTTAAGTGATGCTTGCATTAGTTGCTGGAAAACAAAATATCAGTACAACTTGTTGCGCCCGGTTACTTACATACGCAATGTAATAAAAGACACAACATGGAATGCAGTGATCACCACACCTGCACATCCTGAATATTCATGCGCACACTGTGTGCTTTCTGCTGCAACTGCAGATGCACTTACAGAAATCTTTGGAAATATCGGAAGCTTTACCGACCATACTTATGATTACCTGGGCTTTGCCCCAAGAACGTATAGTTCATTTAATGCCATTGCTGACGAAGCAGGCCATTCAAGATTTTATGGCGGTATCCATTATAAACCTTCCATTGATACAGGATTATTACAGGGAAGAAAAGTATCTGCCAATATTTTGCGGATGCTGAATTTGCATTGAACAAGGATCAGTAAACAAATAATTATTACATAACAAGAATAGCAAAACATTCGAAGCGAAGGTTCATTAACTGCAGATGCAGCAACACTTGCATCAGGCGCTTATCAATATTCATTAATTATTGATGGAAGATTGATTGATACAAAACAGATGGTGTTAGCGAGGTAAGATTAGAGTAGTTCAAATATCTCTTATTTAATACTTAACTCAATTTATAAATCCCTGCTTAAACAGGCGGGGATTTTAATTATGTATTCTTCCGTAACACTTTCAACTCGCATATTCATCAGCTTACGGAAAACTATTTTCATATAAAACAGATAAATTTTTTGCCATTTTTCAATGTATTCCTTATCTTAACGTAGCTGAAATTCCCTGTAAAGGCAACCTGCAAAAAAATAAAAAAACCACCCGTTTTAGTAACCCTTATAGAGACCTTACAGAGACCTTATACAGACCTTATACAGACCTTATAGAGACTTTAATTGCTATCAAAGCGCTGTCAAAGCGCAGGCAACTTGCGGGCAAAAGGCAGGGAACAATATAGATAAGTCTGTACAACCACTACATAAAAGGCCTTTTGCTAATAAGCTGAATTGATTCATATTCAATAATACGTTTTACATTAAATCATTTTGAAATCAGTTTATTAGAATTTCTCCTTATTTTGAGCGCTCATAAATGTAATTTGCTCTAACGAAAACCAATAGCATGAATCAGCCAGCCATTGCAACAGGAAAACATCCACGCGCTTTATATGTTTGTTTTTTTACCGAAATGTGGGAACGTTTTGGCTACTATTTAATGATAGGAATTTTCTTTTTGTATCTCACAGATACGGTTGGCCATGGTGGCCGCGGAATGGATAACACTTCAGCTATAAGTATTGTAGGTACTTATGTTGCATTAATTTATTTAACACCTTTTCTTGGCGGCCTGATCGCAGATAGAGTGCTTGGTTATACGAAATCAATTTTTCTTGGCGGCGCTTTGTTAGCGCTAGGGTATTTTTTAATTGCATTGAATGGCAGCGATGCAGTAATGTATGCGGGTTTGTTTTCTGCTATTGTCGGCAACGGGTTTTTTAAACCAAACATCAGCACATTATTAGGCAATATTTATAATCGTCCTGATCTTAAACCTAAAAAAGATATTGCTTACAATATCTTTTATATGGGCATCAATATCGGTGCATTCTTTTGCAATTTCGTAGCAGCATATTTACATAATAAATACCAGGATAATAATGGCTGGGGCATTGCATTTTCTGCTGCAGGTTTTGGAATGGTGTTGGGTTTAATATGGTTTGCATTTGGATTGAAACATGTAAAACATGCAGATGTTATTAAACCCGCTCAGGAAGGCGATATGCCGATCTCACAAATCTTTTTAAAAGTGTTTTTGCCTGCAATGATTGCAGGCGCTATCGGCTGGTTTATTCCCGGAAATATTTTAGGTTCAGATTCCAATGATGCTTTCATTTTTGCCTGTGTTCCTATCATCATTTTTTATTTCAGCTTATGGTATAAAGCTACAGGTTTTGAAAAAAAGCGCATCAGCACTTTATTGATCTTATTTGGTGTGTCTATAATCTTCTGGAATATTTACAATCAAAACTCTACAGCATTAACAATATGGGCACAAACATATACAGATCGTGAAGCGCCAAAAGCTATTCAGCCTGCATTAAAACCATTTGGATTCCTGGAATCAGTAAATACAAACCCAACAGAGATTCCGGTTGTTGATGAACAATTTCGCCCACAATCAGATGCAAATGGGAAAGTATTGACGAAGCAGGGAACTGACCTGTATTTTCAGAATTTACCAAAAGATAAATACCCACCTGAAGGGCAAGATCTAAAGTTGATCTCAACAGAGATCTATCAATCAGTCAATCCATTCTGGATTATTGTTCTAACGCCAATTGTAGTGGCTTTTTTTGCGTGGCGGCAACGAATCGGTAAAACATTATCAACGCCAAGCAAATTTGCATGGGGAACATTGATCGCGGGTCTATCATCTGTTGTAATGGTAGCAGCATGTTTGGTCACCAACATTTATTTTAATAAAGTTTCAAGCTGGTGGATAGTCAGCAGCTATGGTGTGTTTACTATAAGCGAGTTATTTGTAAGTCCTGTTGGTTTATCATTAACATCAAAAGTTGCACCGCGAAGATTAACTGCTTTGATGATGGGCGGATGGTTTATCACCACATCATTAGGCGGGAAAATTTCAGGCATACTTGCTGGCTTCTGGGATAAGTTTGATAACAAGGCTGTATTCTTTGGCATCAGTGCAGTTGCGGCAATTGTTGCCTGCTTTTTATTATTGCCATTGACCAAACGTTTAAATACAATTGTAGAAGAAGCCGCCGCATCTGATGATTAAACTAATTTTTGATTTTATATTTAAAGCGATGTTACTTACATCGCTTTTTTAATTTCTTTACTTTTCACTTTTAACTTGAAATAATGTCCGAACCAACACAATTCAAACCATTTGTTTCGCCGGAAACAAACATGAAAGAATTCACAGTTAAATCAGTGGTGATGGGTTGTATCATGGGTTGCTTATTTGGTGCAGCCAATGTGTACCTCGCATTAAAAGCAGGACTGACTGTAAGTGCTTCTATTCCCATTGCGGTTATTGCCATTACCATCGGAAGAAAATTATTAAAGACAACGATTCTTGAAAATAACATCATTCAAACAACAGGCTCTGCAAGTGAAAGTATTGCAAGCGGTGTGGCATTCACACTGCCTGGGTTCTTGTTTTTATCAATGGTAGATAATAAAAGTGTTGGCGCTGATTTTTTTAATTACATCACCATTTTAATACTCGCAATTTTTGGTGGTTTATTGGGAACATTAATGATGATTCCTTTACGCCGTTCGTTGATCGTGAAAGAACATGCAACACTCCCCTATCCTGAAGGCACAGCGTGTGCAGCTGTTTTAAAAGCCGGTGAAAAAGGTGGCGATATTGCAAAGACTGCATTTATTGGTTTAGGTGTTGCTATGTTGTATGCATTTTTACAAAGAGTACTGCATATTATTTCTGAAGTGCCTGAGTACACAACCAAACTTACCAATAAATATTTTCCTGCGGCAAAGATTAGTGGTGAGATCACGCCTGAATATTTGGGTGTTGGTTATATCATAGGCCCGCGCATTGCAGGTTCATTGGTTGCAGGTGGTGTGTTAAGCTGGCTGGTGTTTAACCCATTGCTTGCAACGTTAATTCATGATCAAACTATCATTGCTTCGCAATTAATAAAGCTGGGTTATTTAAAAGATTTGAATACTGCAGGCGGACCGGGTGGATGGAATCCTGCAACACATTTGTTTGATGATACATCAGACGCGCTTTATCGTGCTTATGTTCGCCAGATTGGTGCAGGCGCTGTTGCTGCCGGCGGGTTTATTACATTGATGAAAACAATTCCAACCATCATTTCATCATTCAAAGAAAGCATTGGTTCTATTAAAGATCGCAAAGCAGGCAACACACAACTACGCACAGAAAAAGATCTCAATTTAAAAGTTGTTTTGTTTGGAAGCATTGCGTTGATCTTATTAATGGCTTTCATTCCAATGATACCGGGCGATTCAATCGGAAGTAAATTATTGTTAGGCGTTTTAGTGGTGATATTCGGAGCATTCTTCGTTACTGTTTCATCACGCATTGTTGGTATCATTGGCTCAAGCAACAACCCGATCAGCGGTATGACAATAGCAACAGTAATGAGCACATGCCTTGTGTTTATCGGCATTGGATGGAGTGGCAAAACATATGAACCAATGGTGCTGGTTGTTGGCGGAATGATCTGCATTGCTGCAGCAAATGCGGGCGCAACATCGCAGGATTTAAAGACAGGTTTTTTAGTTGGCGCAACGCCGCGCAATCAACAGTTGGCTTTATTTATCGGTGCTATCGTTTCATCATTGGTAATTGGCGTTACTATAAAAATCCTGGATAAACCAACGGCAGATATGATAGCGCAGGGTTATACACATGCTATCGGCACAGATAAATTTCCAGGGCCACAGGCAACATTAATGGCAACGTTAATTAAAGGCATTTTATCATTCAATCTTGACTGGCAGTTTGTATTTGTTGGTGTTGCTTTGGCGGTTGTGATGGAGCTATGCGGCGTTAACTCATTAAGTTTTGCAGTGGGCGCTTATTTGCCTTTGAGTACAACACTGCCTATATTTTGTGGCGGAGCTATTCGCGCAGTTGTTGACTGGCGTAGGAAAAAGAAAGGTGAGGTTATTGCCGAAGATGATCTGGGGAAAGGCAATTTATTTGCAACAGGTTTGGTAGCAGGCGGAGCACTCGCTGGTGTGGTAGTTGCTTTGTTAACTGCGGGCAGTGAAAATATTGCAACAGCATTGGAGAAAGTTAATCTTGAGCCTTCACTTGAAAATGGTTTAGGGAAGTATACATATGATTTGCTTGGCGTAATTGCATTCGCCTTGATGGGATTAATTTTATACAGAACGGCAATGAAGAAACATGATGAGATATGATTCGATAATATAAATCGAAGACTATTACATAGAACTGCTAAGCCCGGAGACTTAGCAGTTCAAATACAAATGCAGCATTAATCAAGTATCATTTTAAAAATCATACAGCACATTAAAACCAAAAGTGTTGAACTTGGTTTCTTCCAATCCCTTTTTATAAAATAAACCGATCGTTAAACCATGATCGCCCCAGCTTTCATTTGCAGAACCAATGCGCACACCACCGCGAACCAATGGCCCGTATGTTGAACCATCAAAATTAGAATACTGGCTTCCGGTTATACTTACATGATAATACCCGAAGCCAACGCCAAAATATCCGCCAAAATAATTAGAGATTTCACTGGTTGATTTAAAGCCAAGATTATAATCAACCACAAGTGGAAGATCAAATGCAAACGATACGCCGGCATCATCTCCATACATATTGGAGGCAATGCCGATTCCTGCACCAATGGGTGCACCAACACTTACAGATGAATTCTCATTTTCAATAAAATTATAGCGCGGAAAATAGGTAATGTTTGTTTGCATCATTGAAAAGCTTGAAGTTTCACCGGGCGTTGTAACAGTACCTGATAAAACAGAGATGGTTCCGCCAACGCTGTGCATAAATTCCTGCGAAAAACAGTTTTGATCAATACAAAGAATTACAAAAAGGAGTACAACAGGTCTTTTGAACATGATAGATGGTTTTGGGGATTAAAAAAATTGTAAGGATTATAGTTAGTTTGGTTTATTGCCGCCAAATATATTTATTCATTTATACATCAAAAAGTAATTTATAAAATTTACCTGCTGTCACCTTTCGGAAACATTACTTTGGCAGGTTCTTTTAATAATGCCGTCAATACTTTTTTTATAAGATTAGATCGGATAGCCGAAGATTTTTTTGGATCAACTAAATACACAAGTAATATTTCAACCCACGTATTTGCATTGATGCGGATGTTTACAAAAGGATATTCTTTTATTTCAATTTCATCAACAGGCGTTTCCTTTATTAATGAGCGTAACTCTTTTACATGCATTGCTGTCTCAGGATCGAGTTCCTTTTTGGCAACATCACGCATAGTATTTTCTATCCAATCCAAATCACTATCATAAGCCACATGAAACGGAATTTCATTCCAGATATATGGAAACTTTTGCCATGAATAATTATACACCTGGTATTGAAAAACCATGCTGTTGGGAAAGCGTATCAGCCTTCCGCTTGGCAAATCATTTGTCATATAGTTCCCTGCAAATTCCCATAAGGTTGTATCAAAATAATTTATCTCAACAACATCACCGGTGAAATCTGAAACCTGTATTCTGTCTCCAACTTTATATGGTACGCGCAATACAATATAAAACCAACCAATTAAAGAGGCGATCGGTGTTTGTAAAGCAAAGCCAAGCAATAAAGAGATCAACCCAAGTGAAACAGCGGCGGTATACCAGTTAGAATTCAAAAAAGATATAAATACAAAAATTATGATCACAAAACTTATAAGTCTTATCAGCCTTGTAACATTGTATAAAATTGCTTTTGTATGAGAACGTTTTGCAGCAATGCCTTGTATTATTCTTGAAAGTATCAACACACCAAAACCACATGCAGCAGCTAGTAAAAGGCTAAGCACAGTTTTGCGGTAAGTACCAATTACATCAAAAGTTTTTAATCGAAGTATAAAATATAAAAGCAGGCATATAATTGCAAACAAAAGGTAACTGCCGATCCACAACTTTTGTTTTGTTTTATTATGCAAATTTTTAACTTCCTGTTTTTCTTCTTCAGTTGATTGAGCAGTCTTAATATCCATAAGCAATAAGTTGCAAAGCCTGTACCATGCTGCTACGGAAAAGCTAACCTTTACATTAAAAATTTTATTGGTATGAAATTAGTTTACATTTCTACATTAAAAATTTACATACATTTTGAAGAAAGTAATAATTGTTGCAGTTTCAATAATTGCCATACTTATAATTGGTGGTTATTTTTATTTAAAGATTCGCAAGAGCAAAGATTTTGAGCCGCTGATAAAAGCCAAGCTGCAGCAATTGGTAAGAGATGCTTCAGATAGTTTATATGTATTGAATATTGATAAAATTGAAGTGGATGTTGTGGGCGCTAAATTAAAAGTGCACAATGCAACACTTTCAATAGATTCTTCAAGACTGAGTTTTTTACTTGCCAGTGGCAGGGCTCCAGAAGATATTTTTAAAGCATCTTTATCAGATCTTGATATTGATGGGCTTGATATAAGTGATCTATTGAATAAAAAAGATATTGACCTTAATACACTTGCACTTAATAATCCTACGCTCGAAATTTATCATCCGGTAAATAAACGCGATACCATTATTATTAATGATACCACTACATTGTATTCACGCATACAAAAAAGCCTTGGCCATTTTTCTTTGAAACAGCTATCTGTTTCAAACATGAATTTCATTGATCACAATCTTCAGCAAGAGAAGGAGAAACTCACCACATTCAAAAATGTTTCACTTAAGTTTAATGATATAGAAATAGATTCCACAACTCAATTCGATACAACAAGATTTTTGTATGCAAAACATGCTGCTATTTATTTGCCGGACTATAGTTATCACACACCCGACAGTTTATATTTTATAAAAGCAGATACAATAATTGTGCATGCTTCAGAAAAATTAATAGATATACGCGGCCTTGCTTTAACACCACGCTACAGTAAACAGGATTTTGGTAAGCAGCTTAAATCTTATAAAGACCGTTACGATATAAAATTCGCAAATGCGTCTTTTAATGATGTTGATTGGTATCGTTTGTTTCTAGGCGAAGGATTTATATCCAAACAGGCAATATTTAGTGATGGAACAATGGAAGTGTTTGCGGACAAAAATATTTCCCCGTCTCCTAAATCAAAGATTGGCAACTACCCTCACCAGTTATTAATGCGGTTAAATTTCCCGGTTGTGATTGATACAGTATTCATCAAAAATTTTAAGTTCACCTATAGGGAACTTAGTCAGAAAACGCAAAAGACAGGAGAAATTACATGGACGGATATTAATGCACGGATAACAAATGTTACCAATGTAAAAGAGAAAATTGCAGTCAATAAATTAGTAACTGTTACTGCTCAAAGCAAACTGTATGATGAAGGCAGTTTTAATGTTGTATTCAACTTCGATCTTACAAAAGTTGAGTCAGGAAATTTCACCGTTGATATTAATCTTGGGCCAATGGATGGAAAAATTCTTAATCAGGCTACGCAGACATTAGGATTATTTGAAGTGAACAGCATTTCAATTAAAAAATTAACGGCACATATAATTGCAAACAACAATAGTGCACGCAGTTCTGTTTTGTTTATATATGACGATCTTAAAATAACCGCTCTTAAAAAAGATGATGACGATCCAAAACATCTAAAGAAAAGAAAATTTCTCAGCTTCGTTGCAAATACATTCATTATAAACAAATCAAATAAAATAGATGATGCGCAACCCGAATATATTTCCTACCAGAGAGATCCTCATCGTTCATTTTTCTCTCTTATCTGGAAGTCTTTATTAAAAGGAATTAAAGGCACTGCATCATAAACATTAATATTATTCAAAAAATATTTCTATAATTTTTGCAATAGTTTATATAATTAGTTTTTGGGCAATATTTTTGTAAATCATACCCGATTGCTGTAAATAATTGTCCGTATCGATTATAAATTTTAAAAAAACAATAATGAATCAAGTCCGTTTTCTTTTAGTTGATGACGATGAAGATGATATTTCTGTATTTCAGGAAGTATTGGAAGATATAACTCCTTCGATTCTTCTTACATGTGCAGGCGATGGAACAGAAGCTCTCAAATTGCTGAAACATGAACAAACCAAATTGCCCGATATTATTTTTTTAGATCTTAATATGCCACTCATGGGTGGCAAAGAATGTCTTTCTGAATTAAAAAAAGATCCGCAGTTAAAACGTATACCTGTTATAATGTATACAACATCATCTCAGTCAAAAGATATTGAAGAAACAATGCTAAGAGGCGCTATTTGTTTTATAACCAAACCAACAAGCCTTAGTGAATTAAAACATATCCTTTCTTCTATTTGTAAGAATGTACACAGCAACCTCGAAAAATGTTTGCGCACATTAAGTGATACATCAGGTACATTTATTGTATGTTGATTAGATGCTTTTACTTTTCGTTTAAGCAAGCCAACATATTTCTCAGGTAAAATAATTGTTCCACTTTAATGATACTTATAGTAGATGATAAAAAAGAAAATTTGTTCTCTTTAAAAACCTTGCTACAGTTGAACCTGTATGAAGCAGATACTGCTGCATCGGGCGAAGAAGCGTTGAAAAAAATTCTCAAAAATGAATACGAGCTCATCATTCTTGATGTGCAAATGCCGGGAATGGATGGATATGAAGTAGCAGAAAATATTACCGGTTACAGTAAGTCAAAAGATATACCCATCATCTTTCTTTCAGCAGTTAATATTGATAAACGCTTTGTTACAAAAGGTTATAATTCCGGCGGTGTTGATTATATAACCAAGCCTTTTGATCCGGATTTGCTTTTATTAAAGATCAAAACATTTACAAAATTATATAAGCAAACAAAAGAGCTGAATGATATTAAATTAAACCTTGAACAGAAAGTTGAAAAGAGAACAGAGGAGTTACAGCATGCGAATAAAGAACTGGAAACAAGTAATGCGGAATTGCAACAGTATGCTTTTATAGCTTCGCACGATCTACAGGAACCTTTGAGAAAAATTATAACATTTAGCCAGATATTAAAAGAACGTTTTACTGCCAACAAAGAAGCATCTCAATATATAAACAGAGTAATTACTTCATCGGAAAGAATGAGAACGCTTATAAATGATTTGCTTGATTATTCAAAACTTTCTGTTACACCTGAGTTTATCAAAACACCTTTAAATCTTGTAATCCAGGATACAATTACAGATCTTGAAATTTCAATAAAAGAAGCCGGCGGAAAAATTGTGGTAGATCAATTACCATCAGTAAAAATTATACCTGAACAAATGCGGCAGGTGTTTCAAAATATAATAAGCAATGCTGTTAAATTTTCAAAGCCCGGCATTCCTCCGTTTATAAAAATATGGAGTGATTATACAAACGAAAAATCAACCGAGAGCGAACCTTCATCCAAAGGAACTTATTGCAGAATTTATATTTGCGATAACGGCATTGGTTTTAATGAACAATATCTTGATAAAATTTTTGCCATGTTTCAACGCTTGCATGCAAGAGCAGAATATGAAGGCACCGGCATTGGTCTAAGCATTGTAAAAAAAATAATTGAAAAACATGATGGCCTTGTAACAGCAAAAAGTGAAGAAGGTAATGGTGCCACCTTTATTATAGTTCTACCCATAAAATAAAAGCAAATTTCTTAGCTGTTTTATGTTCTAAATTAAATGTATGAATTCTTCTTTCAAACGAAATCTTCTCATCTTATATGGAATCTCTTTTGCATTGTTGATAATTAGCGCTGTTGCTTCTTATTCAAGCATCACTAATTTATTAGACAGTCAAAAAAGTGTTGAACATACAAACCTTGTTCTGAATAAACTTGACAGTGTTATTTCTGTTTTGAAAGATGCTGAAACAGGGCAGCGAGGATTTTTGCTTACGGGCTCTGAAGAATTTCTTGACCCTTATAATGGTTCATTGCCAAAAGCATACAGGTTAATTTCAGAAATAAAAGATCTAACAAAAGATGATGCGCTACAACAAAAAAGTTGCACGCAATTATACAATGATATTTCGTTGCGGCTAACGAGTTTGCAAACGCGCATTGATGATAAACGCAAAGGTATTTCGCCTACCATACAGCAACTGGAGATTGGTAAAGCTTACATGGATAGTGCACGCATAATTGTTATTATGATGAGCCAGCGTGAAAAAGATAAGCTTGAAGCACGCACAGTAAGCCTTAATAAATTTGCTGCTTCCACACCGGCCCTCATTGTAATTGCTTCACTGCTATCTCTCATCGTTGCTGTTGTTTCTTTTTTAAGAGTATCAAGCGATTTTGAAAAACGAACAAAACTTCAGGAAGAGCTTATTGAAAAAGAGAAAGAAATAACAAAGCGGTTAAACCTGGTACACAATATTGCTGAAAAGATTTCTGCAGGCGATTATAAAACAAGAGTTGATGATGAAGGCAAAGATGCGCTGGGTTATATTTCAGGTTCATTGAATAAGATGGCAGAATCGCTTGATTATTCGTTCACCAATCTTTCGCACAATGAATGGATGCAAACAGGCATTGCCGGTTTAAATGATAAAATGCTTGGAGAAAAAAATCTAAGCACGCTTACTTACGGTATCGTAAATTATATAAGCGCTTATATAAAAGCGCCGGTTGCTGCGTTTTATCTTCTTGAAAACGATGAGCAGCTTGTTTTATCATCAGGCATTGCACTTGATGAAAGTAAAGTGAAAAAAGCAATCAGGTTAGGTGAAGGTCTTGCCGGTGAAAGCGCTTTAAGCGGTAAAGAAATTTTATTGCAGGATATTGATGAAACAGATCTTATTATATCTTTTTCATCAGGCGGTATTAAACCTAAAGCAATAATTGCTTTCCCTGTTTTTTATGAGAGAAAATTGAAAGGTGTACTTGAAATAGGTTCGCTTAAAAATTTTGATGATGTTACAAAACATTTTTTGCATGGCTGTGCTTACAATATAGGCCTGGCCATTCACAGTGCACGCGATCATGAACGCCTGCAGGAGTTACTTTCAGAAACACAGTCGCAAAGTGAAGAACTGCAATCACAACATGAAGAATTAGAAAACATCAATGCTGAGTTGGAAGTGCAGGCTGAAAAATTGCAGGCTTCTGAAGAGGAACTGCGTGTACAGCAGGAAGAGTTGCAGCAATCGAATATGGAGCTTGAAGAAAGAAGCCGTTTGCTTGAAGAAAAAAATGAATTGATACTTGAACGCAATCTTGAAATTCAGGCAAAAGCCGAACAACTTGCTATAAGTACAAAATATAAATCTGAGTTTCTTGCAAACATGTCTCATGAATTAAGAACACCGCTTAATTCTATTTTATTATTATCAAGATTGCTTACTGAAAATCATACAAAAAATTTAACCAACGACCAGATTGAATATGCACAGGTAATTCAAAATTCTGGCAATGGATTATTAACGTTGATAAATGAGATACTTGACATCTCCAAAATAGAATCGGGCAAGATGGACCTTGATTATAGTGATGTATACATCGAAAGCCTGGTAAAGGAGATCAAAAATCTTTTTGAACCTGTAGCTAAAGACAAAGACATCACCTTCAACATAAAAAAAGACGATTCTGTTAAACAGCTTATTGAAACAGACCGTTTGAGATTAGAACAAATTTTACGCAACCTTATTTCAAATGCATTGAAGTTTACAAAACAGGGTAGCGTTAATCTTGATATTAGTGCTAATGACAATACTATTTCTTTTACAGTAAAAGATACAGGTATTGGCGTTCCAAAAGAAAAGATCGATATCATTTTCGAAGCGTTTCAACAGGCAGATGGCTCAACAAAACGGCAGTACGGTGGCACAGGGCTCGGCCTTTCAATAAGCCGTGAACTTGCAAAACTTTTGGGCGGAGAAATACGTGCAAAAAGCGAAGAAGGAAAAGGCAGCGAGTTCATTCTTACAATACCTGTAAAGAAAAATTCAACATTTATGCCGGATGAAAGCAAAGCAGTTTCAGACTTTACAAATAAACCGTCAAATGCAAATATTTCAGCATCAAAAAAAACAGAGGCAAAATATATTTCAGATATTATTCCTGCAGCTATTCCTGATGATCGTGATAATATTAATCCCGGCGATAAAATAATTTTAATTATTGAAGACGATACCGGTTTTGCAAAATCGTTGCTTGATTTTACAAGGAAAAAAAATTATAAAGGCATTGTTGCAGTACGTGGTGATGAAGGAGTTGAACTGGCAAAACAATTTCATCCGCATGGTATTTTGCTCGACATACAATTGCCTGTAAAAAGCGGATGGCAGGTTATGGATGAACTTAAAGCCGATCGGGAAACAAAACCTATCCCGGTGCACATGATGTCTTCATATGAAACCAAGAGCAAAAGCCTTTCAGCAGGTGCTGTAGATTTTATAAGCAAGCCTCTTGCATTTGAAAAAATGAGTCTCATATTTCAAAAGATAGAAGATGCATTAAGCAGGCTGCCAAAAAAAGTTCTGATCGTTGAAGAAAACCCTATGCACGCAAAAGCATTGTCTTATTTTCTTGAAAGTTTTAATGTTACTGCTGAAATTAAAAATACAGTAACCGATGGCATCAAGGCATTGAATGAAGACAAAGTAGACTGCGTTATATTAGATATGGGTATTCCAACACAAAATTCTTATGACGCATTGGAGGAAGTAAGAAAAACATCCGGCCTTGAAAATCTTCCTATTATAATTTTTACAGGAAAAAATTTAAGTCATGCTGAAGAAATGCGCATTAAGCAATATGCAGATTCTATTGTTGTAAAAACCGCGCATTCTTATCAACGCATTTTAGATGAAGTTTCTTTGTTTCTGCATTTGGTAGAAGAAAATAAAAGGGATGCAAAATCGCCGAGATATAAACGCGCTGTTGCATTAACCGAAGTATTAAAAGGCAAAACAGTTTTAATCGCTGATGACGATGTGCGCAATATATTTTCTCTAACAAAATCATTGGAGAATTATGGCATGAATGTGATCTCAGCAATTGATGGCAGAGATGCACTAAAACAACTTGAAGAACATAAAAAAGTAGATATTATTTTGATGGATATGATGATGCCTGAAATGGATGGTTATGAAAGCACACGCCGCATTCGCGAAAATCCTAAATACAAAAATTTACCGGTGATTGCAGTAACAGCAAAAGCAATGATGGGTGACAGGGAGAAATGTATAAATGCAGGCGCTTCTGATTATATAACAAAACCTGTTGATGCAGACCAGTTAATCTCTTTATTAAGAGTGTGGTTGTATGCATGATGCATTAATTCAATCTGTTCATCATACCCAACTTGATTGGGCACCTCATTATTAAAGTGTTTGAATAAAAGTTTATAATGAGATTTACAGGGAATTTATCGATAAAATTTCCTGCTTGATAAATTAATTCATCGCAAATTTATTCAACTCTTCACCAGGTAAAGCTTTCTTATTTACCAAAACAGAAATGGTATTAATAGCGAAGTAAGGGATGCTTACATAAATGTATCCTTTATACGGGCCAACTTCACCCCATGAATTCTTCACAATAAAATATTCTTTACCATGTTCATCTTTTGCAATGCCTGTTATCAGCATCAGATGGTCATCCTGTGTAACCTGTTCATCAAACAACTGCTGTCTTATTTGCTGTGTATATGTTGGCTCTGTAAATGCAGGAAAACTTGTTGAATCACTTGCATTGGTCGTCCACAAAGCAACACCCGTGCGCTGACGAAAACCAATGTTGCTTACATCAGCATCCCATGTTACAGTATAACCACTTTGCAAACATTGTTTAACTGTATTTATCATTTCATCAAGCGGAACATTGTAATAAGAATTGCTGTTATAATTATCGGGCACTTCCATTGCAAAAGATGAATAAAAAGGATGATGCGTAAACGATGTTAGGCCAATAAAATCTGCAGGCTTTTCAGTTATATATTCCGCAGCAAAACTTTTTGGCGTATAATGTTTTCCGTTGTAATCAAACTCTGCCGGAGGCTGGCCAATATAACTCTGCAATATGCTGATGAAACCTTTTTTCCAACTTGTATCTACAACATCAGGATTTGCAGCAAGTACACTATCGAGATAAGTTTTTAAAACATCCTGCATTTTATAATCATGCCCCATCACAACATCGTTGCCAACGCCAGGATAAATTTCCTGTGGCATTGCGCCGTAATTAGCAACAGCATTCAACATATCCTGCCCGAGGCCACCTTCCGCAAAACGTGTGTTGCCCCGGCGACGAATATATTTTTCTGCTTTATCAATATATAAATTGTAAACAGTAAAACTTTCAGAAAGATCCATTGAAGGTTTGTTCTGCATCAGCAATTCACTTTCCATCATTCCCGTTGAAGAAAAACACCAACACGTTCCTGAATGGCCCTGGTTTTTAACGGGCGTTGCCGCATTATTTTTAATTACAGTAAACTGTGTTTGCGCCTGTGTAAGTAAAACGCTCATCATCAAAACAAGAACAACAATAATCTTTTGCATAAGTGATAAATTTTGAAAAAACAGCGAGAACTATTTGAGTTATTTATTTGGTTACTGGCAAATCAAGAATGGCATCACGGTTGTGTCACTCCAGTTTGCTTGTCCCGAGAGCAAAGCGATTCGGGATACTGCATACTTTCAGGCATCTCCGGTTTCCTGTTCATACGACGTTTATGACCATAAAATCTCAAACAACTCCCGTGCGGCTAAAATAAAGAATACTGTTATGCGATTAAAGATATTTGAAACTCAATAACAAATATTTTTACTATGTGCCTCTAAGTTAGTTTGTGCGGTAAATCTTTTAAACACCACATCTTCCCGAACACATGCACTGGGCGCTATCTTCATCAATACATAAGGTTGATGCAACAACTGCAAACAATAATGACAAAGGCTTTAACGGGCAGAAGAGGAGAGTCAAAATTCCCAAACAGGTATTTTGTAGGTATTAAACAGATATCAATACCAGTTTAAAGAGAAATCAAAAAGATACAAAAGATAGACAGTGAACGTCTTTTGTACCTCTTTAATCCCTCTTTGATCCCTTTTTGGTACCTCTTTTACTTCTTTTTTATATACTTTTAGTAGGTATTAAACAATATCTTGTTCCCTATTTTAAGTATGCCCGGTTAATCGCACAAGAGATTAAAGAATATGAAATAAATACAGCAGTAACTTTACACGAATGTTGGCAACTGATGCGTGATAATTATCTGGAAAACTTTATCATTTAATTTCAAAAGCAAACCTTTCTTTTGCATTTTGAAAATACTTTCAAAAAAATGTCTGACACACAACAATCTGCCTTTCTTCTCTTACAGGACGGAACTTTTTTTCAGGGAAAAGCTTTTGGTAAAATTGGAACCGCAACCGGCGAAATTTGTTTTAATACCGGCATGACCGGTTACCAGGAAGTTTTTACCGACCCAAGTTATTACGGCCAGGTACTTATAATGAACAACGTTCACATTGGCAATTACGGCGTAAATAAAATTGACCAGGAAAGTAAAAGCGTAAAGATCCGCGCATTGATAGGTCGCAATCTTGAAGATAAATATTCACGTTACAAGGCAACAGACAGCCTTGATGCATATCTTAAAAGCAATGATATCGTTGCTATTGAAGGCATTGATACACGCTCGCTGGTTGCACATATAAGAAGCCGCGGCGCTATGAACTGCATCATCTCGTCTGAAATAACAGATAAAAAAATTTTACAGGAAGAATTAGATAAAGTGCCCGATATGGATGGCCTTGAACTGGCTTCTGTTGTTAGCACTAAAGAAGTGTATGAAGTGGGCGATACCAATGCACCGTTAAAAATTGCGGTGATGGATTATGGTGTAAAACAAAACATACTTACATCGCTTGCAGAAAGAGGCGCTTACTTAAAAGTGTTTCCCGCAAAAACTCCGTTGAATGAAATAAAAGCTTTTAATGCTGATGGTTATTTTATTTCAAACGGCCCAGGAGATCCTGCAGCAATGCCTTATGCTGTCGAAACAGTAAAAGAATTGCTGAATGAAAACAAACCATTGTTCGGCATTTGCCTCGGCCATCAGTTACTTGCTTTGGCAAATGATATTCCTACATTTAAAATGCATCACGGGCACAGAGGCTTAAATCATCCGGTAAAAAATCTTATTAATAACCGTTGTGAGATCACTACACAAAATCATGGCTTCGGCGTAAATCCTGAAGCAGTGAAAAATAACAGCGAGATAGAAATTACACATGTAAACCTGAATGATGAAAGCATTGAAGGCATCCGCATGAAAAACAAGCCTGCATTCAGTGTACAATATCATCCGGAAAGCACGCCCGGTCCGCACGACAGCCGTTATCTTTTTGATGAGTTTATAGAAATGCTGCGCTGATAGTTCAATCACATTCATTCAAAATATTATTGAGCCTGGATTAATGCAATATTAATTCAGGCTGAATTTTTGTTATGATTAATGCCAGTCATAGTCATTCAATTTTATGCTTGCCAACTGTGGCACATTGCTTATAATTTTTCACTTTAAATACATACTATGAAAAGCATTTCCACATTTTTTTTATTGCTTTTATGCATACCATTCACGCAAGCTCAACAATTTAATCTTGTACAATTTTCTTCCGGCTTTTCAAATATGATTGGACTTGAAAATTCCGGCGACGATCGTTTGTTTGTTATAGAACAGGAAGGAAAAATTTTTATTGTTGATTCAACAGGGGCAAAAACTGCAACGCCGTTTCTTGATATAACAGACCGCGTTCATTTCAAAGGTGAACAAGGTTTGCTCGGTCTTGCATTCGATCCTTCTTATTCAACCAATGGTTACTTTTTTGTAAACTATATTAATAAAGCAGGCAATACACAGATATCGAGATTCAGGGTTTCAAACAATCCGAATGTTGCTAATAAAAATTCAGAGAAATTTATTATCAATATAACACAAACTTACAATGATCATAAAGCTGGCTGCACCAGGTTTGGCCCTGATGGGTATTTATATATCGCTATGGGCGATGGCGACAGGGAAGGCGATCCTGACAGCTATTCACAAAACCCAATGCTTTTACTGGGCAAGATGTTGCGCATTGACGTGCACAGCGGCAGTGCATCGTATAAAATTCCACCTGATAATCCTTTTGTCGATTCTGCTAACTATAAACCTGAAATATGGGATCTTGGTTTGCGTAATCCCTGGCGCTGGAGTTTTGATGCATTAACCGGGCAAATGTTTATTGGAGATGTTGGACAGGATTCATTGGAAGAAGTTGATGTGGAAGCAAAAGATGCAGGCGGAAATAACTATGGATGGCGTTGCTATGAAGGAACAATTCCTTTTGATACAGCAGGATGTAAACCGAAGAAGAATTATGTTCTTCCGAAGTATGAATATTCACATGTAGATACCTCAGGCGGCGATTGTTGCATCATCGGTGGTTTTGTTTACAGAGGCACAAAGTATCCATCGTTGTATGGTAAATATATTTTCACTGATTATTGCAGTGGCTTGTTCCGGTTGTTATACAAGCAAGGTGGAAACAGCAGGGTGCAGACTGTTTACGATGGCAGTAACAGTTCATACACTTGCTTTGGCGAAAGTGCGAACAATGAACTCTATGTATGCAATGAAATTAATGGCACAATTTATCACATAACTTATGGCACTGTACAAAGCAATATAGCAACAGGCGAAAAAGTTGGGTTGAATAATTTCACGTTCGCTCCCAATCCTGCAAAAAATAATATTACCATCACTTACAACTCAAATAAAACAGAGCAGGTTGCCATAAAAGTTTCAGGCATTTTAGGTCAGCAGGTTTATACTGTTTCCAAAACGGCAAATAAAGGATCAAACATTTGGAACATCAATCTGAATATTCGCGGAGGTAATTATTATCTAAGCATTGCAAACGCTTCAGGCAGTGTTATTACACAGAACCTGCAGGTTCAATAAATAATAAACAATCAACAAATAATAAAGCCATCATTATTGCAATGATGGCTTTATTGCGTATCAACCTATTTGTTGTTTTATTTTTGACAGATGAATCGCATTGAAAAATTACAGGAGCTACTACAAAAAATGCCGGATGATAATTTCTTAAGGCATGCGCTCGCACTGGAATACATTAAACTTGGCAATGACGATGATGCAAAAGTTTTGTTTGAAAATATTTTAAATGCTTCACCGGATTATGTTGGTTCTTATTATCATCTTGGAAAATTGTTAGAAAGGCAAAGCGAAACAACAGCAGCAATTGAATGGTATGAAAAAGGAATGGCCGCAGCTAAGAAAGCAAATGATCAACATGCATATAATGAACTGCAGGCAGCTTATGAAGATATTGTTTATTAACTTTTGAAAGTGCATATACGGTAAAGCATCGCTTGTAACGATGCTGAAATTATTATTGAAATGTATTATTAAATATTGGTGGGCAATAATACATAGCCGTCTTCAAT
This sequence comes from Bacteroidota bacterium, assembly GCA_013286425.1. Classification (GTDB taxonomy): domain Bacteria; phylum Bacteroidota; class Bacteroidia; order Chitinophagales; family Chitinophagaceae; genus Parafilimonas. Next base: position 24,265 of record JABDFS010000024.1, read on the forward strand.
ACTGAAGAAGCGTTTAATTGCATTTAAGAACTTTTTCATAAAATAAAATTGTGTATATATGATATAATGCAATTCAAAAAATTTAATCGTTCACTATTAAAATCACGTTAAACACAAAATATATCACGTGGCACATTTCAAAAACAAGTAATTATCTTTAGTTACATCTATTTAAAATTAAAAGTTGTTAATCATGAAAAAATCTCTGTTGCTATTTATTCTACCGCTTGTATTCAGCAGCTTTACTATTGTTAATACCAGTGAATTAACTAACGCTGAAAGAAAATTTGCAGTTGACCATTTAAATAAAACACGTGCAGATTTAATTGCTTCAGTACAAGGCTTATCAGAAGCGCAGTTAAACTTTAAGCCTGCACCTGATCGTTGGTCTGTTTTGGAATGTGTGAAGCACATAACATTAGCATCGCAAGGTTTATTCGCATTTGTTCAGCATACAGCAAAAACACCTAACGACAGCAACTTTAAATCCGGTGTTACAGACAGTATGTTTATTGCTATGGTTGAAGACAGGTCGCATAAAGCACAAGCGCCTGAGCCATTTAAACCTGTTCATTCTCCTTATAAAAACTTAACTGAAACATTAAAGGCTTTTAATGCAGGGAGAGACAGCCTGATCAATTATGTACAAACAACAAACGATGATCTGCGCAATCACATTGCTTCTATGCCCTTTGGAAAAGTAGATGCATACCAGTTGATACTTTTAATTTCAGCACATACCAATCGCCATATGCAACAGCTAAATGAAGTAAAAGCTGATCCAAACTTTCCAAAACAATAATTGGATTCAAGATACACAGTTCAAGGTTCAGGAAACAAAATTGAAGACTCAAATGCAGATTTAAATTGAATGTTGAATCTTGTACCCTGAATCTTGTGTCTTGAGTCTTTTACTTTAGCCTTTGGCATAATTCTTTGAATATAATTCATATGCCATCTTCCGTTAATAAAAGTATACGTACGCTTATTAAAAAAGGCGAAGCAACGCCATTTCCTTCCAACATCTCTCCCATGCTTGCAACACTTGTTGATAAACCTTTTGATGAAGAAGGCTGGTTGTATGAAGTAAAATGGGATGGTTACCGCACTGTTGTTTATTTGAATAAAGGCGAGATTGAAATGCGTTCGCGTAACAATAAATCTTTCAATGAAAAATTTTACTCGGTTTACAATGCATTAAAACAATGGAAGATCAACGTTGTTGCAGATGGAGAAATAGTTGTGTTGAATGATAAAGGCATTTCAGATTTTGGCAATCTGCAAAACTGGCGCAGCGAAGCAGATGGGGAATTGGTGCTGTATCTTTTTGATGTGTTATGGCTTGATGGTTATAACCTGATGAACCTGTCTTTGATTGAACGGAAAGAAATATTAAACAGCATTACTCCTTCTTCAAACATTATTCGCATAAGCGAAAGCTTTAACACCGGCGCTACTGATTTTTTTAAAGCCGCAAAAAAAATAAATCTCGAAGGCATTGTTGCAAAAAGAGCCGACAGTATTTATGCGCCCGAAAGACGCAGTAAAGATTGGCTTAAAATAAAAACAGGCAAACGGCAGGAAGTTATTATTGGCGGATTTACCAATAATGAAGGCAGCAACAAACCTTTCAGCGCTTTATTAGTTGGTGTAAATAATAACGGAAGATTGATGTACACTGGCAAGATCGGAACAGGCTTTTCCATTAAACAGCAAAAAGAAATGATGCAGCAATTTAAGCCGTTAATCAACAATAAAATTCCTTTTGATCATGAGCCTGATATTAACAAGCCTTCGCGCTTTCGCCCTGATCCTCCGAGAGCAACTGCAACATGGTTAAAGCCTCAGCTTGTTTGCGAAGTAACGTATGCAGAAATTACTGCTGATGGTGTTATGCGCCACCCGTCATTTGAAGGAATGCGTGTTGATAAAAATGCAGAAGATATCAATCTTGAAAAAGAAAAACCGGTTGAAGATGTAGTGCATCAAACAAGATCATCTTCAATAAAAAACATCTCTAATGCAACAGTTATGAAAAAGAAAGCAGTAAAAAAATCGTCAGCAAATCTTACTTCAAAACTGATAAAAGCTCCAACAGATAAGCAACGAAAAACATTGCTAAACCCAACAGAAAAATCGCAAACAAAAACGGTTAACGGGCATAACATCACATTTAATAATCTTGATAAAATTTATTATCCTGCAATAAAAGGTCAGCGTGCAGTAAGCAAGCGTGACATCATTAATTATTATTACCAGGTTGCGCCTTATATGATTCCTTATTTAAAAGACAGGCCGGAAACCATGATACGTTATCCAAATGGGATTAACGGCGAAAGTTTTTATCAGAAAGATGTTACAGGCAAAGTACCTGATTGGGTTCAGTTATTTCCATACTACACTGAAGAAGGCGGCAATAGAAATTTTATGGTGTGTACAAATGAAGCAGGTTTATTATTGATGGCATCGTTAGGCAGTCTTGAAATACATCCGTGGAGCAGCCGCGTGCAAAAGCCAAATAATCCTGACTGGTGTATTCTTGATCTTGATCCGGGAGACAAAACAACATTTGAGCAGGTTATAACAGCGGCACAAACAATTAAACAGGTACTTGACGAAATTGGCGCAGATGCTTATTGTAAAACTTCAGGTGCAACAGGCATACATATTTATATGCCGCTCGGTGCAAAATATACATATGAACAAAGCAAAGAATTTGCAAGAGTATTGGTAACAATTGTTCAATCCCGGTTGTCAAAATTTACATCGATAGAACGCATTGTAAGAAACAGGCAAGGCAAAATGTATCTTGATTTTTTACAGAACAGGCCACAAGCAACATTGGCTGCCCCTTATTCATTAAGGCCCAAACCCGGCGCTACTGTTTCTATGCCTTTGCATTGGGATGAAGTAAAAAAAGGTTTGAAAGTAAAAGACTTTACAATCTTTAATTCTGTTGAACGCATACAAAAGCAAGACGATATTTTTAAAGGTGTGATTGGTAAAGGCATTAATCTAAAACAAGTGTTGAAGAAGATTGAATCTGTTTTTGGTGAACAGAATATGCATGAATCGATAAGGAATTTATAATTTTCTTCTGCCTTTAGCAGAGCTTAAAAACAACAGACTTCTTTGTGCGTCCTTTCCACGAAAGTGGGAAATCTCATAATTTAAATCTTCAAGGCTCTTTATAATGAGATGCTCAGTCAAGCTGAGCATGACGAGCAAGTGGTTATGTTTTCCTTACTATTTAAAGTTTGCAATAATTCAATTCTGAACTAATTTAAACAATCACAACTTCCCCAAATAAACCTTTGTTTCATAATTAAACTCTACTGTATTGTTTTGATTAAATGTTGTGAAAATATTTTTAAGCGTTGCGATCATTGCGTCATAATTTGAATGGGCTTCATCAGGCGAATAAGAAGAGGAAAGCAACCTGCCTTTTAATGCCTCAAAATCAAAAACCTGTTTATTAGGAAAGTTTTGCTTTATAAAAAACTCCGGGTTAAAGAACAATGCTACTTTTTTATCATCAATATTTTTATGATCTACATTGGCATAATCTATTGCATAATCAAACAGTAATTGCTCGTATGCTTTATCAAACGGTGATTCAACAGAACGTTCATTCCATATCAAACAGCAATAACCACCAGGTTTTAAAATACGTTTAAATTCTTCCTTTGTTTTTGCCGGATGAAACCAATGAAAAGCCTGTGCCGCAGTAATCAAATCAATACTGCTACCTGACAAAGTTGTTTGCTCTGCCGTTCCATCAACACTGATGAAAGAATTAAAATCATTCAAAATATTTTCTGCTGCATTGCGCATGGGTTCATTCGGTTCAACAGCATACACAGTATTGCCATTATCGAGAAATAATTTTGTTATGATGCCTGTGCCTGAACCAATATCTGCAATTATGAAACTGCTGTTGAATTGTATTTGCTTTTCAAGAAAAGCAATGATTTCTTTTGGATATGAAGGCCGGTATTTTACATAGTTATCAACCCTGTTACTAAAGCGTTGTGTGTTATCAGCCATATAAATTTATTTATCAGATCTCGCCTTTTTTCATCTGGCTTACAGCATAATCAACAGCACGTGCAGTTAATGCCATATAAGTTAATGAAGGGTTCTGTGTTGAAGTTGATGTCATGCATGAACCATCTGTAACAAAAACATTCTTGCATGCATGCATTTGATTCCACTCATTCAATATAGATGTTTTAGGGTCTTTACCCATACGCACACCACCCATTCGTGAATATCAAGTCCGGGCGCATGTTTTGAATCATCAACATGTATATCAGTAAAACCTGCTTTGGTATACATCTCTGTCATTTGCTCCTGGAAATCTTTCACCATTTTTTCATCGTTATCGTCATATTCAACATTGATGTTAAGCAGCGGCATTTCCCATTCATCTTTTTTATTTGCGTCAAGCGAAACATAATTGCTTTCTTTTGGAATCGTTTCACCCATCATATGCGAGCCTACATACCATGATCCGAGATCTTTTGAAGCAAGTGCATCTTTCAACTCTGTTCCGAAGCCGCTTGTATCATGCTGAATTCCTCTGTATGCACCAAAACCTGCAGCATAACCACGCAGAAAATCTGTTTCCTGCTTATATACATTTCTAAAGCGTGGGATATAAGCAGTAGTTGGCCTGCGGCCTTCTGTTGTTACGTTTGTAAAATCGTTGCACTTTGCATTGATATGTGCACGGTAATTATGAAAAGCAACATACTTTCCCAACACATCATTATCGTTACCAAAACCATTTGGAAAGCGGTTGCTTTTAGAATTCAACAACAACAAATTTGTATTAAGCGCAGCTGCATTTACAAAAATTATGTTGGCAAAATATTCTGTTACAACTTTGGTTTGCGCGTCAATAATTCTTACACCCGCCGCTTTATTTTTTTTATCATCATAAATAATTTCCTGCACAACGCTGTAAGGCCTCAACGTCATGTTACCTGTTTTTAATGCCCATGGAATAGTGCTTGAGTTACTGCTGAAATAGCCGCCAAACGGACAACCACGCTGGCACAATGTTCTGTTCTGACATTGCACTCTTCCCTGGTCGTAATGTGTTTTTTGAGGCTCGGTAAGATGCGCACAGCGGCCGTATATCACATGCCTGCCGTTATAATTTTTTGCAACTACATTTTGAAAATATTTCTCTACATCATTCAATTCTATCGGCGGTAAAAATTCACCATCAGGCAACATATCCAAACCATCTTTATTACCACTGATGCCTGCAAATTTTTCAACATAACTATACCATGGTGCAATGTCTTTATAGCGTATCGGCCAATCAACTGCAAAGCCATCACGCGCAGGGCCTTCAAAATCAAAATCACTCCATCGTTGTGTTTGCCTTGCCCATAGTAAAGATTTTCCTCCAACCTGGTAACCACGTATCCAATCAAAAGGTTTTTGTTGTATGTATGGGTGTTCTGTATCCTTTACAAAAAAATGCATGGCATCTTCGCGAAAAGCATAACAACGGCTCACCACAGGATTTTTATCAGCAATATCAACAGGTATTTGCCCGCGATGTTCAAACTCCCACGGCATCATATTAGTGGTTGGATAATCTTTATTGTGCACTACATTTCTGCCACGTTCAAGCACCAATGTTTTTAAACCTTTCTCACACAATTCTTTTGCAGCCCAGCCACCGCTTATTCCGGAACCGATAACAATAGCATCGAAAGTATTCGTATTGTTTCCCATTTTTTAAATTGAATTATTAAACAGGCACGCTGCTTTTAAACCTGCCCGGAACTAATTTGTATTCCTGCACATTGGTTAAATAATATTTTGAACTGGTGTACGCCTGCACTGTTAGACCTTTTAAAATGTTATAGAAATAAGCCGCATCGTCTTTTGCATCTTTCTGCGAATTCATAGCTGCAACAATTATTTTTTGTTCATCAGGCGAACATTCAACAAATGACTTTTTATACTTGTCTTTTACATCTTTATTGAATTGCTGCATGCCTGTCAAAAATCTATTACGATCTTTTTGTTCATAACAATCATTCAGCATTTGCAATGCAAACAAATGCGCTGAAATTCCTTTTGCGCCAGGCGTGTTTGTGTCAGGAATAATTGTTTCTGCAATTGCAGCAAGCATCGCCTGCTGATCTTCATCAATAGAAATATTATTGTATGCTGATATTTTTTTAGGCGAAGGTTTACAGGTTGGCAACAATACCGCGCCTGCACCAACAATAATAAAATATCTTATAGCAGACCGCCTGTTTATGTTCATTGAAAAAGATTTTGTTTGCAACCAGGTTTAATACTTTATACAGAGTTGTGTGAAAGTAATAATTCCTCTATTATCTGTTACAAAATAAAAAAGCCCGGCTTTTAAACCGGGCTTTTATGTATCAATAAAATTTATAAGAAGCTATTCTTCCCTGCCGTGACAGTTCTTATATTTCTTTCCGCTGCCGCAGGGACAAGGGTCATTTCTGCCAACTTTAGGACCAACACGAACAGGCTCCTGTTTTACTGGAGTTGGATCATGATAATCTTTTCCATTAGCTGCATAATCTTCACCAGCATTTTCAATTTCGCGTTTATTGGAACGCATCTTACTCATGTCTGTTTTTTCCTGTTTTGCTTCACGTACCGGCGCATCTTGTTGTATCGGTAATTCTGCATGCGATAAAAAACTTACAATATTAGTGCTCACCTGTGCACTCATCTGGCTGAATAAATTAAATGCTTCGCCTTTATAAATCACCAACGGATCTTTTTGTTCATAATGCGCTGTCTGCACACTTTGCTTAAGATCATCCATTGCACGCAAATGTTCTTTCCATGCATCATCAATCAGGAAAAGTGTTACGCCTCTTTCAAGTGTGTTGGCCAACTCGCTACCATCCGTTTGCAATACCTTATCAAGATTTGCAAGAACCTGTATGCCTTTTCTTCCATCACTAAACGGCACGCCAACATTTTGTATTTGCATGCCCTGTGTATCGCGAATACTTTTAAAAACCGGGAGAGCAGCTTCAGCAAGTTCTTTGCGCTTGCGCTGATAATTTACATTGGCCTCTTCATACAGGCTTTGTATTAATTGTTGTGCATCTGTTTTCTCAAATGCTTCAGGAGTGATAACAGTATCCAATCCAAGATTAACGATGGTTTCAAGCTTAAAGCCTGCATAATCGTTGCGGTCTTTAAAAGTATTTACCAACCCATCAGCAACATCATAGAATGAATTATCAAGATCGAGTGCAAGGCGTTCGCCAAATAAAGCGTGGTTACGTTTTGTATAAATAACCGTGCGCTGTTTGTTCATCACATCATCATATTCCAACAAACGTTTACGAATACCAAAATTGTTTTCTTCTACTTTTCTTTGTGCACGTTCAATGCTTTTTGTAACCATGCTGTGTTGAATAACTTCGCCTTCTTTATAGCCTGCAAAGTCCATCACTTTTGCAATACGCTCACTGCCGAACATACGCATCAGGTCATCTTCAAGACAAACAAAGAACTGAGATGAACCCGGATCGCCTTGTCTTCCCGCACGGCCACGCAACTGCCTATCAACGCGACGGCTTTCATGACGTTCAGTACCAATGATCGCCAAACCACCTGCTTCTTTAACACCTGCGCCAAGTTTAATATCTGTACCGCGGCCGGCCATGTTTGTTGCGATGGTAATGTTACCGGCAAGGCCTGCTTCTGCAATAACCTGCGCTTCACGCTGGTGTTGTTTTGCGTTCAATACATTATGCGGAATTTTTTTCTGCTGTAACATACGGCTGAGTAATTCACTCACTTCAACCGAAGTTGTACCAACAAGTACAGGCCTTCCGTTGCTGCGCATTTCTTCAATTATTTCTATAACCGCTTTATATTTTTCACGCTTTGTTTTATAAACAAGATCTTCCTGGTCTTTTCGTATACAGGAAACATTGGTTGGAATGCTTACAACATCCAATTTATAAATATCCCAAAGCTCTGCTGCTTCTGTTTCTGCAGTACCCGTCATACCGGCGAGCTTGTGATACATCCTGAAATAATTCTGTAACGTAACGGTAGCATAGGTTTGAGAAGCCGCTTCGATCTTTACATTTTCTTTTGCTTCAATGGCCTGGTGCAAACCATCTGAATAACGGCGGCCATCGAGAATACGGCCTGTTTGTTCGTCAACAATTTTTACTGCACCATCCATTACTACATACTCAACATCTTTATCAAATAAAGTATAAGCTTTTAATAATTGCTGAACAGTATGAATACGGTCTGCCTTTACAGAATAATCATTCAACAATGATTCTTTCTTATGCAGCTTTTTATCTGCATCAAGCGCGGCATCATTATCAATAGTTGCCAGTTCTCCACCTATATCAGGAAGAATAAAGAAGTTTGGATCTTCTCCTGATTTTGTGATAAGATGAATACCTTTATCGGTAAGCTCAACAGAATTATTTTTTTCATCTATATAGAAATACAGTTCGTCATCAACAACATGCATTTCTTTTTGCTGATCTCCGAGATAATGGTTTTCTGCTTTCTGCATTTTAACACGAATGCCCGGCTCGCTTAAATATTTTATAAGCGCTGTATTCTTGGGTAATCCTCTGAACGCACGGTACAGAGCAAGGCCGCCATCTTTAGGGTCATCATTGCCTTCGCTGATTTTTTTCTTTGCTTCGGTGAGAAACTGGTTAATCGCACGTTTCTGTGCTTCAGCCAATTTTTCAATACGTGGTTTCAATTCAAAGAATTGCTGGGTGGTGTCATCGCGGCCAACAGGCCCTGAAATAATCAATGGTGTACGCGCATCATCAATCAATACACTATCCACTTCATCTACCATTGCAAAATGGTGTTTGCGCTGCACCATTTCTTCGGGTGTATGCACCATGTTATCGCGCAAATAATCAAAACCAAATTCATTATTGGTTCCATAAGTAATATCCGACAAGTAAGCCTTACGGCGATCTTCTGTATTGGGCTGATGTTTATCAATGCAATCAACGGTAATTCCCAGCCATTCAAAAATGGTTCCGTTCCATTCACTGTCGCGTTTTGCGAGGTAATCATTCACCGTAACAATATGCACACCTTCACCGGCAAGTGCATTTAAATAAGCAGGCAATGTTGATACCAGCGTTTTACCTTCACCGGTACTCATTTCTGCGATCTTTCCCTGGTGTAAAACAATACCACCAATTAATTGCACATCATAATGCACCATGTTCCAGGTAATAAGATTACCGGCAGCCATCCAGCTGTTATTAAATACAGACTGGTTACCATTGATCTTTATATAATCTTTTTTAACGCTCAGGTCCCGATCGAGCTGGGTTGCAGTTGCTGTAAGCTGCGTATTTTCTTTAAATCGTTTTGAAGTTTCTTTTACAACTGCAAATGCTTCAGGCAAAATATCCTGAAGTATTTCTTCAATCTTTTTATCGCGGTCTTTTTTCAGGTCATCAACTTCTTTATATAAAGCATCTTTTCCCTGCATATCGCTTTCCTGTAAAGCGTCGGCTTCAGCTTTTTTTGCAGTGATGGATGCATCAATTTCTGACAAATGGTCTTGAATGCGTTGCTTGAATTCTAAAGTTTTTCCGCGAAGTTCATCATTGGTGAGGGTTTGATATTGATCGAAAAAACCATTTATTTTTTCAACCAACGGCTCTATTTTTTTAACGTCTTTCTCGCTTTTATTGCCGCCTAAAATTTTACTCAAAAAGTTTAGCATATCCTTATTATTGGTCTTGTATTGTATTGATATTTATAAAAGTAAACCCTCATGCTTTCAAAAATTGTGCGCCTGTTAAATAAAGCCAAACTGTCAGCATGGGGGCTGCAAGTTAATAAATTACAGGCGGTGATGAAAACGTGAAAGCTCTTTTAACTAATTCTGTTGCATTATAAAGTGTTATCCTATAGCCGCCCGACCTGCATCCGGCAAATCTTTACCTAACATACTTATCCGGGCGTTTTTAAACCATTAACCAGTCTTTTCCTGGTGCCTGTCGAATGCTTTAAGCGCCATCCAGGTAACAGGCGTTTATTGAGTTAATAACAGGAAGTTCATTTCTTCGATATAACTTCGATATTTCTTCGATATAACTTCGATATAACTTCGATCAATTGAATCGAAGAAATATCGAAGTTATATCGTATTTTTTTCGAAGAAAACATGAAGCTGGTATTTGTCAGTTACCTGGTTTTGGGCCTGCAAATACTGAAACGCTATTCCCCTTCACTCTTTTAGGCGTCAGGATAAGGCCTGTATTAAACTGAATAAGGCTTTATAGGACCAGGTGGTGGCATTTAAGAAGAAAGTCAGATACATGGCCCGTCTTAACTGGTTTGGTAACCGTATCAACAATTATGCAGCAAGTGTTTATAAATTAATGAATCAAAAATTCAGGTAAGGTATAGCAGTTGACAGGCAGTTACCTCTTTTCACATTTTCATCGTCCCAAAATATTAGCCATGCTTTGAGTTTACATGAAAATAGGCTGCATTCCCTTACCTTCGCGGCGAAAAAAGTTTCACAGTTACAAAGTTTCAGCGTTTCAAAAGTTTAGACATAACAATGAAACTATTGGAACTTTTTAAACAATTAAACTCGTTATGCCAGGCCAGTTAAAAGAAGTTCGTAATCGTATCAGTTCTGTTCAAAGCACACAACAAATTACCAAGGCAATGAAGATGGTAAGTGCTGCCAAATTACGCCGCGCACAGGAAGCCATCCTGCAAATGCGTCCTTATGCACAAAAGCTTCAGGAGATGCTGAGCAATATTGTTAGTAATATTGAAGGAGGAGCCGACCTTAAACTTGCTGAAGAAAGGCCTGTGGAAAAGGTTTTGATGATTGTTATTACAAGCGACCGCGGATTGGCCGGAGCTTATAATGCCAACATTGTTAAACTGGCAAAACAAACCATTGCTGAAAAATACAGTTCACAATTAAACAAAGGGAATGTTGCCATTTGGGGCATTGGTAAAAAAGGTTATGAAAGCTTTGTAAAGTCCGGCTACAAAACAAGCGCTGATTATAAAGATATCTTCCTGAACCTGAAATTTGAAAGTGTGCAGACTGCAGCGCAGGCTGCCATGAAGGCTTTTGAAAATAAAGAGTTTGATGTTGTACATATAGTATACAGCGAATTTAAAAACGCTGCTACACAGCGTTTTGTGGCAGAGCAATTTTTACCCATTCCAAAAGTGCTGAAAAAAGAAGGCGCTAAAAAAGCAGATTTCCTATTCGAGCCTGAAAAAGAAAAGCTCATTGCTGAGTTGATGCCTAAAATTTTAAATACCCAATTATATAAAGCTGTTTTGGATGCAAATGCAAGTGAGCATGGAGCACGCATGACAGCCATGGATAAAGCAAGCGATAATGCCAATGAGTTGTTGAAATCGCTGCGTATTTCTTATAACCGTGCACGCCAGGCAGCTATTACAACAGAGCTTACAGAAATTGTAAGTGGCGCTGCCGCTTTACAGGGATAAGCCCCCATCCCCTGAAGGGGAGTATAAAACTTGTGAACACGTGAACTTATAACTTTGGAACTAAGTACTATTATTCCTCATATTGAAGCCTTAATCTTTGCAAGTGAAAAGCCTTTGACTGCTTTGGACATTGTTGAGCTTATTAATAATGCGTTAGGCTTTATGGAAGAACGCATCAACTTAGACCAGGTTGAAAGTTGTATTGAGGGCATCCACGAAAAATATCAGTCAGAGTTTTATCCATTCGAAGTAAAAGAAAGTGGCGGAGGCTGGCAATTCCTTACCAAAAAAGATTTTCATAAAACCATCGCACAACTGAACGGTGATAAATTTTTAAAACGCTTATCAACCGCCGCAATGGAAACGCTTGCCATCATTGCTTACAAACATCCAATAACCAAAGGAGAAATTGAGAGTATTCGCGGCGTAAACAGCGATTACAGTATTCAGAAACTGCTTGAAAAAGAATTGATCATTATTACAGGCAGAAGTGAAAATTTACCGGGCAAACCATTGGTATACGCAACATCAAAATCTTTCATGGATTATTTCGGTATAAACTCTTCTGAAGATTTACCTAAGATAAAAGAAGTGTTTGCAGAACAACTGGTACAGCCCACACTTATCAACGATAGCGATTTTAAAACCGTAGCAGCAGATGAAGTGCCTAATTTATCTGTGAACGAAAGCGGTGATCTTACACAGGAAAATTAGCTGCGTCTCTATCCATTTACAGGAAGCGGTTTTTTAAGCCATTTATTTGTTTTGATTCATTCAAAATAAAATATATATTTGGTTATTCAGCCATTTTCAATCGCAACCTTTATGTATAAATCAACCTTAACTGCTTTAAGCTTTGCTATAGCCATATATACTTCTGCGCAAACAACATCAGGCAATGAACCAGGCAAAGATTCAATTCCAAGAAAAGATTCACTCTTAATCGATCTGAAAGAAAATCTTGCTGATAACATTCCAACAATTTCACTTGATGAGAACGCATTGAACGATGCAAACGATCAGAATATTTCTTCTTTATTAACGGCAGGACGAGATCCGTTTTACAATGCCGCAACATTTAATTTCAGCGCGGCGCATTTTCATGTTCGTGGTTATGATGCAAATTATATAAGCACTTATATAAATGGTGTGCCAATGGATAATCTTGATAATGGTTATACGCCGTTTGGCTTATGGGGTGGATTGAATGATGTATTCCGCAACCGCGATGTAAACATTGGTATTCGTTATAACACATTTGCATTCGGTGATATTGGTAATACAACCAATATTGATGTACGCGCCATAAAACAAAAACCGCAAACCAATATTGGCTATGCATATGCAAACAGGAACTACGATCAGCGTTTAATATTTACGCATAGCACCGGCTTGAATAAAAAAGGATGGGCTTTCACCATTTCCGGTAGCTGGCGTTATGCAGGTGAAGGTTATGTACCCGGAACTTATTTTAATAGTTATAGCTGGTTTGCCGCGATCGATAAAAAATTAGGGCAGCGCCAGATACTTTCACTCATTGCTTTTAATGCACCTGCTGAGAGTGGAAGGCAAAGTGCAGCAACACAGGAAATGTTTGAGTTGGCAAACACACATTATTATAATCCATCGTGGGGTTATCAGAATGGAAAGAAAAGAAATGCAAACATCAGCAGCAGCAATCAGCCGGTAATGATCTTAACGCATGATTTCAGGATAAGCAATAAAACAGATCTTACAACTTCTCTTGCATACAGTTTTGGTGAAAGAACTTATTCGGCACTTGACTGGTACAACGCGCCTGATCCGCGTCCTGATTATTATCGTTACCTGCCGTCGTACTATAAAGATGATCCTTATCAACAACAACAGGTTGCAGATAACTTAATAAATAATGAAGCGGCAAGGCAAATCAACTGGGATAATTTATATAACATCAATCGCAATAACACTTCAACTGTTCATAATGCAAATGGCATTGATAGCAATACTGTAACGGGTAATCGTTCTTATTACATACAAGGTGAAAGAGTAACGAATACAAAACGCATCATTTTTAATTCGGTACTGAATTCGCGTTTAAGCAATCATGTTGATCTTACTGCAGGCGAAAGTTATCAATCGACCAACAACAATTATTTTCAACGCGTAAAAGATCTGCTTGGCGGTAGTTTCTGGGTTGATATAAACCAGTTTGCCCAGCGCGATTTTCCAACAAATGATGATGCGTATCAAAACGATCTGAATCATCCTAACCGCATTGTAAAAACAGGCGATAAATACGGTTACAATTACAATATCAAAATTGATAAAGCAACTATTTGGAGCCAGTTGGTTTTTAATTTTTCACACATAGATTATAATCCGGTGAGACGCACAACATCAGCAACAGAGAATTTAGACCCGAAGAGCGAAACATTTAACGAAGTAATCGACCAGCAGCAATTGAATGCACAATGCACACTTGATGCATTTGCAGGCTATTCATGGCGCGTTCCGCATGCATATATCGGTTCAGGATTTAAAAGAAAAGCGTTGTACATATCATTCTATGCGGGTGTAAATAATATTTTAAGCAACCAGGATATAACGGCTTCTGCTTATGAACAACTGCGCTACGATTATTCAACATCAGATAT
>JABDFS010000025.1 GCA_013286425.1 Bacteroidota bacterium
TAACAACACGGTAAATGATAAGCCAACATTAAGGTTAACAAAATTGAATGAAGCAATAAGGATGATAACACAACTGATTAATATCAACACATATAAAAAAGATTTGTTTACAGTGCTGTTGCCTAATTCAGTATTAAAGTGTTCTTCAGTTAAAGGCAACAAACGAAGGCTGTGATAATCACCGTTTTTATCTGCCAGGTAACCGTTCTTTTTTTCTGCGCCTGCATCATCAGGCCTGTATTTTTTCTCCAGGTACCTTAACCTGTTTTCAGCCTGTTGCTGTGTTACATTATTTTTTAGCTGAACATACACCGGGTGATTTTGATTGTCCCAGTTATTACTGATAGATGCATAATCAGGATCTAATTCGGTGCGTGCAAGCAAAGAGAATTTTACAGACGAATTCTGAGGGAAGTCTTTTACAACAGCCGTAACAATTAACTTGTGCCATTGCCCGGCAAGTTTTACTTCAACCGGTTTACCGATGGGGTCTTCTTTACCAAAAAGTTTTTCTGCAGAATTTTGAGTGAGCACTGCGCTGCTTACATCGCTCAAAGGATTTACAGCATTGCCTTTTACAACAGGGAAGGTGAACATCTTTAGAAAATCAGGGTCAACCATTGTTGTTCCCATGTCGAGTGTTTTATCGCCGTTGCGCACCAGCTTGCCTCTTGTTTGAATACTTGTTACTCTTTCCACACCAATACTCTCTGTTTTCAATGCAGGCGTTAAAGGGTAAGCCATTGCAGTGCTCAGCTCTTCGCCTGAAGGCCCGATGGCATAATTGTAAACTTTATAAATACTGTTTTTATTTACTTCAAAATCATCGTATGTAAAATGACGGTACACCAATAAAAGAATGAAGATGCTGCAGGTAAAAGCAACAGCCATACCACCAATATTGATAAACGCGTGCAGTTTATTCTTGCGCACATTTCTTAAAGCAAGAAGCAGGTAATTCTTAAACATATCGTAGCATTTCTGACGTTCGTACTTCATTTATTCAACCGTTATGCCATTGACAAAGCACTTAATAACCAATCAGTTTGAAGCGATTAAATAAAAAAACTGTACGATATCGTACAGTAAGATGTTGTAAAACGAACAACTTGTCATAAATAAACCAACAAGGTCATATCTTCGATATAACTTCGATATTTCTTCGATATAACTTCGATATAACTTCGATTAATTGGATCGAAGAAATATCGAAGTTATATCGTGTATATTTCGAAGAAATAAGCTTACAGATGTTTACTGTACCCGGCAGAAGTTGTGGAAAGATGACTCCTGGCAGTTTTTAACGCTGATAAATTGTTGTTGTATGGCTAAAGGAATGGCCTATCTTCAAAACACCAAACTCTTTTACTATGAAACTGATCTTTACACTTATTGTTTTATGTTTTTCTCTTGAATTGATAGCTCAAAAAGCGGGAACGCCGGATAGCAGTTTTGGAGTGGATGGAGTACTTATTGGACGAAGCTCTCCCACCACAGAATTACGTGTAACCGGTACAGCAAATGATAAATTCGTTGCAGGATATTCTTTATACTCTATATCTGGTTTTGTACTTTCCCAATACACAAATACGGGAACAGTTGATTCAGCTTTTGGAGTTAATGGAACTGTTATAACTACTTTCCCTTCCGGAAATGCGCTCTGCGAAGCTATTAGAACGCAAGCTGACGGAAAGATTGTTGCTGCTGGGCTTGTAGGTATTTCCGGACCTGCGCATATAGCTATGGCACGATATAATCCATCAGGTGAATTAGATTATTCTTTTGGAGAGAATGGCCTGGTGGATTTCACGCTCAGTAAGCGAACTAGTATTTCTATGCAGGACATAGCTATTCAAACGGATAACAAAATTATTGTGTCTGCCATCAGTGATCAAACCGGAGATTACGAAAATGTTATTTTCAGGTTTAATGAAGATGGAAGTTTAGATAAAAGCTTTGGTAATAATGGTGAAATTTTTAGTGCAATAGATTATACTCCCGAATATTCACCACTTGTTTTGCAACCTGATGGTAAATTTTTATTGGGCGGCAGTCCTGCAAATTCCGGGTTTAGGGTTGCGCGGTATAATCCCGATGGTACATTGGACGCAGGTTTCGGAAATAAAGGCATTGCCGGCAAAGATTTTGGTACGGGAACTTCCGTTATCATTACCAGTTTAGCTTTACAAGGGAATAGTTTTGTACTTGCAGGGGGCGAAAAATTTGACCCTAATCAAACGCCCAGTATGTCTATGGTACGATTTACAAACACCGGCATTGCAGACTCGACTTTTGGGAAAGCCGGGGCGGTTTCGACTATTTTCAATAACGAATCTGGTGTGAACAAAATACTCGTTCAAAAAGACCAAAAAATTATTGCGGCCGGAAGCTTATCTTCTTTTACAGACACAAACGAGTTAATAATTGTGCGATATATGACTAATGGATCAATTGATTCTTCCTTCGGGATAAATGGCAGAAATTTAACTGCGATACAAGACCAGGTCAGTTGCAGGGATGCTCTTTTGCAATCAAATGGAGAGCCGCTTCTTGCTGGCACCAGTGTAAAATACGGCACTCCTCAGATTGCCAACGTTACATTCGCACAGTACTATAATGACACTAAAACCCAAAAACAAATCATCGTTCAAAAGATCAAGCATTATATACAAACACACAATAACGCGCAGGCAACAACATTAAACATTTCCATTTATCCCAATCCTGCACAAAACAGCTTGCATATAGAAGGTTTATCATCATCACAAAAAACAAAACTTACTGTTGTTGATTTTAATGGTAACATACAATTGCACGTTGTTACAAATACTTCATCTTATAACTTAAATATTGCTTCACTATATGAAGGCAATTATTTATTGAAAATTGAAACAAATGGTGAAATGGTTACAAAGCAGTTTGTAAAGAAATAATTATCTAATCAACGGTTGAGAGAGAACTTCATTATGAGATTCCCACTTTCGTGGGAATGACGTTCAGTCTTGTTGATTAGTTCTAAAAGCTTAAATCTGCAAGTGCAAATCACAACCACTTGCCGTCCTGCCCGACCTGATCGGGCATCTCATTATTAAAAGGATTGAAAGAAGAACCTAATGATGAGATTCTCACTTTCGTGGGAATGACGAACATAAAGATTGATTGAATATTTAAAGTTTAATGTGGCAAGTATAAAACGCAAACGTTTATCGCGAATAATTGCGCATTAAAAAGCCTCGTTAAGGGAAATGTATAAACCTGTGCTGCGGTCTTCATTCGGGCGTTTATTGCCGATGCCTACATCAAGCCGCAGTGTAAGCCTCGCCAACGGATCAAACATATAACGGATGCCGCCGCCATAGCTGGGAAAGAAATCATTCAAGTTCAAACCACCATTAGGAAAGACGGTGCCTGTACCTGCAAAAGCAGCGAGTATGATTCGTGAAGCAGATACAAAACCCCTGTCCCTGGTATTGCCCCATGGCTGCCATTTATATTCAGCCTGGGCAATTAATAAATTTTGATCAGTGTAACGCAAACTATAATACCCTCTTAAATAACTGGAACTGCCTAATGTTGACAAGGCATAAAAAGGTATATCCGCACCTTGCGTAGTTTGAAATACTGCCTGCAGGCCTAAAGACTGGGTTTTGTTAATGGCAAAAAACTGCCTGCCATCAATGGTGATGTTTGTATAGTGCCAATCACTGTTAGCAAAATTTGTCCAGCCGATGGCGCGCAGGTAAGAACCTTTTGTAGTATAATTCTCATGATCACGGGTATCGTAAATAGCATCGTAGCCAATTAAGGCGAGCTTGCCGCCCTCTTTGCCTACATAATTACCGGTATCAAAAATGCCACCCTTTTCCGCATCCGTAAAATGATCAGATTGCAATCCCAGACCGCCGCCTACATACAATGCTTTGGCAATTTTCCGCTCTCCACCCACCACAAAACGAAACCGTTTAGCCGTTATCAGGTCTTTATCTGCTTCATGTGTATGTGCGCCGGTGCCATAAAAATAGATGGGGAAATCGCTGTAAATGCCCGACGAAAACATATGCCATTTATTTTCTTTGGTCCAGAAGCTGCCCTGCAACAACAATTGTATTTGCCCTTCTGTGGAGAACATATTGTAAGAGTATAAAAAAGAGGTACGTGTAACAGGCGATGATTTATCAATATAAAAACTATACACCGCACCAAAGCCTAACTGTAATTTGGTTTCGGGTGCATATCCAAATACAGGGTAGGGTAAAAACAACGGGCTCTTCTGCGCAATTCTTAAAGAGTCGGGTTTAAAGAGCTGGGCGTTTACCATGTTTAGCCACAACAGGCATATGATTGTTATAAAAAAACACCTTGATATATTTACGGTAGTCATTCTAAGCTTTTGTATATACCTGTGTATGGTTAATATGAATGCACCAATACACGATAAAGTTTTATGGATACAAATTAAATCATTTTAGTGTGCAGCAGTATCAACCCGGGCTTATTGCAACATGCAAAAGAAAATATTTAGTAAGTATTTGGCTTGTTATCAAATTATAGAATGTCTTTATAAAGAAGAACGACACCCTAAATACAGAATTGGTTTTTATTAACAACACGGCTTTTACCTTTGACATCAATGCAGCCGATAGTACAGGTAAAAAGTCTTTCCAAACAATATAAAAATATCAAAGCAGTTGATGCACTTTCTTTTACTGTACAGGAAGGTGATGTGTATGGGTTTCTCGGGCAAAACGGTGCAGGAAAATCTACTACCATCCGCATGCTGCTTACATTGATACAACCTTCATCAGGCGACATAGAATTGTTCGGAATGAAGCTGCATACAAACCGCAACGAAGTGCTGCGCAATGTTGGAGCAGTGATAGAAAAGCCTGACGTGTATAAATACCTTTCAGCCTACAACAATCTTAAATTGTTTGCACACATGAGCAAAGTGCATCCTTCCAACAAACAATTAATACAACAGTTGGATATGGTTGGATTGAAAGAAAGAGCTTATGATAAAGTAGCAACGTTCAGCCAGGGAATGAAACAAAGATTGGGAATTGCGATTGCACTGATACACGATCCGCAGTTGATAATTTTAGATGAACCCACGAATGGTTTAGACCCACAAGGCATTGCGGATATAAGAAATTTAATTCTTCATCTCAGCCGTGAGATGAAGAAAACATTACTCGTGTCTTCACATTTATTGAACGAGATGGAACAGGTGGCAACAAGATTATTAATAATTGATAAGGGAAAGAAATTAGTTGAAGGCACAACGGCAGAATTGTTTAATCCCGCGCAAACATTGATTGAATTGGAAACAACAGACAATGCAACAGCATTTGATGTGATTGCAAACAGCGAATGGCAAAAAGGTTTGCAGCAACAACGCAATAATAAAATTTTTATAAAGATGCATCGCGATGAGATACCTGATTTTACTGCATGGCTTGCAGAGCGCAATATCAGGCTGACCTTATTACAGCCGCGTCATTCGCTTGAAGATTATTTTTTACAAATAACCAGTGGAACACAGCATGTGGCAGCTTTTACAAATTGAACTCTATAAAATTTTCCGCCGTCCGAGAACATATATTGCTTTCGGCGCCACCGCTGTATTAATAACATTACTTCAATTCGGTTTAAAAGTTGACGGGCAGGAATATGCCGACTTCATGTTGCAAAGCCTTGGCAGTTTTGATGTGCAGGGCAAACTGCTGAATGGTTACCAGGTTTGTTACATCATTTTACAATTGATGTTGGTGCATGTTCCATTGCTGGTAACATTAATTTCCGCAGATATGTTATCAGGCGAAGCAAACCTTGGCACATTGCGGCTTGTATTATCAAAACCTTATAGCCGCACCTCTGTTATACTTTCCAAGTTTTTTGCTACAGGCATTTATACTTTGCTATTATTAATATGGGTTGCCATACTTGCACTGTTTGTAAGCATGCTGGTGTTTGGAACAAACGATCTCTTTCTAATGAAAAGCGAATACATTGTTTTAATAAAAGAGAGTGATGTTTTCTGGCGGTACTGTTGTGCATTTGGCTTTGCATTTGTTTCATTAATGACCGTTGCATCCATCGGATTTTTTCTTTCTGCGTTTGCAGAAAATTCAATCGGGCCTATTGTGACAACCATGAGCATCATTATCCTGTTTACTGTGTTGGGTACATTAAACATTCCAATGTTCGATGCCATCAATCCATATCTTTTTACAACGCACATGGTAACATGGAAAGAATTTTTTGATGAAAAAGTTACGTCAAACAATGAAGCCATTGCAGGAACCATACAAGACCTTCCCGCAATATTTCATTCATTGCTTGTTTTATTTGCGTATATAGTTGTAATGATTGGTGCAACCATTTTTGTAATGAATAAAAAAGATATACTCAGTTAATTGAAATGAAATACAAGCTTAAATTAATTATTACATTATTTACTATTCACTGTTCACTATTCACCCATGCACAGGATGTAACTGCGCTTATAAATAAAGTGAAAGAAAAATTAGACAAGGTAAACGACTACGTAGCCAATGGTGTTTTAAAAACGGATGTTGTTTTTATAAAAGCACCGGTGAGCAAAGTAACTGTGTATTATAAAAAGCCCGATCATTTTAAAATGATAAAAAGCGAAGGCATTTCTATTTTACCAAAAGGCGGTATCAGCATAAATATGGGAGCATTAATAAGTACAGATAATTTTACTGCATTGGATGCAGGCGAAGCAGTCATCAATAAAGTAAAAACAAAAGTTGTAAAGCTGTTGCCGAATGATCAAAACAGTAACGTGGTGCTTTCTACTTTGTATATTGATGAAAGTAATTTTTTAATTTATAAATCTGTTACAACAACGCTTGAGAATGGTACGTATGAATTAGATATGACCTATGGAAAATATGCTGATTATGGTTTGCCTGATAAGGTGAATTTCAGCTTCAATGCAAAAGATTATAAACTGCCCAAAGGGCTTACGCTCGACTTTGATGAAAACACCAAACCTTCTGCCGCTGATAGTACAAAAGAAAAAAAAGGTAAAGTAGAAATCAGCTATTCATCTTATACCATCAATAAAGGCGTTGATGATAATGTTTTTAAAACGAACTAATGAATGGTAAATTAAATATATTTTGACGCCACTGACCACACGGAAGCACTGAAATTTATTATTAATTGCTTTCTGTGTTTCTGTGGCAAGATTTATACGCAATTTTACATAAAGCTAATCTCTAAAATTTTCCCTTCATTCATGCATAACACTTTCAATAAAGAAAATTTTCATGAGATATGTTATGCGCTTGCAGCAAAAGATGCTGACCTTAAAAACATAATTGATACGCATGGTTTGCCACCAATGTGGACAAGGCCTGCGATTTTTCAATCGCTTGTATTAACTATTTTGGAGCAACAGGTTTCGCTGGCATCTGCGTATGCAGCGTTTAAAAAATTAAAAGAGAAAATTGGTTTTGTTACACCGAAGAAAATTCTTGCGTTAACAGATGAAGCATTAAAAGCCTGTTATTTCAGCAGGCAGAAAATTGTTTATGCAAGAGCATTGGCTTCTGTTATCGTTTCAAAAAAACTCAACCTGAAAAAACTAAGTGTTTCAACTGATGATGAAATACGCGATCAATTAAAACAAATAAAAGGCATCGGCGACTGGACCGTTGATGTATATCTCATGCATGCATTGCAACGCAGCGATCTTTTTCCGCTGGGCGATATTGCGCTGGTGAATAGTTTAAAACATATCAAGCAATTGCATGCACATATTTCCAAAGAAGAAATGCTGTCAATTGCTGAAAACTGGCGGCCATACAGAACAGTTGCATCCATGTTGCTGTGGCATGCTTACATTCAGAGAAAAGGGATAAAAGTTTTGGGATAAATGCACTCTGCAAAAAAGATCAGTGCAGTTTTTTATAATCATTCTTTGATAAAATGTAAATGCTTTATAAATTCATCTGGACATAAGCTGTTATAATTATAATTTCTTCTTTCAATACCAATACTGCTTTATTCATTTAGTTTAAAAAACTTTATCTTAGGGAATATTAAAGGCATGCTGCATGCTTTTTTTAAACGTTGAACTCTTTAATTTTTAAACTTTAATCTCGATAACCATGAAACTTGCCTGCCTGTTTATTTCCATATTTATTATTTCCCAACTTAAAGCCCAACAAATATTCATCAATGAAATAATGGCTTCGAACGATACAACCATTGCTGATGCTAACGGAGCGTATGACGACTGGTTTGAAATCTATAACAACGCAGCAAACGATTTTCCACTTAAGAATTGTTATGTAAGCAACAGCCTCAGCACGCCAACACAATACCAGTTTTCATCCAACGTAATCGTGCCTGCCCATGGGTTTGTATTGATTTGGGCAAGCGGAAATAATTCAGACAGTTTGCATGTGCCTTTCAAGCTTTCTGCGTCAGGCGCCGGTGTTTATCTTTTCAAACCTGACGGCACAACCATCATTGATTCCATTACATTTGGTCCACAAAAAACAGATATATCGTATGGCCGCTTAACCGATGGTTCAAACAAACTCAGGTATTTTAACCTTGCAACACCTAATGCTTCCAATAATACATCAAAAGGTTATTTAGGAGTCTTAAATGACCTTACATTTTCTGCTGAAGCCGGTTTTTATGCAAACCCGTTTAATCTTTCCATTACATCTCCGGATACAGGTATAAAGATCATTTATACTTTGGATGGATCGATACCCGATGCAAATAATTTACAGTTTACTGTTTACCGGTATAAAAATCAATACCCCCAATACCCAGGTAATCCTTCCTACCCATTTTTTATTGATAGCTTTCAATCAAAACTGTACAAGAATGCTATTGCTATTAACAACATATCGCAAAACCAGGACAGGTTAACTCATAAGTCTTCAACCTTTGACAGAAATCCGGATTATTTTCCTGCAGACCCGGTTAATAAAGGCATGATAATACGGGCTATAGCTGTAAGGGCAGGCTATCTTTCCAGCAACATCACCACTGCAACTTATTTTATAACACCAGGCGGAACAAATAAATACACGCTTCCCCTTTTATCTGTATCCATGTCTCCCGACCTGCTTTATAGCTGGGATAGCGGCATATATGTTGCCGGAGTTGATTTTGAAAACTGGAGAAATGCACATCCGAAGGATTCAACAAGAAATGGTGCACCGGCTAATTATCGCAGAGATAGCACAGAGCGTTATTCAACATTAGAAATGTTTGAATCTAACGCTGCAACAGAAGCGTTTAACGTTAAAAATGGTGCAGGTATTCATGGTGGTGGAAGCAGGTCGAAACCAGAAAAATCTTTTTCAATTTATCTACGCAGTAAGTATGGTACTTCAGATCTTAATTACAAACTATTTACTGATTTGCCTTATACGGATTACAAACGGTTTATACTTCGTAATTCAGGAACTGAGTGGGCATTAACAGGGTTCAGAGATATGAGCCTTCAAAAGGCTGTAAGCCACCTTGATTGTGATTTTGAAGATGGGCGCCCTGCTGTATTATTTCTCAATGGCGAATACTGGGGCCGTATAAATATAAGAGAGGATTTAGGCTGGCATTATTTCAATCAGCATTATGGGCTGGAAGAAGATAACCTTGATCTGCTTGAGAAGAATGCAACGGTGGATGAGGGCGACAATACAGATTATTTGGCACTTCGTCATTATATATCAGTCAGCGACCTCACTTCTCCCACAGTATATGATTCAGTTCGAAAAAGAATAGATATCGATAATTATATAGACTATTATTCTGCTGAAATATTTTATGCAAATACTGATTGGCCGGCCAATAACATTAATTATTTCAGGAAGCGCATTCCTTACGACTCCACCGCACCAAAAGGCCTGGATGGCCGTTACCGCTGGATTTTTCATGATATGGATGCATGTCTTGGGTTGGTACCTTCGTTTGGTGGCATTACCAATAATACACTTGCAACAGCAACAGGTACAAATCCGGGTGGCAGTAACGCAAATCCTGATCCCTGGGCTACTGTAATTTTCAGGCAGCTAACAACAAACCCAACATTTCAACAGCAATTTATTAGCCGTTATGCTGATCTTATGAACACCTCATTTTTGCCGGGTTATCCAATATCTGTTTTTACCTATTACCATGACCTTGTTAAACCTGAAATGCCTGAACATATCGCCAGGTGGAGCTATCCTCCAACTATAACAACCTGGGATAGTACAGTAAATGCGGTGGATAGTTTTATTGCACAGCGCATACCTTATGCACGCGAACATTTGAGAGAATATTTCAAGTTAAGCAAGGAACAAAAACTTACAATAAACGTATCTGATACTTCAGCTGGTTATATAAAAGTGAATACCGTTGATATTACACCTGCTTTTCCCGGCGTTCTTCAAAACACCTATCCGTGGAGTGGACTTTATTATCCCGAAGTGCCTGTAACGCTTGTGGCAAAAGCGAAGCCCGGTTTTAAATTTTCTCACTGGTCCAACGGATCAACCAGTAAGAACGATTCCATTGTAGTTACACTGTTGCACGCAATAACCTACCAGGCAAACTTTATAAGAGACAGTACTGTACCGATAGTTATTCATTACTGGCACTTTAATAATTTACCGGATGATGTAGCGGTATCATCAGTTAAAGCAGATTCATCACTCATTGGCAAAGCATCTATTCTTTATCATGGCAGTGGTGATGGTTATATGGATGGAAGTGATGAAGGAGAAGGTAGTGATATCAATGCGCAATACAACCAGCCGGCAGGTAAATCTTTACGTGCAAGAAATCCTTCTTCCACGCGCAGCCTTATCATTGGTGCACCAACAACAGGCTATAAGAATATTGTATTAAATTATGCAGCAACAAGAACAAGCAAAGGAGCAGAATACCAGCAAGTGTTTTATACTATTGATGGTAAACATTTGATATTAAAAGCCGATAGTATTCCTGTAGATAACCCTGAAACAAACTTTGCGCTTGAGACCTTTGATTTTTCTGCAGACCCTGGCGTTAATAACAATTCAAGTTTTGCTGTTGTAATTAAATTTTTGGGCAATAATTCTACCGGTTCAAGTGGTAACGACCGATTTGATAACATAACTGTTTCAGGTATCAAAATGGTTGCTAAAGAGACTCTTGTAAACAGTATTGCAGATAGTAAAAACTCAATTACCAATACTAATCGGGAGCCATTGGTATTACCTAATCCTGTAAATAATACTGCTGTGGTGAAATTCTCTGCTCCTGCCGCTGAACAGGTCTTTTTATCCATAAAATCCATTACAGGTGAAACAGTAAAGGCATTAAAATTTGTAGCAGTTAAGGGTGAAAATAGTTATTTATTAAATCTTGGTGATATAAGCAATGGCATGTATATGCTAATACTTGAATCCGGAGATAAAAGGAGAACTGTAAAATTTATAAAACAATAATATTAGCTAAGTATTTGTAAAATTACAACACATCAGTGCAATCTTTTATCATCATTAACCGGTAAGGGAGTAACAGGTTTCATAGCATCCATCTGGTTATAAGGCATGCCGGGATATGTGCTTCTTTCAACACTAATGCCGCCGGAAATGGAAAAAGTTCTTGCATCGTTCACATACGTCAATCCAATTGATGCTGATGAATACATACCAACTCCATTTGAATGGTACCCGGTATTTTGAATGCCTTTGATATTGCTGTTGACAAAATTATTATTATTGAAACTTACAAACTCAGGCGCTATGCTCACATTGGCAAAAGCATAAAGGTTATTATTTATTGCACGGTTTAGTTGCAAACTCAACGGAGCAGCTACAACAGTTGCGTTGCCTCCTCTAAAAAAATTAAAACTTGTTGAAACGCCGGCGTATTTAGTCACAAACCATTTCTTGTTTGGAATGCTGTCATTCAAATGAATGCTGCTTGCAAACGCCGGTCTTTGCAGGTAATTGAAAGAACTGTACGGCGAATATATCTGAGCATTAAGTGCGGCTGCAAACATCATCAAAACAAAAACGAACAATAAACGCATACTGTAAAAATAGAAAGTAAAAATACAATTGTCCCGCAAACTTTTTACAGATAGTATGAAACTTAACAAGAAATCAATTTTCGTCGCAGAAATTTTAAAATTGAACTTATACTTCATCAACTGCATTCTTTCTCTCTTATATTTGGAAACACTAACTTCTAACATTGCAATCATGAAACAAATCATCAACTGCATCTTTTTATTATGTTGCTTATCAGCAACCGCACAATTGGAAACAGGCGCAAATGTAGCCGTAGCTAATACCGAATACGGTGAAGTAAGAGGCTATATACACAACAGCGTTTACACGTACAAAGGCATTCCGTATGCACAGGCAAAGCGTTTTGAAGCGCCGCAAAAACCAACACCATGGCAAGGCGTGCGCAGCTCAATGACGTATGGGCCTGTTGCCCCGTTAACAGACCCAACAACAAGTGTTCAGGACGAAAGTGAATTTGTGTACGACCATAATTGGGGCTATACAAGTGAAGATTGCCTGCGTATGAATATCTGGACAAAAGGTATTGCTGATGGAAAGAAACGCCCTGTTATGTTCTGGATTCACGGCGGCGGCTTTACTGCAGGTTCATCTGAAGAATTGCCTTCTTATGATGGAGAAAATCTTTCAAAGAAAGGCGATGTGGTTGTTGTATCTATCAATCACCGCTTGAACATATTGGGCTTTTTAGATCTTTCTGCTTATGGCGATAAATATAAACACTCAGCCAATATAAGCATGTTGGATATTGTTGCTGCATTGCAATGGGTGAAAGAAAACATTGCCAATTTTGGTGGCGACCCGGACAACATTACAATATTTGGCCAATCAGGTGGTGGTGCAAAAGTGAATACATTAATGGCAATGCCATCTGCAAAAGGTTTGTTTCAAAAAGCAGTAAATGAAAGCGGCGCTTTCAGGATGAATATGATGGATAAAGCAACTACGCAGGCTATCGGCGCAGCAGTTTTGAAAGAATTAAACATTCAGCCAGACCAGGTTGATAATATTCAAAACATACCGTATGCACAATTGAGTGCTGCCGGTAAAAAAGCATTAGCAGCCGCTGCAGCTCAAATGAAAGCCGCAGGAAAAACATTACCTCCATTTGGTTTAAGCTGGGGACCAAGCATTGATGGTGATGATATTCCTTATGAATTATTTTCAACTGAAGCGCTTAACTTATCGAAAGATGTTCCGCTATTGATAGGCACTGTTAAAAATGAGTTCATGCCTTCATTGTTCACAGGTATGAGCAATGCATCTGCTGATTCAGTAAACAATTTCATCAAAACAAGATATGGCGCAAAAGCTGATGCATACATTGCTGCAGTGAAAGCGGCTTATCCAAACGATACAAAACCAACCGATTTAATGGATGTGGATGCCATGTTCAGGCCAGGCGCTGTGTTTGAAGCCAATGCAAAATCTGCGTTGAATGCTGCACCTGTTTACGTGTATTTGTTCACCTGGCAATCGCCCGTTATGGATGGGAAATACAAAGCCGTGCATTGTATGGAACTGCCTTTTGTGTTTAACAATATTGCACGTTGTGAAAACATGACCGGTGGCACAAAAGAAGCATATGCACTTGCTGAAAAAGTAAGCGATGCATGGATAAATTTTGCACGCAATGGAAATCCCAATGCTAAAAGCCTTCCCAACTGGCCGGCTTATAATTCAACCAATACAGCAACGATGCATTTTGATAATAAATGCGAAGTGAAACCGCAGATGGATAAAGCGTTATTTGACCTGGTGAATGGTAAATAAATTGAACCCGCTGGCGGAGTTAAATGCCTAACGTGTGTTGGACTTGTGGTAATAAGAAACAGGAAAAACTGCGGCACGAGAGGTTTTACCTTATCAATGCTGTTAAACCGCATGATGGTTGCCTTTCCGTGAAATGATACTGCCTTCAGCTTGCCTTTAACCTGCGGTTTGGATACGCTTTAACATGAAGTAAAGTCTCTATAAGCTCTCTGTAAGGTCTCTATAAGGTCTCTGTAAAATGAGAGCAGATTTAATTTATTATTACTGGTTTTTATAGTTTTATGCAGGCAATCAAGGCAGGAGCTTTATAACTGTAAAATACACCGATAAATCTTATCATGACAAAAAAAGTTTGAAAACTCCGCCAACGGGTTAAATTAAATTTCAATCCTGCTTTTATGATTGGGCATTAAACAGCAAGATTGAATAACACGCTGCGTGAAATAGAATTTATCTTTAAACATGTTAACAAATAAAGATCTATATCCGCGCATTGTTGCATCAAAAAACTTCATAGACCAAAACTATTACAAACTCTTACGGCTTGAAGATATATCGCGCGAAGCATGCATTTCATGCTATCATTTTCACAGGTTGTTCACCTGCACTTATGGCAAAACACCGCATGAATACCTTACCTTAAAACGCCTGCATCATGCAAAAATTTTATTGCAGCAGGAAGGCATCAGCATAAAAGATATTTGTTTTAATGTGGGCTTTGAAAGCATTGCCTCATTCAGTTTATTATTCAGGAAACGCAATGGATATGCGCCACAGTATTACCGCAATCTTGCCTATTTTAAAAACAAATTATTAAAAGAACAACCTGCACGTTTTATTCCGCATTGCATTATTGAAAACATGGCTGGCAAATAAAGCAGGTTTCAATAACAGGTTGCTGCTATATCAATATAGTTTCGTTTAAAATAATTTATATGATAACTAAACTTTCTCACACAACCTTGTTTGTTACAGACCAGGACAAGGCCCATGATTTTTATGTAAACAAATTAGGATTTACTGTAAAAACAGATGCGAGGATGACTAATGGTTTTCGCTGGCTTACTGTGTCTCCCCCTGAACAACCTAATATAGAAATTGCATTGCTTTCCCCTTTACATGAAGGCATGAGTTATGATGAAGAAACAAGAAAAGCATTTAAATACCTGCTTGATAAAAATGCATTGGGCGCAGGTGTTTTATACACTCCCGATTGCAGGGCAACCTATGAAGAATTAAAAGCAAAAGGCGTAGTATTCAAATGCGAACCAAGAGAACAGTTTTACGGCATTGAAGCTGTAATAACTGATAGTTGCGGCAACTGGTTCAGCATGACGCAGCCAAAAGAAATGTAGTTGATCATATATCTTTTATCATCCAGATATTACAGGATGTATGTCCTGAATTACCCAACGGTTTATCAATCATTTTAAAACCATATTTCTCATACATGCTTACCGCTTTTGCAAACTGCGGTAAGCTTTCTATATATAATTTTTTATAGCCCATTTCTTTGGCTGATTGAAAACATTGCAGCATTAATTGTTTGCCGGTTCCTTTGCCTCTTATTTTTTCTGACAAATAAAATTTTGCAAGCTCTGCAACGCCATCTTCAAGTCCTGCTGTATGAAAGATGCCGCAGCAACCCAATACTTCACCATTCAGTTCTGCAACCCAAAGTACTGCTTTCTTTTGCTGTGATAAACCATAAAGATCATCTGTGGCCGGATCTGAATATACAGTACATTCATGCGGCGCGGCATGTTCATCAAACACAGCTCTTATCATTGCTGCAAGTGCTGTGTTATCTTCCTGTTTTACTTTTCTTATAACTAAATTTTCCATTGATACATTCTTTATATCATTAACAATAACGTCTTTATTTTTTAAAATCCAGATTGCTTCCCCGCATTTGACGTTTTAGCGTCAAGCTAACTTACTTTTTACATTACTCAAATACAATTCTTATATGCTCAAGCCGCATGGCTTCGTTGTCACACCGGCGTGGCAGACGTTCCTTACAATGACGTTGACTTTGAAACTGAAGCCGCCATTCAACTATACAGTACAGGGGAGTGACACAACCGTGCTCAATCGAAGTTCATTTGCCGGTTACCAAAAAATAAAACATTTATACCAACCCAATTTTTTTACCTGTTCGTGCAGATGCATAAATAGCTTCCATTATCTTAAGGTCTTTCAAACCTTCTTCACCAGTTATATGATTGGGTAATGGTTGGTTCGCAAGTATCAGTTTTCCCATGCCGTCCAGTTGCGCGGTTTGCTGATTAATGTCGGGAAAATTCAGCGGGCCATTGCTTGTTTTGCCAACGAACGGGCCATAACTAATTGCAGGACTTAACTCAAACTGGCCCTGGTCTGCAGAAACAAAAACCCTGTCAACATTACAATTATACGTGCTTGAACAATTGGCAACAGCTCCGCCGGGAAATTCCAATTGCCACATAACAGATGCTTCCACTTCAGTAAACAATGTGGCGTTAGTTACGGGACCAAACTGTGCAGTAACAGCAACAGGTTCTTCGCCTGTAACATAGCGGCTGCATTGAACGCAATAAATGCCCACATTCATTAACGGGCCGCCGCCTGAAAGCGCTTTATGCAAACGCCATTGATTGGCGTCTGTAACATTATAACCCAACGAAGCTTCAATCAAACGCACAGGCCCGAAGACTTTTTCCTGGCCCAATCTTTTTAGTTCAAGATTGTAAGGTTCGTAATGCAAACGATAACCGATCGCTAACTGCACGCCTGCTTTTTTACACGCAGCGATCATCGCTTCACAATCTTCAACTGATGTTGCCATCGGCTTCTCGCATATAACATGTTTGCCTGCCTGTGCCGCACGGATTGTATATTCTTTATGCATTGAATTGGGCAACACAACATACACAACATCTATATCTTTATTCTGCGCGATGGTATCAAAATTTTCATAGTTATAAATATTCTTATCGGGAATATTATATTGCTTTTTCCATTGCTCCGCTTTAGCCGGATGGCCGGTAATAATACCTGCAAGATTGCAATATGCAGAAGTGGCAAAACCATCAGCAAGAATGCCTGCATAATTGCCTAAACCACACAATGCGATATTCAGTTTTTTACCGTCATACTTTTTAATACTCTTTATTGGAACGAATGATGATAATGTTGCTGCAGTTGTTGTTGCGCCAACTGCCAATCCTGTATTTAAAAGAAAAGACCTGCGTGAAATTTTTTTCATAGCCCTGGTTTTTATTTTAAACTTACGCCAGCAAAGTTTAAAGAACTGCAAAATAATTTGAAAGGCAATTGTTGCATCTTGCACGATTTAATTTTATAAAAACAATTCATGGGCGAAGCAGAGATAAATGCATTCAATAAAACCATCATTATTCATTCGCATATTATTACTTATGGCAACGTTGCGAATGAACAACTCACTGAATCAATAAGAGATGAAATTGAAACCATGTGGAATGAACCACAAGGTTTCATCAATATAAAGCGTGATTCATTTCTTGTTCGTTTTCACATAACCTCAGAGTTGAAACCGTTTATAGATATAGATGAAATTGTGATGAACACGGATGCATGCAATAATTATTTCCGTATTGAAGAATATGCAAGTGGCAATATTTCTTTTGTTGACGGGCCTGGCAGCAACACCGGTTATTTCATGCTTGAAAATTTATACAAAGGTTCAACAACAGCAGCGCATGAATATGGCCACACACTTGGTCTTGAGCATCCATTCGATCTTGATATCCGCGGTAAAGGTGTCCCCGCAATTATGTACCCGAGAGGAACGTTAGTGGATGCGCAATATCAATATGATCCTTCAAAACCTGCAGGTGTAAAAGGCGGAACAATGCACCCGATGTATCGCAAGGTTTTTAAAGAAGATATTGCTGCGTTGAGATTAGAAAGGCTTCGTTTCAAAAATGATAAAGCTGTTGTTGGCGATTTTACGAATGTATACCATCAGCAACACGGCAGGCCCAATCCAAATAACATGACCGCAGATGCTTTGTGATTATCATTAATGATTATTTAAAGATAGCCGCTTGTTCATTTTTGGTATATTTACTGCTGCTATCCTTCAAATAACATTTATGTTCAATGAAATTCTACAGCTTGTAAAAGAGCACCTGGGAAACTCTCCTGAAATTGCGAACCAAATACCGGATGATAAAAAAGACGCTGTTTATAATGAGATATCTACTCATCTACACAGCGGATTAAAAAATGATCAGTCTTTACCTGGCGGAACGGGAAATATTTTATCAATGCTTGAAAATGCAGTTTCGTCAGATAACCCGCTCGTGCATGCAATTGAAGGCGGAATTGTGGGAAGCCTTGCCAGTAAGTTTGGATTATCACCTGCAATCACGGGTGCTGTTGCCGGCGCTTTACCGGGCCTGCTTCAAAAATATGCCCACAGGGCAGCAGATCCGAATGATCCAGGCATAACATTAAACCAACCGGAAACATTACCACCGCAGAACAAACCTGAGTGATGTAATTTCTTTCACTAAAACATATAATATGAAACACCTGAAATTTGCAGCATTGCTTTTGTTCTTTGCTTCAAGCATTGCTATGTTTTCCTGCAAAGGAAAATCCAGTACAACAAATACTGACACTACAGAAATAGCACCGCCTGTTGATACAACAACGATGCAGCCTGCACCTGTAGTTATTTCTCCCGATGATTCCCTAAACTCAATGGTTAAAGATGCTATTAAAGATTATCCCGGCGTTAATGCCGCAGTAAGCAATGGTGAAGTAACGCTTACCGGTGATATCACCCGCGATAAACTGCCAAAACTTATGATGGCAGTTAACGCAATACATCCGAAAAAAGTGAACAATAATTTAACCATCAAAAAATAATTTTATGGCATTGCAAGACAAGTACAAAGAATTGATCGATGCTGCGAATGCAGCAGCCGTAAGCAATTTGCAGGTACGTGAACAGGATAATGTTTTATATGTTGATGGCAGCACATCAAATGGCAGTGTTAAAGATGACCTGTGGAATATTTATAACAAGATTGATCCTGATTTCAGGAGCGGTGACCTTGTGCTTAATATTGATGCATCTGCTGCTGCCGGAACCAAGGCAAAGGTTACTACAGAGTCATCTAACTTAAATATTCGTAAAGGCCCGGGCACCGACCAGCAAATAATTGGTAAAGCTGCACATGATGAAATAGTGAATGTAGTCAGCAGGCCGAATGAACAATGGAGCCTGATACGCACAGATAAAGGAGAAGAAGGTTATGTGTATTCGCAATATCTCACGCAGGTATAATCAGGCAATATTATAAAAAGCAAAAAGTCCATCTCGCGATGGACTTTTTTTGTCAGTCATAGGTAGCATTGTAATTAATGTTTTCAGAGAGTACATATCTATCGTAAATAAAATAACCAGGGAAACATTCCTGTTTAAATAAATTATGAATGTGCGGTTTTCATTTTAAATAAACCTTACCAAAATCTTCTTTATCGTGAATTTATACATAGTAGCTTTGGCGCTATGTGGATGATCTGCAAAAAAGAATGGAATCAATTCTTCAGCAGCCTTACCGGTTATATTGCATTGATTGTTTTTCTTCTGTTAAACGGTTTAATATTTTTTGTTTTCCCTTCATCAAGCCTGCTTGATTTTGGTTATGCTTCGCTTGATGGTTTCTTTTCACTTGCACCATGGGTATTATTGTTTCTGATTCCAACCATAACGATGCGCAGCCTTGCAGATGAATACAAAGGCGGCACATTTGAATTATTAAAAACATTGCCGCTCACTTCTTCGCAAATTGTTTGGGGAAAATTCTTCGGCGCGTTGTTGATCGTATTGCTTGCGTTAATTCCAACAACCATATATTCATTTTCATTGCAGCATTTAAGCGCAGCCGGCGGCATTGATGTGGGTGCCACAACAGGCAGTTACATTGGGTTGTTTTTATTGGGTGCTGTTTTTACTTCTGTTGGTTTGTGTGCCAGCAGTTTTACCAACAATACAGTTATTGCATTTATCAGCGGTGCTTTTGTTTGTTTGATCTTGTACACAGGATTTGATGCCATCAGCCAGTTATCTTTTTTTTCAAACGGGCTTGATTATTATGTGCAGATGCTCGGCATCAACTTTCATTATAAAAGCATAAGTAAAGGTGTGATTAATATAAGAGATATAATCTACTTCTTCGCCATTATTATTTTTTTTATTGCTATTACAAAACGAAATATTGAAAGCAGGTAATGAAAGTGCATGCAACTCCTATAAGAAGAAAATACGGCCCGCTTGTATTGCTTGTTGTGTTGTTGGCTGTAATATTTGCATCCAATGCTTTGCGTTACCGTATTGACCTTACTGCAGAAAAACGTTTCAGCTTAAATGAGTCAACAAAAAAATTATTAAGCAATGTTGATTCAACCGTAAACATTACTGTTTTTCTTGCAGGGGATTTGCCTTCTGATTATAAAAAACTAAGCATTGCCACTAACGATCTGCTTTCCGAATTCAGAGACCTCAGCAATAATAATATTCATTTCAAATTTGAAAAGCCGGGAGAGAATTTAAGTGACAGTGACCGCATGCATTTATACGACAGCCTGCAGCACATGGGTGTTGTGTTTGAACAAAACACGGATGCATCAACCAATGAAAAATCAACACAGCAATTAATTATTCCCGCCGCCATTGTTGAATATGGAGGTTACAGGCCTGTTGCTGTTGACCTGCGCAGCAGCCGCACCGTTTTTAAAAATTATAATGTAGTGAATGATGAGCCGCAGGAAGATAAAGAAGCAACATTGAATGCAGCCGAGGCTTTGCTTGAGTATAAATTTGCAAACGCTATTGATAAACTCACACGAAAAAATGTTCCCACAGTTGCTTATTGCGTTGGCAATGGTGAAGCAGGCCCGCAAAATGTAGACGACCTTTTAAAAAGTTTGAACAGTGATTATCGTCTTGCATTGTTTGATTTAAGCCAGGCGTATCCAAATCCGCAATTCATCAATACATTACTGATAGTAAAACCTACAGTTCCTTTTACTGATGAAGACAAGCTTAAGCTTGATCAATATGTAACCCACGGCGGAAAAATTATCTGGTGTATTGATAAGTTATATGCAGAGCTTGATAGTTTAATGCGCAGCCAGGCAGATTTTGTTGCGTTTGACCGCAACTTAAACCTGGACGATATTTTATTCCGTTATGGTGTGCGCATCAACGGCAATCTTTTACAGGATCTAAACTGCAGTAAGATTCCGTTGGTTACAGGTTATAATGCAGATGGAAGCCCGCGCATGCAACGTTTTCCATGGCCATATTACCCATTTCTTTCAGCACCCAACAATAACATTGTATCTAAAAATTTAGACCGCGTTTTATCCATCTTTCCTTCAAGCATTGATACGATAAAAGCGCCTGGTATTACAAAAACAATTTTATTGTCGAGTGATACATCAAGCCGATTGATCAGTTCGCCCGCTATTGTAAGTATTAATAAAATAATGGATGACATCAGCACTGAAAACTTTGCATCCTACGATGAACATTATATTCCTGTTGTTGTTTTGCTGGAAGGAAAATTCAACTCACTGTATGCAAACCGTGTTACACAAAGCGTGAAAGATTCTGTTGGTAAAGCATTAGGGCAACCGTTTGCATCAATCAATACAAATCCGACACAACAAATTGTAATGAGTGATGCAGATATTGTAACCAACGAAGTAAGCAACACTACCGGACCATTACCAATGGGCGAACTGCCATTTGAAAATTACCGCTTTGCCAACCGTGAATTCTTTCTGAACTGCGTTGATTATTTAACCAGCACCAGCGGCATATTTGAAAGCCGTAATAAAGATTTTACGCTTCGTCTTTTAGACAAAAAGAAAGTTGAAGACCAAAAGCTAAACTGGCAACTCATAAACATTTGCCTTCCCATCGCAATAATTATTTTATTCGGATTAATCTTCCAATGGAGAAGAAAAAATAGTTTTGGAATGTAATATTGCAACACTATGTCAAGAGATACGATCAGCTATATTGTTTTCGGAATAGTATTATCGCTCGCATTAGTGCTTGATTTAGGACTGCTGAGTAAAAAAAATAAAAAGGTTACTTTAAAACAAGCCTTGCAGCAAACTATTTTCTGGGTAATACTTGCACTGGCTTTTTTTGCATTCTTATGGATTGAAGATGGCCACAAACCTGCGCTCGAATATATAAGCGCTTACTTAATGGAATGGAGCCTGAGCATCGATAATATTTTTGTATTCATTTTAATTTTCACTTCTTTTTCTGTTGATGAAAAATATTACTCGCGCGTTTTGCTGATAGGCATTTTAATGGCAATTATATTTCGTGTGGCGTTCATCACAATCGGCGTAGCATTGGTGCAACGCTTTGAATGGATACTATACATCTTCGGTGTATTCCTCGTTTATACCGGAATCAAAATGTTCTCTTCAAAAGAAGAAGATGAGTTTAATGCAGAAACATCAGGTGCGTACAAATTTGTAAAAAGAATTTTCCCGATAACAAATACGGATGGCGGCGGCAAATTCCGGATAACAGAAAACGGCAAACGCATGTACACCACTTTGTTTGTTGTTGTAATGATGCTGGCAAGCATTGACCTTGTGTTTGCATTGGATTCAATACCTGCAGTAATGGGTATTTCAAGAGACAGGATGGTAATTTACACTTCAAACATTTTTGCAGTACTTGGTTTGCGCAGTTTATTCTTTTTACTAAAAGGCGCCGTTGCAAAATTTGATTATTTACAACAAGGCATTGCTATTGTGCTTGTGTTCATCGGCGTTAAAATGCTTTGTGCACATTGGGTTGAGCAATGGATTGATTCCAACACACAAATATTTATTTCACTCGGTGTTATACTTGTCTGCATTACCAGTTCTATTTTGTTTTCAATGTATAAGAACAAACAAAAAGCAAAAGCAGAAATCAACCGGTAAATTCTTTGAATTAATCTTTTTTGGTTACCGGCAAATGAACTGATAGCATCTTCGTGGAGCCTGTCCCGCACCCGATGCGGGATCGCAACACTGCAACTGCAGTTCAGGTATTGAACTTCAGTTTCCTGTTTAAAGCTTTTAATTAAAAACAATCGCTTTTTATTTATCCTGCACTGGCATTATTGCCCCCATTATCTTCAGGGCTGTCTTTATCATCTTTATCTTTCTTAAAATCAAGTTTGCCAAACTTCCATGTAAAATTCACGCCAAAAGAACGGAAAGGGATTTCGCGTACACTGTTGGTTATAAAATTTGTTCCGTATAAAATAGTTGGCTGCTTTACATATTCACTAAGGAAATTGGTAGCAGTAAATGCAATGCTTGCTTTTTTATTCCACAGTTGTTTGCGTGCTGCAAGCGT
This sequence comes from Bacteroidota bacterium, assembly GCA_013286425.1. Taxonomy (GTDB): domain Bacteria; phylum Bacteroidota; class Bacteroidia; order Chitinophagales; family Chitinophagaceae; genus Parafilimonas. The sequence goes on from JABDFS010000025.1 coordinate 23,248, forward strand.
GTAAGATGTGAAGGAAGGATATTTCCCCTGCAGTTCATTTCTTGCCGAATTAAAGTTGCCAAAAAATTCTGCCGATAAAGTTTTGCTGAACTGATACGTTGCATTCAGATTGAAGCGGTAATTATAACTCACCGGGCTTCTGCCTGAATCAATATTGTTCAATATATGCCTCCTGAAAAAGAAAACATTTGTTCTCAGGTTAAGCTTATCATTCAATTTTAATGTTCCGAAAAAACTAATGCCTGCATTTTTTTCAACACCAACATTTTCTCTTGTGTTTACAGAAACATTTTTATACACTGTATCGCCAACCGGTAACGAAGTATAAAAAGTTGTGTAAGGTTGAATATCGTCATTGCTTACGCGATAAAAAGCGCTAACCATAAAAGAACCAAACTGGCCATAATCATGATTGTATGCAAGTTCAATGCGGTTGCCTGTTTCAGGCTTTAAATAAGGATTGCCTGCCGTAATATTTTTAGGATCACTTGTATTAATAAAAGGATTCAGGTCTTCGTAATCAGGCCGGTTAATACGCTTTGAATAATTCAGTTTTACGCTTTGATTGTTGGGCAATTTCTTAAGCAAATAAAACGAAGGAACCCAGGTATTATAACCTGGCGTTGAAACCTGTTGCTCAGCCTGTGAAAAATATACATTGATCTCCGTGCGTTCAAACCTGGAACCTGCTTTTACATCAAACCATGTGCTTACAGGAAAACTTAATTCAGCGTAAGCTGCATACACTGTTTGTTTATAGCTCAGGTAATTGGATAAAGAACTATCATAAAAATAGTTCTTGCCAACAGGGTCGAGCGCGTATATATCGGAGTTGCTGGTATTATTATCGAATGTAAAATCAGCGCCTGCATCAAAGTTCACTTTGTCAGAAAAAGGTTGTGTGTAATCTATTTCAAGTTCAGTTTCCCTTTGTTTTCCTGCATTGTTATTATTGATGCCATAAAAAACAGAATCGTGCGGCAATAAAGTCTGATAATTATTCACGCCATAATTATTGTTGCCAAGGCTTGTGCTTAAATCTACTTCAAGCGACTGGTCTTCTTTTTTAAACGTGCGCTTATAATCAAGCTCTGCGTCTACAGAGTGAAATACAAATTTGTTACTGAAATTATTTGTAGAAAGTATATCTGTGATGGCTGAATCATTGTTGAATGGAATTGATTTCTGTTCCTGGCCTGTAACTCCGTGACCCGAATTTTGAAACCTGTTATAGTTTACGTTTCCGTTGAAGTTATTATACTTTTTAAACGTCCAGTCAAAACCCAAACCGGATTGTACGCCGTATCTTTTAGTTTTTGGTTCGCTTTGCTGGCTTAACAGGTTAACCACTTTTGCAGTTGTGTCTGTTGTGGTGCGCAGCGATGAAGAAGGTGTTACTGCAGCAAGCCTTCCGTTGGCACTGGCAAAAGCATTCAAACCAAAATTGCCCCTGCGCATAGTTATATTGAATGAGCCGTTCTCAAGCCTTGTTCCCACCGATGCAGACAGGTTACCATTAATACCCTGCACTCTTGATTTTTTCAGAATGATATTGATGATGCCACCCATGCCCTGTGCATCATATTTTGCCCCGGGATTGGTTATGACTTCTATGCTTTTTATCTGGCTTGAAGGAATGGATTGCAACACATCGGCAATGTTGCTGCCGAATGCAGTAGATGGTTTGCCATCAATTAAAAAACGGATGCCGCTGTTGCCGGCAAGTTCAACATTACCATCAGCATCAACAGAAACCTGCGGCACTTTTTTCAACACATCTGTTGCAACGCCGCCTTGAGATGTAATGTCGTTCTCTGCATTGTAAACGATCTTATCAATTTTTGTTTCTACCAGTTTTGTTTGTGCCGTAACAACAACATCTTTCAAAGTATTGTTGCTTTTTTGCAAAACAACAATGCCAACACTTTGCGGAATATGACTTTCACCAACACGAAAACCATTCATTATTTTTTTTGTGTAACCAATAGATTCGAATGAAATAATATAAGCGCCTGCATCAACACCTGTAATTTTAAAATAGCCGAGGCTGTCGGTTGTTGAACCATTTATCACCTTCTTTGTTGCAGCATCAGTTAAAGTAATGGTTGCATATTCAACGGGTAGTTTTGAAATGCTGTCAATAATGCTGCCTGCAATAATATTATTGCTTTGCGCATGCATCGCCGAAAGGAAAATAAAATTTATTGTAAAAAGTACAATTATTTTTTGCATCAGGAATTATAGCGATTAGAACCTGGAAATAAGATACCGGTTTGCTGCTTGTGCAGCAAAAATACCATGATGCCCTTAACCTAATTGTTAATAAATCATAATAAAGTATTTGCAGCGAAAAGCGGTTTAAAGTTTTGAATGTTTGCAAAACAAAACGGGTAATTAGTTTTTAGCTAATCACCCGTTTTAAATAATTTATGCAGGCGTAGTTTTAGAATGGATTTTCATCCTCAGCATTACCAAATGCATCGTCGTTCATCCGGCTGCCTTTTTGAATAAACAATTTTGCTCCGGCATCTCCACCTTGTGATGAATCAGGCGGCAATGGTTTCCAGTTTTTTCCCGGCGATGCAGAAGCATTATCATCACCATCCCATTCTTCAAATTTTTGTATATGCAACAATGCACGCAGTTTAATGGTATCAAGCGCGCCGTTACGATGCTTGGCAATTTTTATATGTGTTTCGCCACGTGTGCTTTCGCCATGTTCATTGGAGAAATTCTCATAATATTCAGGACGGTAAATAAACATAACCATATCAGCATCCTGTTCAATTGCGCCTGATTCGCGCAGATCGCTCAATTGCGGCATCTTACTTTCTTTACGCGTTTCAACAGCACGGCTTAACTGGCTTAAAGCAATTATAGGAATGTTCAATTCTTTGGCAAGCGCTTTCAGGTTTCTTGAAATATTGCTTATCTCCTGCTCACGGTTAGCGCCACGGTCCCCAACCCCGCTCATCAACTGGAGGTAATCTATAATTATCAATCCAACATGGTGTTTGTTTACCAGCCTTCTTGCCTTAGCGCGAAATTCAAAAATGTTCAGCGCAGCTGTATCATCAATAAATATTGGTGCCTGTTCTAATTTTTTAATACCCTTTGTATGCAATTGCTGGTACTCGTATTCTTCCAGTTTGCCGCGTGCAATCTTTTCAAGTGCAATTTCACTTTCTGCTGAAAGTATACGTTGTACTAATTGCGAAGAGCTCATTTCAAGCGAGAACAGGCCCACCGGTGTTTTCTTAACAGGATTTAACGCAGCATTGCGTGCAAGATTTAAAGCAAGCGCTGTTTTACCAACAGACGGACGCGCAGCAAGAATAATAAGATCGGTTGGTTGCCAGCCATAGGTAATGCGGTCAAGGCTTGAGAAGCCGCTGGGCACACCGGAAATATCTTCTGTTTTATTGCGTAACTCGTCAATACGATTAATAGTCTTCGCCAGCGCATTACCAATATCCTCATAATTTTTCTTGAGGTAATTATTGGTGATGTTGAACATTTTCGATTCGCTGTCATCCAACAGATCAAAAACATCGGTGCTGTCTTCATAAGCATCGCTGATAATTTCGCCGCTGATGCGGATAAGTTCTCTTTGGATAAATTTCTGCAATACGATGCGTGCATGTGCTTCAATATTGGCAGTGGAAACAACTGCATTGGTAAGCTTGGTGATGTAATACGGCCCACCAACTTCTTCCAGTTCCTCGCTCTTTTTTAGTTCTTCCACCACAGTCAGCATATCAATGGGTGTGCTCTGTTGCGCCAGTGTTTGAAAGGTCTTGAATATGCGTTGATGCGCATCTACATAAAAACATTCAGGCTTCAAAATCTCAATTACGTTATCAAAAGCACTTTTTTCAAGCATTACTGCGCCAAGCACAGCTTCTTCAAGCTCTTTTGCCTGTGGCGGCAGTTTGCCATAAACCATTGTGCTGAGGTCAATAGACGATTTTCTCCTGGTTCTTCTGTCTTTATTTTGGTTTACAATATCCATTGTGTTATCAAAAATTTATTGGGTTAGTTACCTGCTTTTTAATATTACGAAATCGTTAAGCCCATGTTTCGAAATTGTTATGTGAAAACGGGGCAACGAATTAAACAGTAAATCATGGCATCAAAAAATTTTATTTCATTTAAACTTATCAAATGTTAATCCACATGTTTCAAACAAAAAAACTTGGTTATCCACTACAATCTTGTGTGTTTTTAACAGAAATAAAAAGTTTTAAAAGAATTGCCCACAACTATCCACATCAATTGGTGCAAAAACATTTTTTTGATTTAATGGCGACTTTAAAAAAAAATGGCTATCTGTGTTCATGAATTTTAACATGAAACTGCTTTTTCTAAAAATTTATTATCTGACCGGGAACAGATAATTTTCATTAAAGGTTAAGTATGTACCACTACCTGCCGCCTACTGTGTACCCACAGGTTTTTGCCTGACACTTTTTCAACTTTTCGTATAAGACACGATATACTAATTCATATCAACAAGCTCATTTCTTCGATATAACTTCGATATAACTTCGATCGATTGGATCGAAGAAATATCGTAGAAACATCGGTTATATTTCGAAGAAATAAGCTTGAAGGTATCTACCGGCTACGAGGCTGGTTTGAATACAGCAAGGTTTTGCCCAGGTTGTTTGAAAGAAGAATTATTTACTGATTTTTAGAAGACGTTGTTTCTCAGCCGAAGCTTTAAAGATGTGGGTACACGGCAGACCTGCCGCGCCTGCACCACACAGAGCTTATTTAATTGAGTAATTGCCGTAATATAACCGCCATTTATTCGCTCCTAAAGCGAATAAATACCGAATATATACCGAGTTTATAGCGAGTAAATACCGAAGAAATGAGCTTGTTGGTTCTAAACTATATTTTTGCAGTGTATGAAGATATCTTATAACTGGCTTTGCAATTATTTACCTGAGCAGGTTGAACCGGAGAAATTATCAGAAATATTAACCTCGCTTGGACTTGAAGTTGAATCATTGGAACATTTTGAAAACATTAAAGGTGGATTAGAAGGATTGGTTATTGGCGAAGTATTAAGCTGCGAACAACATCCCAATGCGGATAAGCTTAAAATTACTAAAGTTGATATTGGCAGTAGCGAAACTTTGCAAATAGTTTGTGGCGCTGCGAATGTTGGTATTGGCCAAAAAGTAATTGTAGCACAGGTGGGTGCAACAATTTATCCAGTTAATGGCAATCCTGTTACTATGAAAATTGCCAAAATAAGAGGCATAGAAAGTTATGGGATGATATGCGCTGAAGATGAGATCGGGTTAAGCGATAATCACGAAGGCATTTTAATATTACCACCTGGTACCGAAAAAGGCAAACCTGCAAAAGATATTTTTGAACCTTATTCAGACTGGATTTATGAGATTGGTTTAACACCCAACCGTACGGATGCAATGAGCCATATTGGTGTTGCCAAAGATATTTGCGCCTGGCTTTCTTATCATCAAAATAAAATTATACAACCAATAATACCTTTCGAAAATATAATTGAAGCAGATAATTTAAAAACCGGTTTCGAAGTAATTATTGATAATACCGACGATTGCAAACGTTACTCTGCACTTGTAATTAATAATATTAAAGTAGATGAATCTCCTGCATGGCTACAAAACTCTTTGAAAGCAATCGGTCAACGCCCGATCAATAATATTGTTGATATAACAAATTTTGTTTTGCATGAAACCGGGCAACCGTTGCATGCATTTGATGCGGATGCTTTAGCATCGAAAAAAGTTGTTATTAAGAATTTACCGGAAGGTACCATTTTTAAAACACTGGATGATGTTGACAGAAAATTAAGTGCAACCGATCTGATGGTATGCAATGATGATGAACCGGTTTGTATTGCGGGCGTGTTTGGTGGTATTAAAAGCGGTGTTTCAGATAAAACTATAAATATATTTTTAGAAAGCGCATGGTTTAGTCCTTCAACAATAAGAACAACATCATTACAACATGGATTAAGAACGGAAGCTGCCATAAGATTTGAAAAAGGTGTTGATATATCAGGAACGGTAAATGCACTTTCAAGAGCAGCAGAATTGATAGCAGAAATAGCAGGTGGCAATGTAAGTGGTGGAATTATTGATGTTTATCCCGTTCCCGCAATTAAGAAAGAAATCACTTTAAAGTATGATTATTTAAAAAAGTTAAGCGGCAAAAAGTATGCTTCAACTTTAGTAAAAAATATTTTATCTGTTCTGGAATTTGATATTTTGGAAGAAAACGAACAGGGCATAAAAGTAGCTGCTCCTTTTAGCAAGGCAGACGTATCAATACCTGCGGATATAGTTGAGGAAATAATACGGGTTGACGGGCTTAACAATATTGATATTCCTTCAACCATTACTGTTACTCCTTCAGTGCAGGAAAATGTTTTGGGATTACAGCTAAAAGAAAAACTGGCCCAAATGCTTTCAGGGCTTGGGTTTAATGAGATAATTACTAACTCTATAACAAACAGTAAAAACTTTAGCGAAATAACTTTATCACCGGCTGTAAAGTTGCTGAATAATTTAAGTGCAGACCTTGATATAATGCGGCCTTCTATGCTTGAGACCGGGCTTGAGATTCTTTCTTATAATATCAACAGGAAAAATAATAACCTGCGCTTTTTTGAGTTGGGAAAAATTTATCAGCATCAAAACAATGCTTATAATGAAACTGAGAAGTTTTGTTTTTGGGTAACCGGAAAAAAACAAAATACCAACTGGAAACAGCAGGTTATAGAAGCAGATTTCTTTACTGCAAAGGGCATAGTTATTGCTTTGCTTGAAAACATCAATATAAAAAATATTGTTTTTGAAGAAACGCATTCATCGGATGAAGGGAATTTTCAAACTATCAGGACGCAGAGAAATGAACTTGGAAAACTTTTGCAGGTAAACAATTCTTTATTGCAAAAATTCAGTATTAAACAACCTGTGGTTTATCTTGAACTTAATACGGAATCTTTGATAAAAGCAGCTGAAGCAGAAGATATTTTGTATAAAGAAATACCACAATTCCCCGGTGTGGAAAGAGATCTTTCGATAGTTGTAAATAAAAAGATCAATTATCAAAATGTGATGACTGCTTTAGATAGTTTGCATTTGCGTTTCTTACAACATTATAACCTGTTTGATATTTATGAAGGCGAAAACCTTGGAGGCGATAAGAAATCTTTCGCTATAAATTTCAGGTTCCAGAATAAAGAAAAAACGCTTACAGACAGCGAAGTAGAAACAGATATGAAAACGATAACCAATAAATTAATAAACGAATTACAGGCTGAAATAAGACAATAAATATTATTCATTTTATTTTTTATGGACGATTTGCATGCCGATATAAAAGAGTTACAGGAAAATATACAAATGCTTTTAAAAGAATTTGCTGACGTTAAAAAACAAAATGAGCATCTGAAACAGCAGGTTACTCAAACTAAAAAAGAGCTTACTGAAAAGGACAAGTCAATTGAACTGCTGCAGCAAAAGTTTGTATCTAACCGGATCTCCGAATTATACGATACAGAGGATAAAAAGATCTTAAAAGCAAAGATTGATGTGTATTTAAAAGATATTGAAAAATGCCTTTCGCTTCTCAACACATAAATTATGGAAGAATTAATACCAATAAATGTAGTTGTTGGTGATAGAAATTATCGTTTAAAAGTCAAGCCTGGCGATGAAGAAAATCTGCGTAAGGTTGTAAAGATCGTGAACGCAAAACTGCTGGAATTTAAAACAAACTTTTCCGGGAAAGACATGCAGGATTATATTGCAATGGTATTACTTTGGCTGGCAACAGAACAGCCCTCAACTGTTTCTTCCAACCAGGATCTACAGGATATTTCGGGTAAATTGAAAGCCCTTCAGAAGAGCATAACAGAAAATTTAAACAAATAAAAAAGTCCCGTTCAAAAATGAACAGGACTGATTCTGAAAAAGTCCCCGAAAATAGATCAGCCTATTGGCTTAAATAAGTTTTCATTTTACAGCTATCATCAACCATCAACGGTTAATTTTGGCTACGGCCCTCCAACGGATAAAGTCTATTAAACCTTATTTTATGTTATTAGTTTTCTTTTGATACGTGCTTAAAAACGGGTAACCTGTTATTTCAAATCAAGTGCCATTACATCTATAGGAGTTTTAAGTGTTGATTATCAATGTTTTAATTATTTATGGTATAAGTTTAATTCCCAAAATGAAAAAAATCATTCCTAAATTGAATCAAAAATCACTTTTAGCAATCTGGCGGTTGATAATTAACTTCGCAGGCTAACAATTATTATATAATATGTTTTCAATCTTATTAAATGGATATAACTAGCATAATTACAGGATTAATAGCTTTAATAGCAGGTATTGTACTCGGAAAACTTCTTTTTGCAAAAAACACGCAGCGAAAAATTGAAGAAGCTGAAAATCAATCACAACAAATACTTTCTGAAGCTCAACTAAAAGCAGAAACGCTCAAAAAAGAGAAAATATTAGAAGCAAAAGAAAAATTTGTACAACTTAAAGCTGAATATGACAAAGAAGTTTTAGAGCGCAACAGGAAAATCAATGATGGAGAAAACCGCATAAAGCAAAAAGAGATTACACTTAATCAAAAAGAAAGCTCCTTTGAAAGGCAAATAAAGGAAAATGAGGCCATTAAAGAAAATCTTAACCGCCAGCTTGAAGTGGTGGCTCAAAAGAGAAACCAGCTTGAAAAGCATCAGGAAGAGCATATAAAAAGACTTGAAAAAATTGCCGGTCTTACCGCTGAAGAAGCAAAAACCCAGCTAATAGAAAGTTTAAAACAGGAAGCGCAAACGCAGGCTTTGCAATTGCAACAGGAAGTAATTGAAGATGCGCGTCAAAAAGCAAACAAAGAAGCGCGCAAAATCATTATTCAATCTATTCAGAGAACTGCGGCGGAACAGACTATTGAAAATACAGTCACTATTTTTAATCTGGAAAGTGACGAAATCAAAGGCCAGATAATCGGGCGTGAAGGAAGAAATATACGCACCATTGAAGCGGCAACAGGTGTTGACCTGATTGTTGATGATACGCCGGAAGCAATAGTCCTTTCTTCATTTGATCCTTTACGCCGTGAGATAGCACGTTTAAGCTTGCAAAGATTGGTTGCGGATGGAAGAATTCATCCTGCTCGTATAGAAGAGGTTGTTGAAAAAACGCGCAAACAATTAGAAGAACAGGTGATGGAAATTGGTGAGCGCACAGTTATTGAACTGGGCATTCATGGTTTACACAAAGAACTTGTTCGCATAGTTGGTAAAATGAGATTTCGTTCTTCTTATGGACAAAACCTGTTGATGCACAGCCGCGAAGTAGCAAATTTATGTGCTACAATGGCTGCGGAATTAGGGTTAAGCCCAAAACTTGCAAAGCGAGCCGGACTTCTGCACGATATAGGCAAAGTTCCGGATGAAGAAACAGAATTAAGCCATGCATTATTAGGAGCTAAACTCGCTGAAAAATATGGTGAGAACCCTGCGGTAGTAAATGCTATTGGTGCCCATCACGATGAAATGGAAATGCAATACATTATCTCACCAATTGTTCAAAGTTGCGATGCAATAAGTGGTGCAAGGCCCGGTGCAAGAAGAGAGATAATGCAGCAATATCTTCAAAGAATAAAAGATCTTGAAGCACTGGCAATTGGATATAGTGGCGTGGAAAAAGCATATGCGATCCAGGCAGGCAGGGAATTAAGAGTTATTGTGGAAGCTGATAAAATTTCTGATACAGAAAGCGATAAACTGAGCTTTGAAATTGCGCAGAAAATACAAAACGAAATGACTTATCCTGGTCAGATAAAAATCACTGTAATAAGAGAAAAACGAGCCATTAATGTTGCCCGTTAGTATTGTTAATAAAAAGTTTTAAAGCCTCAAAACAATTCATTTTATACTCTTTGGATAAGAGTTTTATTTGGAATTTCTTCTTGAGGTATATACCTTTGCCGTCCTTTAAAATATTCGGTTATGAATGCAGCAACGCAATTTATACATGAGCAGCTTACTATAAAAAAGCAACACCCCAAATTTAAAGCCGGGGATAATGTTACTGTTAACTATAAAATCATTGAAGGTGGTAAAGAACGTATCCAGAGCTTTCGTGGAGATGTTTTAAAGATCCAGGGAACAGGCGCCACTGCTGCATTTACTGTTCGCAAAATATCTGATGGTATTGGTGTTGAAAGAGCTTTTCCCTTCTTCTCTCCTAATGTAGAATCAGTAATTTTAAATAAAGTTGGTAAAGTACGTCGTTCGAAATTGTATTACTTGCGTAGCCGCAGCGGCAAGAGCGCAAGGATCAAAGAAAAAAGAATGTAAACGTATTCCCAAATCTTTGTTTGAAATTATTATTTCGAGCCCAGATTAATATTTCTTTTACCTTTGTTTCCTAAATAATTACTATGAGTAGTCCTGGTATATCCGAATGGGTCTTAATTATCCTAGCTGTATTAATTTTATTTGGTGGCAAAAAAATTCCTGAATTTATGAGAGGCCTAGGTAAGGGTATCCGTGAATTCAACGACGCGAAAAACAATGTACGTAAAGAACTTGAGGATGGAATCAATGAAACTCCACAGTCTTCAAATAAAAGTTCTCAAACAACAACTACTACCACTCAGCCTTAATTTATTAAACAATTATAATAGCCTTTGTTGAGTTTTCATTCTGTCAAAGACTATCAAACATTATTAAGAAACGGCAAAACAACATGTGTTGATGCCGTTTCTTTTTATATTGATAGTATAAGAAGAAATAAGCATCTTAATGCTTTCCTTGAGGTTTACGAAGAAGAGGCTTTACAACGCGCCCGGTATCTTGATGAAAAACGCCTTAATGGAGCAACAACCGGGAAATTACATGGTGTTATAGTAGGATTGAAGGATGTTATCTGTTATAAAGAACATACAGTTTCTGCCGGCTCCCGCATTCTCGAAAATTTTACTGCAGTTTACAATGCAACAGTAGTTGAAAAACTGCTGGATGAAGATGCCATTATAATCGGAAGGCAAAACTGTGATGAATTTGCTATGGGCAGCAGTAATGAAAACTCTGCGTATGGCCCTGTTCTTAATTCTGTTGATAATACAAGAGTCCCTGGTGGCTCATCAGGTGGCTCTGCAGTTTCGGTTCAGGCTGATCTTTGTATGGTAAGCCTTGGAAGTGATACCGGTGGCTCTGTTCGGCAACCTGCAGATTTTTGCGGCATTGTTGGCTTAAAGCCTTCTTACGGACGTGTTTCAAGGTTTGGTTTAATTGCCTATGCATCTTCTTTCGATCAAATAGGGATTTTTGCAAAAAATATTTTTGATGCTGCTTTAGTGCTCGAAGTAATTTCCGGTAAAGATGAGTACGATAGCACTGCTGTTGATGATATCTTTCTATATAAAAAAGAAAAGCTAAATGATAAAGCTTATCGCATCGCATATTTCCCTTCAACGTTCAATCATTCAAGTCTTGATGCTGAGATTGCTGAAAAACAAAAAGGCTTTTTAAGAAAACTTCAGGATACAGGAATAGAGGTTGTGCCAATTGATTTTGATCTGATCGATTATATTGTTCCTGCATATTATATTTTAACTACTGCTGAAGCATCCAGCAATCTTTCAAGATATGATGGAATAAAATATGGTGCGAGCAACCGTGAAAAAGAAATCGAACTGCAAATCAATTCAACACGAAGCAATTATTTCGGAAAAGAAGTAAAAAGACGGATAATGCTTGGAACATTTGTGTTGAGTGAAGGCTACTACGATGCATATGTTTCGCAGGCGCAAAAAGTGAGAAGTATACTTTTAAACAAAGTGAATAAAATTTTTAAAGAAGTAGATGCTATTATTTCTTCGGTATCACCTACAACTGCGTTTACATTTGGTGAAAAAAGTAATGATCCGATAGAAATGTTTCTCGCAGATATTTATACTGTATTTGCAAATCTTGTTGGCATTCCCGGAATATCTGTTCCGTTATTCAAACATTCAAACGGAATGCCCTTTGGCCTGCAACTAATGGCTTCTCACCTAAATGAGTTAACTTTGCTGGCTCTCGCTGAAAAAATTTCAGCTATCAATGAAAGGCTTTAATGCCTTGTTATTAATTTTAAAAACTTAATAAAGTAATCATCGGCCTTTTTGAAAATGTTTATTCCAGGTTTATATATTAAAAAGACCGCAATAATTCTGTCAGGTATCATAATTAGTCTTTCGGCTTATTGTAACTATCAACCATCTTTTATTTTAAATATAAAAGATAGTAGTGGTATTGATACTTCAATAAAAACAAATGCTTCAATAAGGGTTGACAGTTCCAAAGTATTTAAAAGCCTTTTATCACCTGTTACAGCTAATAATTCATTGAATTATTCAATGAATGCAGAAGCAAAATTTTTTGCAGATGATTACATAAAAAAGCATACTGCTTATTTTAATAACATGAAGGTTTGGGCTAAACCTTATTTTGACTTATATGACCGCATTTTAACTTCTTATGGCATACCTGTTCAGCTTAAATATTTATCTGTAATTGAAAGCAGTTTAAGTTCAACAGCAGTATCATGGGCAGGAGCAGTGGGTCCCTGGCAAATAATGGATGGCACAGCGCGTGAACACGGTTTAAAAACAAATTATTATTCCGATGAAAGGCAGGATTATATAAAAAGCACTAATGCAGCTTGTAAAATATTAAAAGAATTATATACTAATTATAATGATTGGCTGCTGGTTATTGCTGCCTACAATGCCGGTTCAGGTGAGGTTAATAAAGCAATTGCAAAGGCACACAGTAAAAATTTTTGGGATATTCAATACTATCTTCCGCTTGAAACACGCAATCATGTAAAAAAATTTATTGCAACTCATTATTTTTTTGAAGGCGGCGGAAGTATAGCCACAGCTACCGGTAACCAAATTGCAAATGCAGATCTTAACAATAACATTTCTAAAGATGATTACTTACAACTTGCATCAAGTTGTACAACAATAAATGTTTATGGTAAATATAATTCCGTTGTTATTGCCAATACTTTAATGATGGATGCTTCAATATTTAATAAACTAAATCCCGGGTTTGATGATGCACTTGCAAAAGGTGATATCTATCCAATGCGTTTACCTTCAGATAAAGCAGAATTATTCCAGTCTGACAAATCCGACATATTAAAACAAAGTGTTGAACTATTCTTAAATAATTCTTCAGGCTCATCCTCTTTGCAAAACAAATAATTATTCAAGCGCTTCCCGCATTGCTCTTGCTTTTAATAAACATTCCTGGTATTCCTTTTCAGCATCTGCATAATATGTAATTGCGCTACCTACAAGAAAATTTAAATACCTGTTATCAGCATTATAAAAAATGCTTCGTATCACTACATTAAAATCGAAATTATTTTCAGGCGAAATATAACCAACACTTCCTGAATACAATTGCCGTTTTGTTTTTTCGTATTGTTCTATTAATTGCATAGCGCTGCGTTTTGGCGCCCCTGTCATCGATCCCATTGGAAAAGTTGCCTTTACAATATCAGCAAATGAAATGTCATCTTTAAGCGTGCCTGAAACAGTTGATATCATTTGATGAACCTGTGGAAAAGAATAAATGCCAAACAACTCTTCAACTTCAACAGAAGCAGGTTTACAAATTTTGCTCAAGTCATTTCGTACAAGGTCAACGATCATTACGTTCTCGCTTTTCTCTTTCTCATTATTGAATAACCTTATCTTCTCAAGATCATCAGCATTTGCATTCTTACTTCGTGCTGCTGTACCTTTTATTGGTTGAGAAAATATTTGATCATTGATCTTTGATAAAAACCTTTCGGGACTTGCGCACAGCAAATATTTATTATCAAGTTTATAAAAACATGAAAAAGGTGTTGGTGAAATTGTAAGCAGCTTTAAATATGTACTTAGTGGATTTACGTTAATGTTCTCAGCAAAAAATTCCAAGCAATAATTTATTTCATAACAATCGCCTCTTAGTATATGTTGCTGAAGCTTGCTGATAATTTCTATGTAGTCTTTTTCAGTTGATGCAGCGGTAATACTTATGTTTTTTTCAGGTGATATTTTATTGTTGACAAACGGTTGAGTAGTTATCTCATTAAATATTTTTGCTGGATTTCTTTTTATTGAATGAATAGTTAGTTTATCATTATTTAAATACAAAACAACTTCAGGAATAAAAAAATAAATATCAGGGAAACCAATTTTATTTAAATGCTTTGATTGAAGGTTTTCAATTTCGTTTTTCAAATCATATCCTAAGTGGCCAAATATCCATTCATTCTTATTTGCCTTACAAAAATCTTTGAGCTTTGAAAGTGTATCATTATTTTCTGAAAAAAATTTATATGCGCCAGCCGCTGCAATGCAATCATACTTATGATATTTATCTGCATAATCATGACTATCCATAAAACAACAAATGCTAAACTGATTTACCCAGTTTAGCATTCGCTGTTTGAATTCGTGAATTTTATCTACATAAAAAATGTCAATAATTCTATTCAAGAATAAAAATGTTTTTAGAAATCATCGTCATCGTCTTCATCAAAGCTACCCGAATCGTTGAAGAGATCGAACTCTTTTAAGTCATCGTCAAATTTCAAATCATCCTCTTCAGTGTCTGCGTCTTTTTTGCCACCAGACTTCTTTCCTTTTGATTTAGGAATATCAAATTCGTCAAAATCAGGATCCCATTCCTTGTCATCTTCTTCAGGTTTGTCCCATTCATCAACTTCATCATCTACTTCTTCGTTATCACCATCATCATCGTCTTCATCCTGTTTCTTTTTAGGACCTGATTTAGCTGGTGACGCTTTTACTTTCTTATCATCATCGTCTTCAATGTCTTCATCATCTTCCTCCATCTTTTTTGATTTGGAAGCACTCATATTGTCAGATTTTTCCACGCCTGATTGCGGATTTGTTTTTTTTATTTTGTCAGATTTAGATGCCATACTCAATTAG